>CAMEPD010000005.1 GCA_945931475.1 uncultured Muribaculaceae bacterium | reverse complement strand
TCGCGATAACACCGGCGATGATGCTTCCGAGGGTTCCTTTGCTTTGCATGTGTTGGATAAAAATATTTGAATTGTTTAATTAATTTTTCATGTAAATGATTGGTTATCAACGAATTGATAAATGCCGAAACAGGGCATCCGCACCCGTGGGGACGCAAACGCCTAATTTTCAGCCTGCAAATATACAAAGAATCCGTGGCATTCACAAACAATTTTCCCAACTTTCGCCCTTTTAATCGGTTATTCCATTTTTATTCCATTTTTCAAGAGCCTCCGGGAAAGGGTATCAGGCTGTGGTTCACGAAGGGTTCGGGGATTGTTTCCGGAGGATTCGGCGGAAGGGGTACGGGGCGGTGCGTCAGTCGTCGAAAATGATTTTGGCGAACCCGCGGTTGTCGTATCCGCGGCCGAAATTTACGTCGACGTTGCGGAACTGCGGGTTGTCGACAATGGTCAGTCTGCCGTTCTCAAGCCGGATGTCATAGACGTTAACCAGGTCGAACACATTGTCGGTCTCGATGACTTCGTCGGCGTTCAGGAAGGTGATTGTCAGTCGGTTGCCGTCCAATGTGTAGGTGGCGCGGCCCGATTCCTCCTCGGTGTGGGCCGGATTGACTGTATCTGACCATTTGCCGGTGACCACGCAGTTTCGTCCGTCGGTGATGTTGAATTCCAAAAGGATTGTCAGGTCGTTTTGGGGGATATCAATCTGCGCGAACCAATCGCCTTTGATGTCGGTCGAGGGGGTGTCGGCGGCTGTCGCCTGCGCCTTGTTGCCGGCGTCTGATGAAGTCTTGGCATAGCCTGAGAATACCACAAGGCTTATAAGCAGTCATATAACACTGAGTCTTTTCATACTCGTTCTTTTATTGATTATTATCGGTGAGTGAAGTCGTGTGAAAAATTAAGGACGATGTTGCCGGGTTGTCGGTGGCTGTACATCGTCCTTAACTATTTTATAGGTGCGCGACAGGCGTCTCGCATCCGTGAGGGATTATTCGTGAACTGGACGAACCTGTACGCCGCCGGCACGGGCACTCCAGGTCCTGATCGACGGTGTCGCGAAGTTTGAACCGTATCCGCTGCGGGTGGATACCAGCGAATAGCAGTTTGCAGATGTGGCGTCGGCTGTTTCGCCCGACAGGTAGTTGATTTCTTCGCTACCGCGTCCGAGAGCCTGCTGGCCCTTGTATGACATCATGCCCAGGGCCGGTAGGAAGATGGAGTTGCCGTTGGGGCCGGTGACGGTAGCGCCCGACGAGGTGTAGGTCCAGGTGCAGTTGTTGATGAGTTCCTCGAGTTCGGCCTTTGTGGGCATGCGCCATCCGTCGCCCCAGTATTTTGCGGCGGGGTCATAGGTCGCGTTGCCGCAGATGTTTTCGCCGATGTCCTCGTATGTTTCGTCGTAGGGGTTGAAGTACTTGTAGTTATATGAATGGGAGTACTGTTTCTCCCAGGTTTCGCCCCAGCAGAAGAATGCACCTTTGCCGGTGGGACTCGATGCGCCCAGGTTCATGGCTGCCCACTTGACTGACAGGCCGAGGTCGACCATGGTTTCGGCGGTGGGGGCGGTGATTTCGGGGGCTGCGGGTTCAGGAGCCGGACCGTAGACGGCGCGGACGTTGAAGCCTACTTCGGGGTAGTCGTAGCCCGATGCGAGCTGGTAGTTGGAGTCGATGCACATTCGGTAGTTGCGGACTTCTGCGGTGATGTCGTCTTGCTCGTATTCCGTTGCCGTCCAAAGGAATGCGTTGGTGCCCTGGTGGGTAGCCTGTCCGTCGAACTTGTTACCGGCGTAGGGGAAGAAAATTGTATTGCCATTGATGGTCGAGGTGCCGAGGATACCCTTGACGCCGTCGACGGTGGCGAGTTCCCATGTGCAGTTGTTGAGCATCTCCTCGCATTCGGCCTTGGTGGGCATACGCCACTGGTCGCCCCACTTCATGTGGGCCACATCGTAATACGAGCCGGTGATAGTGGCGCCGAGCTTGAGGTACTGTTCCCAGGGGTCGCAGTCCCAGTCGTTGTAATCCCAGTACGCCCATTTGTAGTTGTCGATAGTGTAGTCGTCCTTGGGTTCGATTTCGCCGTAAGCGTAGAAGTTACCCCCTTCGGAAGGACGTGTGGCGCCCATATTGTAAGTCGCCCACTTCACGGAGAGACCGAGGTCAACCAACTTTTCGGTGGGTTCGTCTGGCCCCGGCTCCTCGGAACCTTCGAATGTAATTTTTGTGACATTGCTGACCGGCTGGGTTATTGAGGTGCCGTCGGCGAGATGGATGCGCATTACTTTCTGCTGAGCCTGCGCGGGGATGATGGCTGCTGCTGCGGCAAGCGCCAGGATATATATCTTCTTCATGATGAATTGTTTAGTGGTTTAAGCGGTTAGAGACGGATTTTGGTGACGATGTTGCCGACGCGCACGATGTAGATGCCCGGGGCAAAGTCGCTTAGCGACACCGAGTAGCTTCCATCGGCGCTTGTGCGGTTTACGCAACGGCCATCGAGGGTGAATACCGAGGCCTCCGTGCCTGAGGGAATGTTGGCGAAGTCAACGCGTCCACGGTCGTAAGTCACTATGATACCGGCATCGAAGGTGCTCTTGTTGATAGCCGACACCTCGGCGAAATCAAGGTGAGCTATGTTGTTGAATTCCAGGAAAATCCCTGCCGGATGTGCGTTGTCGGTAATCTGCAACTTGTCGCCGGAAAACGAAACCTCGGGCTTCCCTGAGAGGAGGAATGTCACCGGTTCGCCTGACAGGAGATTGACTCTCAGGGCGGTTTCGGTGGCAGCCGACGCCACGAGCGCTATGACCAGCAGTGAGAGTGAGAGTAATAATTTTCTCATCCGATTAATATTTTAAGGTGTTTTTATAGAAATGTATGAATTGGCTGTTTGGCGGTTATATAGATGCAAAAGTATTTAAAATCTACGAGGGATGCGTCAAACAGCTGTTAAAAGATGTTAATGTGTGAATTTTTGTGTCATTTTGCCATATTTCGTAACCCGTGTACCCTTGGAGCCGCATCCCGGGGAGATCTTGATGAAATGGTTCCCTAAAGGTTACCGCCGGAACAAAGATTTTTACCGGACAAATAATAAAGGCGGTGTGCCGGGAGACACATCGCCTTTATATAATGTGGGGCGTGGGGATTCAGGGAATCAGTCTTTGACTTTGGCCTTGATGAATTCGCGGTTGAGGCGAGCGATGTTGCTCAACGAGATGTTCTTGGGGCACTCGGCGGCGCAGGCACCGGTGTTGGTGCAGTTGCCGAAACCGAGTTCGTCCATCTTGGCCACCATTGCTTTGGCGCGGCGTTTGCGCTCAACCTGACCCTGGGGCAGGAGGGCGAACTGGCTGACTTTGGCCGAAACGAAGAGCATGGCCGAACCGTTCTTGCAGGCTGCCACGCAGGCGCCGCAACCGATGCAGGTAGCCGAGTCCATTGCTTCGTCGGCAACGGCTTTCGAGATGGGGAGCGAGTTGGCATCCTGGGCACCGCCGCAGTTGAACGATACGTAACCGCCGGCCTGCTGAATCTTATCGAATGCGTGACGGTCGACCATAAGGTCGCGGATAACGGGGAAAGCAGCCGAACGCCACGGCTCGATGGTGATTTCGTCGCCGTCGTTGAATTTGCGCATGTGCAGCTGGCAGGTAGTGATGCCCTGGACGGGGCCGTGGGGGTGGCCGTTGATGTACAGGGAGCACATACCGCAGATGCCTTCGCGGCAGTCGTTGTCGAATACCACGGGTTCTTCGTTACGGTCGATGAGCTGCTGATTGAGCATATCGAGCATTTCGAGGAACGATGAGCCGGTGGAAACGTTGTCAAGGTGATATTTGACGAACTGACCGGGTTCTTTGGGCCCACGCTGACGCCAAATCTTGAGGTTTACGCTAATAGTATTTTCCATTTTTATTATCAGAGTGGGTGGTTTTACGATTTGTAGTTACGAGTCTGAACCTTGATGGCCTCGTATTTGAGGGGCTCTTTGAGCAGCACGGGCTTCTCATCTTCGCCGGTGAACTTCCAGCAGCCTACATACATGTAGTCCTGGTCGTTACGAGCGGCTTCGCCGTCGGCGGTCTGGTACTCTTCGCGGAAGTGTGCGCCGCACGATTCGTTGCGGTGGAGGGCGTCGATGGCCATCATGCGAGCGATTTCGAGGAAGTCTTCGAGGCGGAGAGCCTTCTCGAGCTCGGTGTTGAGGTCGTCGGCCTTACCTACGATGCGGAGGTCGCTGTAGAATTCTTTCTTGATGGCGGCGATTTCGTCGATGGCTTTGACGAGGCTCTGGAGGGTACGGCCCATACCTACGAGGTTCCACATCACATGACCGAGTTTCTTGTGGATCTGGTCGGGTGACTTGGTGCCCTTGATGGCCATCAGACGTGCGATACGGTCGCGCACACCCTTCTCAGCCTTGTCGAATTCGGGAGCCGATGTGCTGAAGCGAGGCACCTTGATCTGGTCGCTGAGGTAATTCTGCATGGTGTAGGGGAGCACGAAGTAACCGTCGGCGAGGCCCTGCATCAGAGCGGATGCGCCGAGGCGGTTTGCGCCGTGGTCGGAGAAGTTGCATTCGCCGATGGCGAAGAGGCCCTTGATGGAGGTCTGCAGCTCGTAGTCAACCCAGATACCGCCCATGGTGTAGTGCGATGCCGGGAAGATCATCATCGGGGTCTCGTAGGGGTTGTCATCGGAGATCATCTGGTACATGTCGAAGAGGTTGCCGTAGCGGTCGGCTACCACCTGCTTGCCCAGACGGTCGATGGCATACTTGAAGTCGAGGTAAACAGCGTTGCCGGTACCTACGCCGAAACCGGCGTCGCAGCGTTCCTTGGCGGCACGCGAAGCGATGTCGCGGGGGCAGAGGTTACCGAAAGCGGGGTAACGGCGCTCCAGGTAGAAGTCGCGGTCTTCGTCGGGAATGTCGGTAGGTTTCTTCTTGCCGGCGCGGATGGCTTCGGCGTCCTCTTTCTTCTTGGGAACCCAGATGCGGCCGTCGTTACGCAGCGACTCCGACATCAGGGTGAGCTTCGACTGGTCTTCGCCGTGAACTGGGATACATGTGGGGTGAATCTGGGTGAATGCGAGGTTGGCCAGGTAAGCGCCTTTGCGGAAAGCCTGGATGGCGGCCGAACCGTTGCAGCCCATAGCGTTGGTCGACAGGAAGAAAGCACGGCCGTAACCGCCGGTGGCAAGTACCACGGCATGAGCGGCGTAGCGTTCGATTTCGCCGGTGATGAGGTTGCGCATGATTACACCGCGTGCACGGCCGTCGATGATGACGATGTCGAGCATTTCGCGGCGGACGAAGCTCTTGACGGTGCCTTTCTCGATCTGACGGTTGAGCGAGGCGTAGGCGCCGAGCAGCAGCTGCTGGCCGGTCTGCCCCTTGGCGTAGAATGTACGCGATACCTGAGCGCCACCAAACGAGCGGTTGGCCAGCAGGCCGCCGTATTCACGTGCGAAGGGAACACCCTGCTGCACGCATTGGTCGATGATGTTGTTCGAAACTTCGGCCAGGCGGTATACATTGGCTTCGCGTGAGCGGAAGTCGCCGCCCTTTACGGTATCGTAGAAGAGACGGTACACCGAGTCGCCGTCGTTCTGGTAGTTCTTGGCGGCGTTGATACCACCCTGGGCGGCGATGGAGTGAGCGCGGCGGGGTGAATCCTGGATGCAGAAGTTGTAAACGTTGAAGCCCATTTCGCCCAGGGTCGAGGCGGCTGATGCGCCGGCCAGACCTGTGCCGACCACGATGATGTCGAGGTGGCGTTTGTTGGCGGGGTTAACGAGTTTCTGGTGAGCTTTGTAGTTGGTCCACTTCTCAGCTACGGGACCTTCGGGGATTTTGGAGTCAATCTGGTATTCGGGGAGTTTCGAAGATTCGATGTCCGCGTAATCCTTCATGATGGGGGTAGAGTCGATCATACCCTCTAATTTCTTGAGATCTGCCATTTCTGATCAGCGGTTATTAGTTAATAGTATCGTTAGCGTTGGGGCATTTGCCTGCGTTGGGACAGTTGCCGGCGGCGGCATTAGGGCAATCCTTGCCCTTGTCGGGGCATGCTGCGGCTTTCATCTTCTCGCAGTTGGGGTTGCCGCAAACGGCTGATGTGCAGTCGGGAGTGCAGGCAGGGTTGTCGCATTCGGGCATACCGCAGGGAGTGGCTTTGTCGGTGATAGCTACGGTGCTTTCAGCGCCGCTGTGACCCTCGGCCATCTCGATGTACTGCTCCTGAAGCTTGTCGTTGGTGGTGTAGTAGTCGCTCTTGGCCTGAACGGCGAACACGATAGCCTCGGCAACGAACAGAGCGATGATGATGGTGGTGTACCAGTTGGCGATAGTCTTGAGGCGGGGGAGCCAAGTGCGGTTATCCCAGCCGGCGCTCTGGAACATCGACCAGAAACCGTGAGTCATGTGGAACCACAGTGCGATGAAGGCCACGATGTAGCATGCCAGGAAGATACCGTTGGAGAAAGTCTGCTGCAGGAAGTAGGTACCGGCGGCAGGCGAAACGGCTACGGACTGACCGTTGATTTCCATGGGCTCGGCGGCAGGAGTACCGCAGATTTCGGCGAGCTGCATCTTGGCCCAGAAGTTCACCAGGTGAAGACCAAGGAAGGCGAGGATCACGAAGCCGAGAATGAGCATGTTCTTCGAAGCCCATTCAACCTGAGGCGGACGCGAGGTTACGTTGTAACGTTCGTGACCGCGGGCGGCGCGGTTCTGCAGGGTCAGCCAGATGGCGTAAACGATGTGGAGAATGACAACAGCACCGAGCACTAAGGAGCCAACGAGCGCATACCAGTTGGCGCCGAGGAACTCGCAGACCATATTGTAGCCGGTGGGCCAGAAGATGGCTACGCCATTCATCAACGCGTGAAACGTCACGAATAGGACAAGGAAAGCGCCGGACAGGGCCATGACGAATTTCCTACCTATGGATGAGGATGTTAACCACATAAAGTTTTGATTTAATAGTGATGTGAAATTTATGAAATATTGTTGTTTTCCGGTATGGTATTGCGTCAGGATGCATTACGCTACAAAATTAGCCAAATTTTTCAAAACAGCGGCAATTTATTCAAGAAAAAATTCCGTAATCGCGGGGCCTGTTTTCAACCGCAGGTTCTACCCTGTTTTCAACTGTTCTCTCAACCGACAGTCGTTGACTGGGTTTATGGCATGCAGGAGCGGCGACGCTGGCGGTAGGACAACCGGAATACGAAAACCGGCGGCTGCACCCGTTTGGTGGGGTGCAACCGCCGGTATATGCGGGATGGTGGGGGTTAACGGACGGCAACCTTGGCGCGGAGGCCGGCGCACTCTACGATGTAGAGGCCGGGAGCGCAGGCGATGGTGGTATGGCTGCCGGCCGTACCGGTAACGATTACAGTCTGGCCGGCAGCATTGAGTACGCGTACTGTCAGGCCGGCGTCGAAGCCGTCGAGGGTGATGATGCTGCGTCCGGCGGAGATGCTGCGGAGGGCGTCGCCGTCAACGCCGTCGATAGCGCCGGTGTTGAGATCAACCCATACGATGTTCGAACGGGGCGATTCGGCCTGCTCACCGGCTACGGTGCCGACTGTGCGGACTACGTACTGCACGGGCGCCGACAGGTCGACGTTGCTGTCGAGATAGCCGGGGGTGGTGAGGCCTTGGGCGATGAGCTGACCGTCGCGGTAGAGGTTATAGCCGGTGAAGGGCACCTCGGGGACAAGGGGCTCCCATACGATGTCATCAATCATGAAGCCGAAGAGTTCGTCGCCGGCGTGACCGTCGTGCCACAGGGCGAAGCGCTTGGCTGCTGCGGGAAGGGTGACTGTGACTTTCTGCCATCCGGTTTCGGTCATCTCGATGACGCCGTTCTCAACCTCCTGGAAGTCAAGCGGGTTGGTGGAACCGTCGCTCCACATTACCTTCAGCACGGCGGGATACTGTGTGCTCAGCAGGTTGTAACAGAGCGATACCTTGGAACCGGCTTTCACCTCGGGCGAGATGAGCCAGTCGTCGGTGACGCTGTTTTTCGCCGATGCGATGCCGACGATGTACTGTTCGCCGCCGTGGGCTGCGAAGACGGGTGAGTCGGAAACTGTGGCGTTGAATACCTGGAATGCCTTGGGCTGGTATTTGTCGGGGTAGTTCAGTTCGGTGATGGCATAGGTGTTATTGCCGTCGCGGTCGATGTTCATGAAACCGTCAAGGTCTTCGCTGATGCTCCAGGGCTGTACGTGTTCGAAGCCCTGAACATACTGTGCCTCGCTCCACGTGAGGGTTACGTCGCCATTGGTCTCCGAGAGCTTGTTGACCGAGGCGCCAAGGTCGCTGACTTCGGGCAGCGGTGCATTGAGCACCTTGATGCTCTTCGACACGGTGCTTACAGCCGACGCGGGCTGACCGGCAATGCTGAATTTCACTGTGCCGTCGCCGATGGCTGCGTTCTTCGGGGTGTATTTGAAGTCGTAAGCAGCGGTGGCTCCGGGAGCGAGGGTGGCGTCCGGCTGGCTGTTGAAGGTTTCGGTGCCGGCCGGGGTTGTTATTTCGAGGGTCGAGGCTGGTGCGGCAGCCTGCGAAGTACCGTGGTTGCGAACAATGCCTTTGATGTCGGCCTGGCGTCCCACGGTGAAGCGCGCCAGGGTGTCGAACGAGTCAATCGACATCATTTCGGCGGGGTAGTCGGAGAGTTTGTAGCCGTCCATCATGAAGCACTGCGAGTAGTTCTCTATGTTCAGACGGATGGTGATGGAGATCCATGGCTTGTCCTGGAACTCGGCAGGCAGGTCGATTATCTTGTTCTCCCAGCCGTCGCCGTTGTCGGCGGTGAAGGTAGCCACAAGCTGCATGGGGGTGGCGGCCGACGAGGCGTAGACTTCGACAAACGACGGAGTGCGCGAACTGAAGTACATACTCAGCTCGAATTTTACGTTATGGGAGCCGGTGGTGGAGAATTTCGGCAGGGTCATCTGCGAGAGGGTAACGCCCTGGCATACAAGTGCTATACCTGATTCGTTGGAGGCGTTGTCGTCGATATCGGTAGGATTGGAGAAGCCCCAGAGACCGCCGAGGTACGAAAGACTTTCGAGCATGATGGGTTCCTTCATCTCAATGTTTTCGCCGTTGAGGGGGAATGTTTCGCGGAAGGGGATATTGTAGGGAGTGCCGAGGATAACGCCGGTGGCGCTCAGTGTCTCCGATGAGCCGGCGGCATTGACGGCTGCGACTCCGAACTGATAAATGTCCTGGTCGGTGCGTGTGGTGGTGAATGACCAAGTGTTGCCCTGGACACCGGCTGCAGCTATACCCCATTCTCCCTCGGCTGTGCGGCGGTAGATGGTGAATGTGCACTTGTCGGCACCGGCATACTGTCCGTCGGCGTTATAGTCGTCGAGAGTCCAGTTGAGGGTAACGGTGCGGTTGTCGTCGGAGACGGAGGAGGTGAGGGTCACGTCGCCGGGAGCGTAAACGCCGCAGTATACCGTGGTCTCGGCAATCAGGCCTGTGCCGGCAGCTGTCGATGTGGTGACCTTCACGGTGTTGTTGCCCTGGTTGGCGGGTACTTTGGCGGTGAGCTGAGTACCGGGTTTGCCGCTGACGGTGACGCTGCCGGATTCGGTGGCAACGGTGGCCGTGATGTCGGTGGCGGCGCCGAGGTCAGCGCCGGTGATGCTTACCAGAGGCATTCGGAAGCTGACATTTGCGGCGAGTTCGCCCTGCGGACAGGCTTCTGCGGTGAGGTCGGTGACCTTTCCGGGGGCTTCGCCGGTGCTCTGTTCCTTCTCGACACGGAAGCGGCGTGCATACAGGCGGAATCCGGCGTCAACCGGGGTAATGTAATGTATACCGATGTACCATACGCCGGCCGAGGGGACTTTGAACATTGTTTCGGCGGTCTGGAAATCGACGGCTTTGTGGATGGTTTCGGCCTCTTTGATTACAACGGGATTCTTGCCGTCGGGAGCGGCGCAGAGGGCTACTTCGTAGGTCTCATCCTCAGAGAAGTAGTGGTTGGCTGCCCAGACCTCCATCTGAAGGCGGTAGAAGGAGTTGGCGTCGTTGAAGTTGATGGCCGGAAGGAAGAGCCACTCGTTGCAGTTGCCGCTACCCTCGGGAGTGGTGGGGTTGAGGCAGTAGAATCCGCCGGTATGCGGGTCCTGAAGGTCGTACTGCCAGTGCTGCGCGGTGCTTGTAACGGCGGGATTCTTCACGATGGTGAACATATCGATGACGGTCTGCGCGAGTTCGGTCTCACCCTCTTCAGGGGCGATGTAGACGGGAAGGTTGAGCGGCCCGGTGACGTAGAGCGGTGCCGATGAACCGGGTTCGGAGCTCTTGCCGTTGACAGTAGCGACCACTTCGGCCTTGTGTGAGATTCCGCCGGCCGAGGGGAGGGTGATGTCGAGCGATGTGCCGCTCACGGGAGCGCTGTTCATGGCTACGCCGTCAACGAAGACGTTGTAGCGCACGTCGGCAGCCTTGATGTAACCGTTGTGTACGCCGGCGGTCACGGCGTTCCATGTCACCTTGTTGTTGGTTAGGGTTACGTTGGCCGGGGCTGCGGGGGTGTCGTAGCCGAAGTAATCGTGCAGTAATGCCGGTGTGCCGTAGATATATCCGTCATCGCCAAGCAGATATGGGGTTACGGCGATGGTGTGCTCGCCTTCGGAGAGGTTTAGGCTGATGGTGGCGGTGCTTCCGGGTGTGCCCGAGGGTGTGGTGCCTCCGAGGGCTTCGCCGTCGACCTTCACCTGCAGGTATACGCGGCCGTTGATGGCCGAGCCGTCGGCAGTCTTTGCGGGGAGGTTTACCGTGATGGTGCCTGAGGTGGCGTCGTCAACGAAGTTCGACGTGAGCGTCACGGTTCCGGGGGCGCCGGGGACCACGTAGGGGTCGGATGCGTGGAGAATCGACCATTGTGAGTCGTAGGTGAATGTGCCGACGTATGATGTCGTGCCCGTTGGGGTGATGAGCAGCACGTCGCAGCATTCGCCCGTGGCACTCGACTTGGCGCTTTTGGCCGGGGCTTCGTAGCCGTAGTCCCAGTCGTCATCGCTGTTGTCGTAGCCGGGCAATAGGCCCACGAATGCGTTGTCCTTGGGCGAATAGGTCATGATTCCGGAGTAATCGCCGAAGTCGTAGGTGCTGGTGCCGGTTTTGACGAATTTCTTGCCGGTGGCGTCGTAGCGCTTCATCTCCTTGCCGAAGGTAAGGATGTAGACTGCGTTGTCGGCGGGCGACCAGGCCATGGTCATGGGAAGGTCGGAGCTGTTTTCGTCACCGAAGTTGATGCCTGCCGGGGTGAATACACCGGTGGTGGGGTTGTAGGTCTGCAGGATGTACTGAGTGCCGGCGTCATTGCTGGTGACCACGTAAGCTATATCGTTCACGGGGTCGTAGGCGGCGTCGGTCACTATGCACGAATACCCCTCGAAGATGTCGAACGGGGTGTTCTCGAGCACTGTGCCGTTGGCTGGGTCGAGGCGGCAGATACCGGCAGCGAGCAGAGCTGTGGTGGTGCGGTGGGTGTAGAATGCGTAGAGTTCACCGCCGCGCATGAAGCCGCAGGTGTAGCTGCGGTTCGACGAGGAGGGGTTCGCCCATACTAAGGTGGGGGTGGGCCAGGTTACGTTGTACCAGCCCTGAGACTGGTAGGTACTCTCGGAGTAGGAGAGATAACCTGAAAGCGAGGTAGCCTTGACTGTGGCCTTGGCCATCGGTGCTCTCAGGACAGTGCGGCCCGAAGCTTTCGACGGGGTTTTTGACTTGGTCGACAACACGGGGAGTGTGTGGCCGATGGCAGCCGGCTCGTGGCTTACGGCCGGACGTACGAATTTGTCGAAACCCTTCGGCAGGGGTACACCTTCTGCCGCGGCGGGCTGGAAGTTTTGCGGCGTGCTTCGGTCGGTGCGCGTGAGCTGTGCCCAGACGGGCGAGACAGTCAGCACCAGAGCGGCTGCGGATGAAATCAGATGTCTTATCATAAAATAATGAAATGTAATTGATAAGGGATAACCTATTTTGGCACGATATATACGGTATCAGGAACTATGTATATAAATAAGGTGTACCGCCGGAAGTCATCGGCGTTTGAACCGGCGGTGGATGCGGGCGAGCCACGACGGCGGAGCAGTGGCGACATCGGCAACGAGCGGGTCGGCCATTGTGGGCAACGGTGTGGATTCGCCGAACTGGGAGGGGTAGATTACCAGCAGGTTGTTTCGCCCGAAGTAGCGTTGCAACAGTCCGGGAAGCTCCTCGAGGTCGGGGGTGAAGCTCACCGAATTGGCGCGTGCGGTCACGGCGACGAGCAGGTCGTCGTCGAGTACGTCGCGCGAGATGTGGGCCAGTGTGTCGGTGGTGTCGCCGACGACATATTCGTGGCGTATGCCGAGGCCTTCGGTGTGAATGACGCTGCGTACCAGCGGTTTCTGCTTTTCGTTGCAGTAGAAGATTATGCGGCATCCGACCTCCTGGGCTAGGGCCCCCATGGCGAGTACCCACTGCCTGAAACCGGTCTCGTACTGGGCTTTGGCCGGTATGACTACCAGAATGCGGGTGACCGTGTTGACGGGGATGTATGTGCGTGCCACGGTAATCATGCGGTTGGTCGAACGGAGCAGCGCCTCGGTTTTCTGTCCGAGAATCGAGTCGATGACGGCAGCCTTGCGGTGCATGCCCATCACCACTTGTGTAATGTCGCGCTCTTCGATGGTGTTGGTGATACCGGTGGCGGTGTTGAGGTCGTAGCGCTCGATCTCCTCGAAGTTTGCGTCGGCGCCGGCGCCGGCGTCACGGGCCAGACGGATGGAGTTACGCCCTATCGACTTGGCCGAGGCTGAGTTGGAGTTGCGCACGTGCAGGGCGAACAGACGGTCGGCGTCGGTGCCGCTGCGGCGCCGGCGCATCATCAGGGCCAGTTCGGCCAAAGCGGAGGCGGTGATGGGGTTCGACACCGGTACGAGGATGTTTTCAGAGCAGCGGTTGGGGTTGGTGTCCTCTTCCGAGCCGTCGGAGAGCTGGCGCACGCGTATGCGTGAGGCTGCGTTCGAGGTGATTATCGGGGCAATGGCGCAGGTGACCAGAATTACCAATACGGTGCCGTTGAGGATGGTCTCGTCCATCAGGCGTGTGCCGTCGGGGAGCACCATGTTGTATCCGATAGTCACGACTGCCAGGGCCACAGCCGTGTGGGCGGTGGTAAGTCCGAACATCATGCGGCGGTCGCACCCCTGCATTCCGTAGAGCCGTTGTGCTATCCAGGCCGCGAGCCATTTGCTGAGCAGGGCCACGGCGAGCATCACCAGGGCTATCAGCAGTGTGTTGCCCGAGAATATCACGGCGACGTTGATCATCATGCCTACCCCGATGAGGAAGAAGGGGATGAACAGTGCGTTGCCGACGAACTCTATGGAGTTCATCAGCGGGGAGTTGGCCGGGATGTAGCGGTTGATGACCAGCCCGGCGAAGAAGGCTCCGAGCACCGGTTCTAGCCCGATCAGGCCCGACACCCACGCCGACAGGAGCACCATGGCCATCACGAAGACGTACTGAGTGACCTTCTCGCCCCAGTGTTTGAAGAACCAGCGGGTCAGCCGCGGGTAGGCGAACAGTACGGCTACGCCGTAGACAATCATCTTCCCTACGAGCAACAGCATGGCCGGTACCTGGAACTGCCCGGTGTCGAAGATGTTGACGCAGGCGGCAAGAACAATCAGGGCGCCGATCACGGCGATGATGGTGCCTACCACTGAAATCAGCACGGCCGGACTCTTGGTGACGCCGAAACGGGCCGCTACCGGATAGGCGATCAGGGTGTGCGATGCGTACATCGACGCCAGCAGGAAGGCGGTGATCCATCCGGTGTCGAGTACCCAGATGCTGGCTGCCACGCCCATCACCATCGGTATGAAGAAGGTGAGCAGACCGAAACTCATACCTTTGCGCAGGTTGAGTTTCAGGTGATACATATCAATTTCCAGACCGGCCAGGAACATCAGGTAGAGCAGTCCCACCTGACCGAAAAGGTCGAACGAGCTGTCGCGGTCGAGGATGTGCAGTCCGTAAGGCCCCACTGCGATGCCGGCCGCTATCATCCCGACTATGTGCGGGATTTTCAGGCGGTTGAGCAGCACAGGCGCCAACAGTATTATTACCAATACTATCAGAAAAATGGCGACCGGGTTAGTGACTGGAAACAAATTCTATCGCGTTAAAGGTAAAAGTGGAGAGGTTAAAGGTAGAAGGGGAGGGGAGAGAGCGGGCCGGGGTCAGGCCTGCCCTTTCTTGCGGATGATGTATTCGGCAATCTGCACGGCGTTGAGGGCGGCTCCTTTGCGTATCTGGTCTGATACGGTCCAGAAGGTCAGGGCGTTGTCGCCGGAGATGTCGCGGCGCAGACGCCCTACGTATACGGGGTCGTGGTGGGCAAGCTGCAGCGGCATCGGGTAGACGGCGTTGGCCGGGTCGTCCATCAGTACGACCCCCTCTGCGCGGCTGAATGCCTCACGGGCCTGTTCGACGCTCACAGGCCCTTCGGTTTCAACCCAGATGGCCTCGGAGTGGGCGCGCATCACCGGCACACGCACACACGTGGCCGACACGCGGATGGTGTCGGAGTGCATTATCTTGCGGGTCTCGTTGTACATCTTCATCTCCTCCTTGGTGTAGTCGTTGTCGGTGAAGACGTCGATGTGGGGTATGACATTGCCGGCGAGCTGGGTCACGAATTTTTTTACCACGGGCTCGCGTCCGTTTACGATGTCGGTGTACTGCTGGCGGAGCTCCTCCATTGCCGATGCTCCGGCGCCGCTGGCTGCCTGGTAGGTGGCTACGTGTACGCGCCGTATCGGCGAGATGTCGTTGATAGGCTTGAGGGCCACTACCATCTGTATGGTGGTGCAGTTGGGGTTGCCGATGATGTTGCGGGGGGCGTCGAGGGCGTCGTCACCGTTGACTTCGGGCACTACCAGGGGCACGTCGGAGTCCATGCGGAAGGCGCTCGAGTTGTCAATCATTATGGTTCCGTGGCGGGTGATGGTGTCGGCGAACCGGCGCGAGGTTCCGGCACCTGCCGAGGTGAAGGCTATGTCGATGCCCTTGAAGTCGTCGTTGTCTTTGAGCTCTTTAACGGTGTTGTCGCGGCCGCGGAACTGATATTTCCGTCCGGCGCTGCGGCTTGAGCCGAACAGGGCCAGGGAGTCGACCGGGAAATTGCGTTGTTCGAGAGTACGGAGCAGTTCCTGCCCCACGGCGCCGCTGGCGCCTACGATAGCAATATTCATCTATGAGGATATTATTTGTGATACAATTGGATGGGATTCACGGGCTTGCGCCGTCCGTCCCGGGCCCGTTACCGGCCCTCTTTCAGTGGGGCAAAGTTACGAAAAATATTGCGATTTTGCGGCCGTTTTGTTGCCGATAATGGCGGTTTTGTGGCTTTTGGATATTATGCCGGAGCTTACGCACTATTATTGCGCCGTTCCGGCACGCGGTACTATCCGATTATCGAACGCACTATGATGTAGACTACCGTGGAGGCGCCGACGAATTTCACTAATCCCTGGGCTGTGACCAGTGCCCCGCGGCGCAGTATCACCGCAAAGCCTTGATATTCGGGTATCTGATAGGAAATCAGCGGACGATCGGCCCGTTCGGTAAGCAGTTTAGGCGAGGTGGCGCGGTCGGCCAGATGGTGCACGATTGCGAAACATCCGATTCCGGTGACGATTCCGATGAGTGAACCCACGAAGAGGTCGCCGGGGTAGTGAACGCCTAAGTAAAGACGTGAATATGAGTTGAGTACGGCCCAGCAGATAATAAATGCCACGAATGAGCGTTTGCGTACGAGCATGGCCATGAACGTGGCCATGGCGAAGGAGTTGGCGGCGTGGCACGACGGGAAACCGTAGCGCCCTCCGCGGTATTCTCCCACAATGTACGTCAGCTGCGAAAGTTCGTTCTGAAGGTTCGATGGACGCAGACGCTCGACCGCCGGGCGAATCAGCGTGGCGCACACCTGGTCGGTGATTGCGACGGCGAGGATTACCCCCATCAGGTAGAAGATGAATTTGTGTTTGCCGGCGGTGCGCCATATCATCAGCATGATTGCCAGGTACATAGGTATCCAGATGTACTTGCCGGTGAAGAGTTTCATAAACACGTCGAAAAACGGGGAATGCGCCCCGTTGAAGAAGAGGAATATCTGTGTGTCTATATCGTTGAGAAATTCTAACATGGTGGAGAGGTTACAGATTTGCTATATATGTATACAGGGTTTGTAGATAGGCTTGGGCGCTCCGTTCGAGCCGCCCGGCGCTTTCTGGCGGAAGGTTGGTGTCTTCCCTGGCGCGGCCGTCGCAGCTCCAGGTGAGGTACCCGTCGGGGGTGACGATGGTTATGGAGCCCGGTTCGGTCATCACGGCTACGGGCACGGCGTTTCCGGCCAGCAGGTTTCGGCTGAAAGGGAATGCACTATAGTCGAGCTTCAGAGCGCCGAGCAGGGTGGCGGCGATGTCGGCCTGCGAGCCGAGGGCGTCGACGCGCCCCTTTCGGGTGAGCGCTCCACCGGTGATTACCAATGGGATGGCGTGCCGCTCGGGCATTGTTTTCAGGTCTTTGGGATAGCAGCCGTAATGGTCGGGTACTATTACCACGAGGGTCTGTTGCCACCGCGGGGAGCGGCTGAGGGCGTTGACGAAGGCTGTCAGACACGAGTCGGTGTATGCGAAGGCGTTGGCGCGTTCGTTGTCGGCGAAGCGGGGGTTGGAGTAGGGCACCTCGAACGGTTCGTGGCTCGACGAGGTCTGAATGACGTCGAGCTGCGGCGTTGTGGCGCGGCGTCCGGTGATGTCGCGCAGGGCGCGTTCGAACACCAGATGGTCGGGCGCTCCCCATTTCGATGCTTTCTGGCTGATGGAGAAATCGCTGTCGCTCACCACATTGGAGAAGCCCATGCTCATCAGATAGGCCTGCATGTTGGTGAAATTTGTGTCGCCTCCGTAGTAGTAATTCAGGGCGTAACCGGCTTTGGCGAGTTCGCCGGGCCACGACGGCAACCGTTCGATTTTGTCGACGTATTTCAGAATTGAGGTCGAGGGTTGCCCGGGCAGGGCGCTGAGTATCGACGGCAGGGCGCGGTCGGTGCGGAACGAGTTGGCGTAGAACTGTGTGAAAAGCAGGCCGTTGCCGGCTATCGAGTCGAGTCCCGTGGCGATGGCTTCGCCGCCGAGCGACGGCATAAGGTGACTCGAGAAGCTTTCGAGGATAACGAACACCACATCGGGGCGCTCGGTGGCTGTGAAGGTGCTGTCGCTCTCTTTCCGGCCGTCGATTTCACCCATGGCGCGGAATTCGCGGGCGGCTTCGGCGTCGTCCATGAAGCGGTATTGTGAGGCGAAATCGTTCTGGTGCGTTGCCGAATAGAGCAGGTTGAACACCGGATTGGTGGCGGCATGATTCAGTCCGCGGCGCGCGCTGAAATAGGCGCGGCTCGGGTTCATGGTCGACACCGTCACGCTGCCGCGGATGGGGATGAACAGTGCCGCTGTCAGGAGCACCATCACCGCCGTGCTCTTCCACGAACGGTCGGGCGCTATCTTCACGGCATTGATGACGCGACGTGTTACCCACCACATCAGGGCGCAGGCCAGCAGGAATCCGGTGGCTCCGGCCAGGCACTCCCACCAGGTAGCCGAGGCCAGGGCGGCCGACGGCGACGTGGCGAAGTAGAAGAAGGGGGTCATGTCGATGCGGAATCCCCAGAAGCTGTAAAGTATCAGGTCAAGGCACATTACGGCCGAGATGACGGCGACCGACAGGGCTATATAGACCTCCATGACAACCTGTGGCCAGCGTTTCCGCGTCCATAACATACAGATTATCAGTATCGCAGGTATGACGGTTAGGTATCCGGCTACGGCAAAGTCCATGCTCAGGCCGTGCCACAGCACCGCCAGGCGGTCGCCAAACGTCTCCAGCCCCAGTTCCGTAGCGTAAACCTCCATAAACAGAGGCTTTTGCACTACAAACAGAGTGGCGTAGATGGCGAAAACGAGTATGAATTTTACTACTGCTTTTCTCATGGACTGAAAATCGGCGCCGGGGAGCGCGACCGGGCGACGCATCCCGCATCTTCGGTGCTTTGAAAGATAACGTGCAAAATTACGAAAAAATTACCACAGAATGCGACAAATCAACCTGTTTATATGAGTTTTAACTTTTTTCTAACATTTACCGTTTCCGTGGTTCCCGGCGCCATCTTCATAGACGACGTCCATTATTGCAACTCTGCTACTTCTGGCGGTCTTCAGGTGGCGTTGTGCCCGGCACGTTCAATCGGTTTGCGCGATTGGCTGAAAAGCCGTAACTTTGCACTCGAAATCAATAACGTTTAACTAATATAGACCAATGATTACTCAGGAACAGTTGAAAGAGACGTTGGAGCGCAAGTTGGCGCTGAGGAGGTACCTTTGACGTCGACAATAAGAAAATCCAGATAGAGGAGGAGGAACTCCGCACCCATGTGCCCGACTTCTGGGAGCACCCCAAGGAGGCGCAGGCGCAAATGAAGAAAATCAAGGACCTACAGGCGTGGGTCAACGGCTATCATGAGGTGGAACAGGCTGTCGATGAGCTTGCTACGGCTTTTGAATTCGTGAAGGAGGAACTCGTCACGGAGGAGGAGGTCGACAAACTCTACGCCGAAGCCATGGAGAAAATCGAGGCTCTCGAGCTCCGCAATATGTTGCGCCGCGAGGAAGACCACATGGGCGTAGTGCTCAAAATCAACTCAGGCGCCGGAGGTACGGAGAGTCAGGACTGGGCATCGATGCTGATGCGTATGTATCTGCGTTACTGCGAGAAACATGGCTACAAGACCTCGATAGCAAATCTGCTCGAGGGCGATGAGGCCGGTATAAAGTCGTGTACCATCAACGTTGAGGGCGACTTTGCCTACGGTTACCTAAAGAGCGAGAACGGTGTGCACCGCCTGGTGCGCGTAAGTCCCTATAACGCACAGGGTAAGCGCATGACTTCGTTCGCTTCGGTGTTCGTCACACCACTTGTCGACGACTCAATCGAGGTGAAAATCGAACCGGCTCTGATGTCGTGGGATACCTTCCGTTCGGGAGGCGCCGGCGGTCAGAATGTCAACAAGGTTGAATCTGGCGTACGTCTTCGCTATCAGTACACCGATCCCTATACCGGTGAAAAAGAGGAGATTCTCATCGAAAATACCGAAACACGCGACCAGCCGAAAAACCGCGAGAACGCTCTGCGTCACCTCCGATCCATCCTCTACGAGAAGGAGATGAATCATCGTCTTGAGGAGCAGGCCAAGGTAGAAGCCGGCAAGATGAAGATTGAATGGGGTTCGCAGATTCGTTCGTATGTCTTCGACGACCGTCGCGTGAAGGATCACCGCACCAACTATCAGACTTCCGACGTCAACGGAGTGATGGATGGTGACCTTGACCCTTTCATCAAGGCCTACCTTATGGAGTTCGCCGCTACCGACGCCCAGAAATAATCTCTCTGAGTCTGCCGCAGATTCCGTTCTTTCAACCCATATAATTGCTGCATACAACGCCCCGACCGGCCGGTCGGGGCGTTTTTTTTGAGCTAAAAAACTGCAATGACGTAACTTTCTGTGCTATTATTGAATTACAAAATATGTAATTACTTAATGTGTAATATGTATTTGCGTAATTCCTAAAATTGTAATATATTTGCGCAAACTATCTAATTCGCTGATATGGAGATACCTTTTGTTTTCGGAAAGATTGCGGTCGGCAAGAATTTTACGGGGCGTTCCAATGAGCTCGCTCTTCTTGTGCAGCAACTACGTTCGCTCAGCAATACGGCGGTCATTGCGCCTCGCCGATGGGGCAAATCATCGCTCATCGCCCGAGCTGTCGAAACGGTGCACGCCGCCGACCCGGAACTGATTATCTGCCGAATGGATTTGGGAGCTGTGCGCACACGCCGCGAATTCCTGCAGCTCCTCTGCCGAAAGGTTTTCGCCGCTACGGTCGACAAATGGGAGGATGTGGCTGTGGCGGCGCGTCGTTTTCTCGCTCCATACAATCCACGGGTGTCGGTAGGAACAAACCCCGGCGATATGGCGCACGGAGGCGCTTATGTCGAACTCGACTGGGATGCGGTCGAACAGGCCCCCTCGGGTCTGCTCGACCTTTGCGAACATATCGCCGAGGCTATAGACGCCAGGGTTGCGCTATGCATTGACGAATTTCAGAATGTATGCGAATTCGAGAATTGTGAGGCGTTTCTTCACGACCTTCAGCGAGCATGGCAGACACATCAGCATGTCGGATACTGTCTGTCGAGTGTACGCCGCCCGGTAATCATTGATATGTTCAATAACCCGAAACGACCCCTCTATCGTTTTGGTACCCTAATGTTCCTGAGTAAGCCAGACGCCGCCGACCTGGTCAACTTCCTGCAAGAGCGTTTTACCGAAACCGGCCGCTATATCACCGTCGAGGCGGCCGAACTGATAGTCGCGCTGGTCGACTGCCACCCGTACTATGTTCAGCAGCTCGGCCAGCAGGCGTGGCTGCGCACCACAAATGTATGTATGCCCGAGGTAGTAAGCGAAGCGCACGCCTCTTTGGTAGGGCAGATGAGTATGCTGTTTACGGGAATGACCGCCCGGCTCACTACCCAGCAGGTGCGCCTGCTTCATGCCGCCGCCGACGGTGAAACCGAATTCGGTGCCAAAAACGTGATGCGACGCTATGGACTATCGTCGGGTACGGCGGTGCTCCGCAGCAAGGAGGCCCTGGTGCGCGCTGATATTCTCGATCAGTGGGGTGGAAAATACGCATTCCTCGACCCGCTATACCGTTGGTGGCTCGCCAATTGTTATTTCGTAGGGGATTAGTTATTTCGTAGGGGATTATTAAACATGATTTGTTAATCCCGGGTCATCGGGCATCCTCGGGAGGGCCATCGCAGCAAAAAGAATCCGGACGGTACGCTCTGCCACAGAGTGTGCCGTCCGGTTAGTGATAAATGTCGGCGCTTGCGGGCTTGTTTTTGAAGCTGGCCCTCATTTGCAAGCGATATATCTATTGCTTTTAAATTAATCTACATCCTTATGACAATCGGTTAAGTCAAAGGTTTAATCGACAAATCAAAAAAAAATGCATATTTTGTATTTTTCTCCCTTTTAACCAATTTTCAAGGCCCTTTCTGGCTGTTTTTATGCTGTATAACATATATTTTATTGTCTTCACCTCTGATTCCTGTTTCAGGTCATCCCTCGTGGAAGTCCGAGATGTGAAGCTCCCGAAGGCTCATGACGGCTAATGGCGGCTAAAGGCGGCTCATGAAGCTCATGAAGGCTAATGGCGGAAATTTTTTATAGTTTTAAAGTGGAAATATTTGGAAATCAGCGGAAAAGTTCGTAATTTTGCATCGCTTTTAAGGGCCGAACGCACGCTCGCGCGCGTTAACTCGTTGTGAGCTAAACCGATAGTGTGCCTTATAAGCATCTGATGAATTTATATCACAAGACGATAAACAAGAAGTAAAACCATTAAAAAACTAAGATGCCTACTATTCAGCAATTAGTACGTAAGGGACGCAAGACTCTTGTGGACAAGAGCAAATCGCCCGCCCTCGACAGCTGCCCGCAGCGTCGCGGCGTGTGTGTTCGTGTCTACACCACCACCCCTAAGAAACCTAACTCGGCAATGCGTAAGGTAGCACGTGTGCGCCTCACTAACGGTAAGGAGGTTAACTCCTACATCCCCGGCGAGGGTCACAACCTGCAGGAGCACTCGATTGTGCTCGTTCGCGGCGGTCGTGTAAAGGATCTTCCCGGTGTGCGTTACCACATCGTACGCGGCACCCTGGATACCGGCGGTGTAAAAGACCGCACCCAGCGTCGCTCGAAGTACGGAGCCAAGCGTCCCAAGGCCGGAGCAGCCAAGAAGTAATCCGACGCAGCCTCAGAGCTGCCGGGTGAAGTTACTAAACGCTCCAACGAGAAATCAGCCGCCCATTGTCGCGGCATTCAATTCACAATTTCCGTTTTTGATTCCTCGAAGCTGACAACGGTTGAGTAAGCCAAGCGATGGCCGTGAAGCCAAAGCCGCTGAAGAAGACACCAGCCACGAAAAGCAAAAACATCAACTGCTTAAACTTAAAATGAGAAAAGCTAAGCCAAAGAAACGCCAAATCCTGCCGGATCCCGTGTTTCATGACGTGAAAGTGACCAAGTTCGTGAACCATCTGATGTATGATGGCAAAAAGAACACCTCTTTCGAAATTTTCTACACTGCTCTCGAAACCGTGAAATCGAAGATGCAGAACGAAGAGAAATCCGCTCTCGAAATCTGGAAGAAAGCCCTTGAGAACGTTACTCCCCAGGTGGAGGTTAAGTCGCGCCGTGTAGGTGGCGCCACTTTCCAGGTTCCTACCGAAATCCGCCCCGACCGCAAGGAGTCAATATCAATGAAAAACCTTATCGGATACGCCCGTAAACGTGGCGGCAAAACCATGGCCGACAAGCTCGCTTCCGAAATCATGGATGCCTTCAACGAACAGGGCGGCGCCTTCAAGCGCAAAGAGGATATGCACAAGATGGCCGAAGCCAACCGCGCCTTCGCTCACTTCCGCTTCTGATCCTCGCCTTACGCCGGCCCAGGTACACCTATATATAATAACGCGCGCGTGAGACACCACCCCGCAACCCTCGGGTGAGACTCCGGTCGACATAGCATTCAATTTTCATTGATTTCAAACCAAAACCATAATGGCTAAGATTGACGAACACTTAAAATATACGCGCAACATCGGCATCATGGCTCACATCGATGCCGGTAAGACTACCACATCTGAGCGTATCCTCTTCTACACCGGCCTTACCCACAAAATCGGTGAGGTTCACGATGGCGCCGCCACCATGGACTGGATGGAGCAGGAGCAGGAACGTGGTATCACAATCACCTCCGCCGCCACCACCACCTTCTGGAAATACAACAACGAGAAGTACAAGATCAACCTTATCGACACCCCGGGGCACGTCGACTTTACCGTAGAGGTAGAGCGCTCGCTCCGAGTGCTCGACGGTGCGGTCGCCACCTTCTGCGCCGTAGGCGGTGTTGAACCCCAGTCGGAAACCGTCTGGCGTCAGGCCGACAAATACAACGTGCCCCGTATCGGTTACGTCAACAAGATGGACCGCTCGGGCGCCAACTTCCTTGAAGTATGCCGCCAGGTAAAGGATGTGCTTGGTGCCAACCCGTGCCCCATCCAGCTCCCTATCGGTGCCGAGGAGACCTTCAAGGGCATTATCGACCTCATCACCATGAAGGCTATCTTCTGGCATGACGAGACCATGGGCGCCCAATACGAAGTTGATGAAATCCCCGAAAACCTCCGCGCCGAGGCCGAGGAATACCGCGACAAAATGCTTGAGAAAATCGTTGAGTTCGACGATGCCCTCATGGAAAAATACTTCGACGACCCCTCGACCATCACCGAGGAGGAGATCAAGCGTGCGCTGCGCGCTGCAACCCTCAAGATGGAGATCGTGCCGATGACCTGCGGCTCTTCATTCAAGAACAAAGGCGTGCAGTGCCTGCTCGACAACATCTGCGCTTACCTGCCCAGCCCGCTCGATGCAGGCGCAATCGAAGGCCACGCCATCGATGATCCCGACCGCATCGAGACCCGCGAGCCCTCGTCGGAAGCTCCGATGTGTGCCCTTGCGTTCAAGATTGCCACTGACCCCTATGTAGGCCGTCTGACATTCTTCCGTGTTTACTCGGGCGACGTAGTTGCCGGTTCGTATGTGCTGAACGCACGTTCCGACAAGAAGGAGCGCGTTTCGCGTCTGTTCCAGATGCACTCCAACAAGCAGAACCCCATGGAGAAGATCGGCTGCGGCGATATCGGCGCAGGCGTCGGCTTCAAGGATATCCGCACCGGTGATACCCTCTGCGACGAGAATCACCCCATCGTGCTCGAAGCAATGGAATTCCCCGATCCCGTAATCGGTATCGCCGTAGAGCCCAAGACCCAGAAAGACCTCGACAAGCTCGGCGTCGGTCTGCAGAAACTCGCCGAGGAGGATCCTACCTTCCGCGTCGAGACCAACGAAGAGACCGGCCAGACCGTTATCTCGGGTATGGGCGAGCTTCACCTCGATATCATCATCGACCGTCTCAAACGCGAATTCAAGGTAGAGTGCAACCAGGGCCGTCCGCAGGTAACCTACAAGGAAGCCATCACCAAGCCCGTAGAGCTCCGCGAAGTATTCAAGAAGCAGACCGGTGGCCGCGGTAAATTCGCCGACATCATCGTGCGCATCGAACCGGCCGACGACGATTTCGAGGGCAACCTGCAGTTCGTCGACGAGGTGAAGGGCGGTAACATCCCCAAGGAGTTCATCCCCTCCATCCAGAAAGGTTTCACCACCGCTATGAAGAACGGCGTGCTCGCCGGCTTCCCGGTAGAGCGCCTGAAAGTAACGGTAATCGACGGTTCGTTCCACCCGGTCGACTCCGACCAGCTGTCGTTCGAGCTTTGCGCCATTTCGGCCTTCAAGAAGGGTTCGGAGAAGGCAGGTCCCGTACTGATGGAGCCTATCATGAAGGTAGAGGTCGTTACCCCCGAGGAATCGATGGGCGACGTAATCTCCGACCTCAACAAGCGTCGTGGCCAGGTAGAGGGTATGGAGACAGCCCGCTCAGGCGCACGCATCGTCAAGGCCGAAGCCCCGCTGGCCGAGATGTTCGGTTACGTGACAGCCCTGCGTACCATCACTTCGGGCCGCGCAACCTCCACCATGACGTTCAGCCACTATTCCGAGGTGTCGTCGTCGATTGCCCGCAATGTGCTGACCGAATGCCAGGGCCGCGTCGACCTCGTCAAGTAAAAATCACACCGCTACAGGCTGCCCGGCTCGCGCCGGGCGGCCATCGCGGTTTCCCCCCCCCCGGGAGCAGCAAATGATTCTTGACCCCGGGACATATTAAACCAACAAACACTTTCAAACTCAAAATGAGCCAGAAAATCAGAATCAAACTGAAATCGTACGACCACAATCTCGTCGACAAGTCGGCCGAGAAGATCGTAAAGACAGTGAAGGCAACCGGCGCCGTAATCTCAGGCCCCATCCCCCTGCCCACCCACAAGCGTATCTTCACCGTGAACCGCTCGACCTTCGTAAACAAGAAGGCCCGCGAGCAGTTCCAGCTTTCAAGCTACAAACGCCTTATCGACATCTACAACTCCACAGCCAAGACCGTTGACGCCCTGATGAAGCTCGAGCTCCCCTCAGGCGTGGAAGTAGAGATCAAAGTGTGATTTCGCATAACGAAAAAAATCAATTTAACCAACCACAAATCAATCCCGAGGCCCTATGCCCCGCCGGGGTATGGCCTCTAAAACAAACTGAAATGCCAGGATTATTAGGAAAGAAAATCGGAATGACATCCGTTTTCAGTGCCGACGGCAAGAACGTGCCGTGCACTGTTATCGAAGTAGGTCCTTGTGTGGTTTGCCAGGTTAAGACTGTCGAGACCGACGGCTACAACGCCCTTCAGCTCGGCTTCGAGGAGCAGAAAGAGAAACACTGCACCCAGCCCGAGATCGGTCACTTCAAGAAAGCCGGCGTAACCCCGCAGCGCCACTTGGCCGAGTTCAAAGGATTTGACGGCGAGTATAAGATGGGCGACAAAATCACAGTCGACCTCTTCACAGAGAACGATTTCGTTGATATCGTCGGTACTTCCAAGGGTAAAGGCTTCCAGGGCGTAGTAAAGCGCCACGGATTCGGCGGCGTAGGCCAGGCAACCCACGGTCAGGACGACCGTCTGCGTGCTCCCGGTTCGGTCGGCGCCTGCTCATATCCCGCAAAAGTGTTCAAAGGCATGCGCATGGCCGGCCAGACCGGCAACGAGCGTGTCACCGTTCAGAACCTCAAAGTCGTAAAGATCATCCCCGAATACAACGTGATGATGATCAAGGGTTCAATCCCCGGCTCAAAAGGCTCCATTGTTAAAATCGAGAAGTAAAAAAGACACGACGAAATGGAACTCGCAATCTACAACATAAAAGGTGAGGATACCGGCCGCAAAGCCGTCCTCAACGACGAGGTCTTCGCAATCGCTCCCAACGAGCATGCCATCTACCTCGATGTGAAGCAGTACCTGGCTAACCAGCGTCAGGGTACCCACAAGTCGAAAGAGCGTTCGGAAGTGTCCGGCTCCACCCGCAAGCTCCACAAGCAGAAGGGCGGCGGCGGTTCACGTATCGGCGACATCAACTCGCCCGTGCTCGTCGGTGGTGGCCGTGTATTCGGTCCGCGTCCCCGCGACTATCGCTTCAAACTCAACAAGAAACTCAAAGCTCTGGCACGCCGTTCGGCCCTGTCGCAGAAAGCCCTCGACGGTCAGATCACCATCGTGGAAGACTTCACCTTCGAAGCTCCCAAAACCAAGGACTATGTAGCCCTGGCCAAGAACCTCAAGTTCGACGGCACAAAGAGCCTGCTGGTGATGAAAGACCAGGATGAAAACGTAATCCTGTCGGCCCGCAACATCCCCCAGGCACGCGTGATGACCGCCGCCGACCTCAACACCTACTCGGTGCTTGACAACAAGGCCCTGGTGCTCACCGAAGGCTCACTCAGCGTTATCAACAACCTTTAAAAACAGGAGAAAATGGAATTCACAATTGAACCAATCGTAACCGAAGCCGCAACACGGCTTACCGACAAGCTCAATCGCTATACCTTCCGCGTTTCTCCCGAAGCCAACAAGTTCCAGATCAAGGACCTTGTGGAGAAACTCTACGGCGTGAAGGTTGTCGACGTCAACACACAGGTTGTCCGTGGCAAGAACAAGAGCCGCTACACCAAGAGCGGCCTGCTCCGCGGCAAGACCAACGTGTGGAAGAAAGCCTACGTCACCATCGGCGAAGGCCAGACCATCGATTACTACAGCAACATCTAAACAACTCCACCCCGGAGCCAGCGGCAGCCCCCCCGCGGGGCAGCCGCAGCTGCGGAGAGAGCCGGAGACAAGTGCTCCCGGCGGCTAAAGCCGCTGAAAAACCGGCACACGGACGCGACTGCGTCGGCCGGGCGCATACTTCCCCGGGCTCTCCGCCGTAAAAAAGCACCGGCGGATATCCATTAACAGTAAAATGGCAGTACGTAAATTCAAGCCCACCACACCGGGGCAAAGACACAAAGTTATTGGCGTGTTCAAAGGAGTGATCACTGCTACCACGCCAGAAAAATCTCTTACATACGGTGGCAAAAGCAGCGGTGGCCGTAACTCAGAAGGCCATCTGACCACCCGCTACATCGGCGGCGGTCACAAGCGCAAGTACCGTATCATCGATTTCAAGAGAAATAAAGACGGTGTGCCCGCAGTAGTGAAGTCGATCGAGTACGATCCCAACCGTTCGGCCCGCATCGCCCTCCTCTACTACGCAGATGGCGCAAAAGCCTACATCATCGCACCCAATGGCTTGGAAGTCGGCCAGACCGTAGTAAGCGGTCCTGACGCCGCTCCTGAAGTTGGCAACGCTCTTCCTCTGGGCAAAATCCCCGTAGGTACCGTAATCCACAACATCGAGCTCCGCCCCGGCCAGGGCGCCTTCATGGCACGTTCGGCCGGCACATTCGCCCAGCTCGTATCGCGCGAAGGCGACTACGCAATCGTAAAGCTCCCCTCAGGCGAAACACGCAAGATTCTTGCAGCCTGCAAAGCTACCGTCGGTGTAGTCGGCAATTCGGAACACTCGCTGGAGTCCTCCGGTAAAGCCGGCCGCTCACGCTGGCTGGGACGTCGCCCCCACAACCGCGGTGTTGTCATGAACCCTGTCGACCACCCCATGGGTGGTGGCGAAGGCCGCGCTTCCGGTGGTCACCCCCGTTCGCGCAAGGGCCTCTACTCGAAGGGCCTCAAGACACGCTCACCGAAGAAGACCTCCTCGAAGTATATCATCGAGCGTCGTAAAAAGTAATCGCTAACTTCAAGTAACTCAAGCTATAAAACATGAGTCGTTCACTTAAAAAAGGTCCGTACATCTCGGTGAAACTCGAGAAGAAGGTCAACGCCATGGAAGAATCAGGCAAGAAAGCCGTGATCAAGACATGGAGCCGCGCCTCGATGATTGCCCCCGAATTCGTAGGTCACACCTTCGCAGTTCACAACGGCAACAAATTCATCCCCGTTTACGTAACCGAGAACATGGTAGGTCACAAACTTGGCGAGTTCGCCCCCACACGTACCTTCCGCGGCCATGCCGGCAACAAGAAAAAATAATTGTTGCACAGCAAATTCCAAACAACGAATAAAAAACGAACACAAATAAAATGGGTGTAAGAAAAAGAAACTCAGCTCAGGCCCGCAAAGACGCGCTCAAGGAAGTTTCCTTCGCCAAACTGACCAACGTCCCCTCGTCGCCCCGCAAGATGCGCCTGGTGGCCGACCTGGTTCGCGGCAAGGAAGTATTCCGTGCTCTGGGTATCCTGAAATTCTCCAATAAGGAGGCTGCTGCCCGCCTCGAGAAACTGCTCCGCTCGGCTATCGCCAACTGGGAAGCCAAAAACGACCGCAAAGCCGAATCGGGCGAGCTTTATATCTCAACCATCTTCGTTAACCCCGCCCCCATGCTCAAGCGCCTGCGCACAGCTCCCCAGGGCCGCGGTTACCGTATCCGCAAACGTGCCAACCACGTAACCCTCGTAGTTGACACCATTGACAAAGACACAACAATCAAGGACAAAGACTGACCATGGGACAGAAAGTAAATCCGATTAGCAACCGCCTCGGCGTAATCCGCGGCTGGGATTCCAACTGGTTCGGCGGCAAAAAATACGGCGAAACACTTCTGGAAGACTCCAAGCTTCGCAAATACCTCAACGTCCGCCTGGCCAAGTCGAGCGTTTCGCGCATCGTCATCGAGCGCACACTCAAACTCATCACCATCACCGTGTGCACATCGCGCCCCGGCCTGATCATCGGCAAGGGCGGCTCCGAAGTCGACAAGCTCAAGGAAGAGCTCAAGAAAATCACCGACAAGGACGTGCAGATCAACATCTTCGAAGTAAAGCGCCCCGAGCTCGACGCACAGATCGTAGCATCGACCATCGCCCACCAGATCGAAGGCAAGACCGCATACCGCCGCGCCGTAAAGATGGCCGTAGCAGCCACCATGCGCTCAGGCGCCGAAGGCATCAAAGTGCAGGTTTCAGGCCGACTCAACGGCGCTGAAATGGCCCGCTCAGAGATGTTCAAGGAGGGCCGTACACCCCTGCACACACTGCGTGCCGACATCGACTACGCCCTGGTTGAAGCCCACACCAAAGTAGGCGTCATCGGCGTAAAAGTATGGATCTGCCGCGGTGAAGTTTACGGCAAGCGCGACCTTGCCCCCAACTTCACACAGCAAGACAAGGGCGCACGCAGCGAACGCGGCGGTCGTCGCCGCGAAGGCCGCGACGGCTTCCGTAAGCCCCGCAACCAGCAGGCTCCCCGCAACTGAGCCCCCCGCTGACACCGTCAGAAATCCGAACGGCAGCAGCCCCCGCGGCAGCGAAAAGAGTCGTTAACCTTTCGCCGCCGCGGGAAGCTGACGGCCCGGAAAGCCCCCTTCAGGGAGACCACCGGCCCAACGGCAGGCCCAAAGGCGCCCCACCAACCCTTCCTCGGAGCACCCCGCAAGCCCAACCGGCTGCCACCCCTTAATATCAAGCCGCAAAGCTGCGCCTTCACGGATTGGCGCAAACGGCGGCAATGCAGCCCCCGCCCCCGGGCGGACCAACACCGGCTGTAAAGGTTTAACAACAACCAAAGTTAACATCCCAAAACAATGTTACAACCGAAAAAAACCAAATTCCGCAGAATGCAGAAGGGCCGCGCCAAAGGCAACGCCCAGCGCGGCAACCAGCTCGCCTTCGGTTCCTTCGGCATCAAGACCCTTGAGACCAAGTGGATCACCGGTCGCCAGATAGAAGCCGCCCGTGTAGCCGTGACACGTTACATGCAGCGTCAGGGTCAGCTCTGGATTCGCATCTTCCCCGACAAACCCATCACCAAGAAACCTCTTGATGTACGTATGGGTAAAGGTAAAGGTAACCCCGAAGGCTTCGTAGCCTCCGTAACTCCCGGACGTATGCTCATCGAAATCGACGGCGTACCCTTCGACGTAGCCAAGGAAGCACTCCGCCTGGGCGCCCAGAAGCTCCCCGTAACTACCAAGTTCGTCGTATCGCGCGACTATGACCCCTCGCTCAACATCTGATAACGCCTCCATAAAATCATAAACGTCATGAAGAAAGAAGAAATCAAAGAACTCTCCACGGCCGATTTGAAGGAGCGCCTCTCCCAGATGGAAAAGGAGTACCTCCAGCAGAAAGTCAACCACGCCGTGTCGCCCATCGACAACCCCGCCAAGATCACTGCCGACCGCAAAATGATCGCCCGCGTGAAAACCGAGCTCCGCGCTCGCGAACTTAACAACAAGTAACCCGCCACGTAACACTTTAACCCAAAATGGAAGAAAAGAGAAACTTACGTAAAGAGCGCATCGGCATTGTCTCGAGCAACAAAGGCGACAAGACCATCACCGTAATGGTGAAATGGAAGGAGAAACACCCCATCTACGGCAAGTTCGTCAACAAGACAAAGAAGTACCACGCTCACGACGAAAACAACGAGTGCTCCGTCGGCGACAAGGTGCGCCTGATGGAAACCCGCCCCCTTTCAGCAACCAAGCGCTGGAGATTAGTAGAAATCATCGAAAAAGTTAAGTAATCATGATACAGACCGAATCACGTTTAACCGTAGCCGACAATTCCGGCGCGAAAGAGGCTCTCTGCATCCACGTTCTCGGTGGTACAGGTCGCCGTTATGCATCGGTGGGCGACATCATCGTCGTTTCTGTAAAGAGCGTCATCCCCTCGTCCGACGTTAAGAAAGGTACTGTGTCAAAGGCCGTTGTAGTCCGCACAAAAAAGGAAATCCGTCGCCCCGACGGCTCCTATATCCGCTTCGACGACAACGCCTGCGTACTCCTTAACAACGCCGGTGAGCTCCGCGGAACCCGTATCTTCGGCCCCGTTGCCCGCGAACTCCGCCAAACCAACATGAAAATCGTCTCACTTGCACCGGAAGTGCTCTGATTCCCCAACACCGAATCATTCACCAACCGAGGCATTAACAATCAACCACAATAGATTCCCCTAAATTATGAAACTTCATATCAAAAAGGGTGACACCGTTGCCGTTATCGCCGGCGAGGACCGCGGCAAGCAGGGACGAGTGCTTTCTATCGACGTTGCAAAAAACCGCGCCATCGTGGAAGGCTGCAACATGGTAAAGAAAAGCACCAAACCTACCGCCAAGCACCCCCAGGGAGGCATCATCGATATGGAAGCCCCCATCAACCTGTCGAACCTCAACCTTGTTGACCCCAAGAGCGGCAAACCTACACGCGTAGGTATCCGCGTCAACGACAAGGGCGAGAAAGTGCGTTACGCTAAAAAATCAGGAGAGGAGATCAAATAATGAGCCAGACAACCCTTAAGAAAAAATACGAGGAGACTATCGTCCCCGCCCTGACTAAGGAGTTCAGCTACACCACTCCCATGCAGGTGCCCCGCCTGGAGAAAATCGTAATCAACCAGGGCCTGGGTGAAGCCACCCAGGATAAGAAAATCATCGAGACCGCAATCAACGAGCTCACCGCCATCACCGGCCAGAAAGCCGTGCAGACCCTTTCGAAGAAGGATATCTCCAACTTCAAGGTCCGCAAAAAGATGCCCATCGGCGTGCGCGTCACACTGCGTCGCGAGAAAATGTATGAATTCCTCGAGCGCCTGGTACGCGTGGCTCTGCCCCGTATCCGCGACTTCAAGGGTATCAACTCCAAGATGGATGGCCGCGGCAACTACACCCTCGGTATTACCGAGCAGATCATCTTCCCGGAGATCAACATTGATACAATCACCAAGCTCATGGGCATGAACATCACCTTCGTAACCTCGGCCAACACCGACGAAGAAGGCTTTGCACTGCTCAAAGGCTTCGGCCTGCCTTTCAAGAAATAAAAGGCATACCGGTAAAATATTTTCAGGGAAGGCGCCCTCAGCGACGCCTTCTCTTTTTTATTTCAGCCCATCTGCGGCGGCGCGCTCGCGAAGTTAGCGGGCCTTTTCGCTGTTTTTCTCCACACCTATGCCATTGTCGTACATATCAGCCAGAATCATGCAGGCTTTGGTGTTACCGTGTGAGGCAGAAAGGTTCAGATATTTGAGCGCAAGGGCTTAATCGGGCTGTGTGCCGACTCCATCGTCGTAGCAGGCTGCTACCAGAAATTCCGAATCAGCGAGAATTGAGTTTTTGTTACGCAGAGTTCGTTCATCATCTTTCTCGATAGCTTCTTTCGGGACGGCATTCACCGTTCTGACCGCGTAGTCGAAACCTTTTTTCAAATTCTTTTCAACGGCGGTTCCCATCAGATTCATATAAGCGAGGTTGTATAGCGCTGCGATATTTCCCAGCCCGGCACCCCGTTCAAGCAGTTCCAGACCCTTGATTGTGTCAGCTTCAATGTCGGTACCCTTAATATACATAGTGCCGAGATTTGTCATTGCCGAGGAATTGCCGCCGGCTATTGCTCTGCTGAACCAGTATGCGGCTTTACCTGCGTCTTTGTTGATGCCGATGCCCTGTTGTAACACCACGCCGAGAAGATTTTGGGCCTCCGCATCGTTCTGGTTGGCAAGCTCAAGCAGATCGGCGGAATAGGTGCTGGAGTTTATGATTTCAGCACGTGTGCGGCCGAAGGCTGTCCATGCTATGCTCAGACCGACTAAGAGGATAATTAATTTCTTAATATATAGATTTTTGGGGATTATAGGTTGACTTCAATGCGCAGAGCGTGATGTCGCAAAGGAGAATTCACGAAATTAATATAAAAATTCGAAATTTGCATGAAATGACGAAAATTTGTCCGGCTGGCGGTTGAAAAACGAAGATTTAACAATATTTAACTCTGCGAAAGAAGATTTCTGCCTATGCGGAGCAGAGAATCTTTGGTTATTTCGATGAAAATTGCGACCTTTGTACCCGATTTGCAGGCCGACAGAGGTCGGTCAGGCATAGCCGGGCGCGGCTGATGACCCTCTCAGTTAGTGCTCATTTATCTGATAGTCCGGCAGTTGCATACTTGCGGTTCCAAGGTACTTGCCACATTCTACCCGTTATGGAGGCAAGCAGTGCGGAATCGGAAGTTTTTTGCTTGAATATGACGCAAATCAGTGGCTTGCAGCTACTTAAAATAGATTATTCTTTAAAATCAACCACGTAATATTAACCATTAACTTCAGACATGGCAAAAGAATCAATGAAAGCCCGCGAAGTGAAGCGTCAGAAGCTCGTGGCTAAGTTCGCCGCCAAGAAAGAGGCACTCAAGAAGGCCGGCGAATGGGAAGCCCTTCAGCTCCTGCCCAAGAACGCATCACGCGTTCGTCTTCACAACCGCTGCTCGATCACAGGCCGTCCCAAAGGCTACCTGCGCCAGTTCGGAATCTCACGTATCCAGTTCCGTGAAATGGCATCGGCAGGCCTCATCCCCGGCGTAAAGAAAGCAAGCTGGTAATTCGCACAAGCAATCGGCACCCCGGCGCCCCCCCCCGGCCTCAGCGAGGCCAAGCCCGGCGCCTGACTACGACGATTTGCCGCGGCGACAAACGCTGATTGGTCCATCGGGTAAGCCCAATTCTGCGGGACCCCCCGGCCGGAAACCAACCCAAGCGGCTACGGCAAGCGAAATCTTAAATTATTTCATTTTCAACAACCAATCCCAATGACCGATCCAATAGCAGATTATCTGACAAGATTGAGGAACGCCATCAAGGCCGGCCACCGTGTGGTGGAAATCCCCGCCTCAAACTTGAAGAAAGAGATCACCAAGATCCTTTTCGAGCAGGGTTACATCCTGAACTACAAGTTCATCGAGGGAGAAAACCCCGCAGGCACCATCAAGGTAGCCCTCAAATATGATCCTGTAGACCGTGTTAACGCCATCAAAGGCCTCCAGCGCGCATCGCGTCCGGGCCTGCGTCAGTATTGCGGCTACAAGTCAATGCCCCGTGTGTTAAATGGTTTAGGCATCGCCATCCTCTCCACCTCCAAAGGTGTGATGACCAACAAGAAAGCTGCAGAGCTTAAAGTTGGCGGCGAAGTGCTGTGTTACGTATATTAATCGAAAGGAGGAAAAGCATGTCACGTATAGGTAAAGCCCCCATCGAAATCCCCGCAGGCGTAACTGTAACCGTGGGTAAAGACAACCTGGTAGCCGTAAAGGGCCCCAAGGGCGAGCTCAAGCAGGCTGTCAATCCCGAATTTGAAGTAAAGGTAGAAGACGGACACATCCACATCCTGCGTCCGACCGACGACCGCGAGCACCGCGCTCAGCACGGCCTGTACCGCGCACTGGTACACAACATGGTCGTAGGCGTGTCGACCGGCTACCGTAAAGAAATGGAACTCGTAGGCGTAGGTTACCGCGCAACCGCCACCGGCCAGGTGCTGGAACTGGCGCTCGGTTACTCTCACGCTATCTATATCAAGCTTCCTGCCGAAGTAAAGGTAGAAGCCAAGTCGGAGCGTAACAAAAACCCGCTCATCATTCTCGAAAGCGACGACAAGCAGCTTCTCGGCCAGGTATGCGCCAAGATCCGCTCGCTCCGCAAGCCCGAACCCTACAAGGGCAAAGGTATTAAGTTTGTTGGCGAAATTATCCGCCGCAAGTCTGGTAAAACGGCTGGTGCCAAATAAAAACTGAAAGAAAACTATGATCTCAAAAGCAGACAGAAGAAACAAGATCAAGGCCCGCATCCGCGGCAAGGTTTCCGGCACCGCCGCCCGTCCGCGCATGACCGTCTTCCGCTCGAACAAGCAAATCTATGTACAGTTAGTCGATGACGCTCAGGGCGCAACCCTGGCCTGCGCATCGTCCAAGGGCATCGAGGAGGGCAACAAAACCGAAATCGCCGCCAAAGTAGGCAAAGACATCGCCGAGAAGGCCAAAGCCAAAGGCATCGAAACCGTAGTGTTCGACCGCAACGGCTACCTTTTCCATGGCAGAGTAAAATCACTGGCTGACGCAGCTCGCGAAGGCGGTCTTAAATTCTAACACAAATCATGGCAAATAAGAATAACCGAGTAAAATCCACCTCAGATATCGAGCTTAAGGACCGCCTGGTGGCCATCAACCGTGTTACCAAGGTAACCAAGGGTGGCCGCACCTTCACATTCGCCGCAATCGTAGTTGTAGGCAATGAAGACGGTGTAATCGGCTGGGGCCTTGGCAAAGCCAACGAAGTGCAGGCCGCCATCGCCAAAGGCGTAGAAGCCGCTAAGAAGAACCTTATCCGTGTGCCCGTACACAAAGGCACCATCCCCCACGAACAGTACGCCAAGTTCGGCGGCTCGCGTGTGCTTCTCAAGCCCGCCAGCCACGGTACCGGTGTCAAGGCCGGCGGCGCCATGCGTGCCGTCCTCGAGAGCGTGGGCGTAACCGACGTGCTCTGCAAGTCGAAAGGTTCGTCGAACCCCCACAACCTCGTTAAGGCAACCATCGAGGCCCTCAGCGAAATGCGTTCGCCCGCACAGGTTGCCCAGAACCGCGGCATCTCTGTAAGCCAGGTTTTCAACGGCTAACCATTCAATCAACCTCAAGAATTGAAAATCTAAATGGCACAGATAAAAATCAAACAGATAAAGAGCCGCATCGGCGCCCCCGCAGTGCAGAAACGCACTCTCGACGCCCTGGGCCTCAAGAAAATGAATCACACGGTAGTCAAGGAAGACACACCCTCTGTGATGGGAATGGTAAACCGCGTACGTCACCTCGTAGAGGTAACCAACGCCTGAGCACCTTCCGCCAACGTCGAGGCCTTACACAAGGCCTCCCGATAAAACATTCACAATACAGCTAATTCACAACCCACTATGGACTTAAGTAATTTAAAACCCGCCGTAGGCTCGACACACCGCGAGACCCGCATTGGCCGTGGTCCCGGCTCAGGCAAGGGCGGCACATCCACACGCGGTCACAAGGGCGCAAAGTCGCGCTCAGGCTACAAGCGTAAGATCGGTTTCGAGGGCGGTCAGATGCCTATGCAGCGCCGTCTCCCCAAATGGGGCTTCAAGTCGCTCAATCGCGTGGAATATAAAGCTATCAACCTCGATGTGCTCGAAGCCCTCGCCGCTGCCAAGAACCTCGAGAAAATCGGTCTGGAAGAGCTCCGCAACGCCGGATTCATCTCGCGCCATCAGCTGGTGAAGATCCTCGGCAACGGTTCACTTTCTCACAAGCTCGCAGTAGAAGCCAACGCTTTCTCAGCCACCGCCGAAAAAGCCATCACCGAAGCTGGCGGCTCCATCTCCAAAGTAAAGTAATTCGATGAAATTCATTCAGACCTTAAAGAATATCTGGACTATCCAGGAGCTGCGTCAGCGTCTTACCATCACCATCCTTCTGGTGCTGGTATACCGCCTGGGCTGCTACGTCGTGCTGCCGGGCATCAACCCCAACGACCTCGACGCCCTGACCGCCTTCACCAACAAGTCGGGCCTCATGCAGCTTCTCGATATGTTCTCGGGCGGTGCCTTCTCGCAGGCATCGATCTTCGCGCTGGGTATCATGCCCTACATCACGGCATCAATCGTGATACAGCTTGCCGGCATGGTGCTACCTTCCTTCCAGAAGATGCAGCGCGAAGGCGAGAGCGGACGCCAGAAACTCAACCAGTACACACGTTACCTCACAGTGCTGATCCTGCTCGTGCAAGGTCCAGCTTACCTCTATAACCTGCGCGCACAGGTCGTCAACGCCGGCGGTCAGGTAGAGATGGGCCTCTGGATGGTAATATTCCTGACAGTGATCCTCGCGGCAGGCTCAATGTTCATCATGTGGCTGGGCGAGCGAATCACCGACCGCGGTATCGGCAACGGTATCTCGTTCATCATCCTCGTGGGTATCATCGCCCGCCTGCCGATGGCACTCGGCTATGAATTCACTTCACGCATGCCGGGCAATACAGGCAACCAGGGCGGTCTGATCATGTTCATCGTCGAGGTGATTCTCCTCTTTGCCGTTACAGTCTGCGCCGTGCTGCTCGTGCAGGGTACCCGCAAGGTGCCCGTACAGTACGCCAAGCGTATCGTCGGTAACAAACAGTACGGCGGCGCACGCCAGTACATCCCCCTGAAAGTGAATGCCGCCGGTGTGATGCCCATCATCTTCGCACAGGCCATCATGTTCATCCCCCTGACCCTCTCGGGATTCGGCGCTTCAGAGAACTCCACCGGATTCTTCAGCACCTTTGCCGACATCAACGGGTTCTGGTATAACTTCGTATACTTCATCCTCATTGTCGCCTTCACCTACTTCTACACCGCCATCACCGTGCGTCCCACACAGATGGCCGAAGACATGAAGCGCAACAACGGCTTCATCCCCGGCGTCAAACCCGGCAAGAAGACAGCCGAATACCTCGATTCCATCATGTCGCGCATCACCCTGCCCGGCTCAATCTTCCTCGGCATCGTAGCCATCCTTCCGGCCTTCGCACGCCTTTGCGGCGTAAGCCAGAACTTCGCTCAGTTCTTCGGCGGCACATCGCTGCTGATTATGGTGGGCGTAGTGCTCGATACCCTTACCCAGATCGAGTCGCACCTGATGATGCACCACTATGACGGCCTGATGAAGGATGGCAAGATCAAGGGCCGCACCACCGGCTCGGCCTATTGATAACACAAGCTATGATTTATCTCAAGACACCGGAAGAAATCGAACTCATGCGCGCCGCCTGCGACCTGGCAAGCCGCGCACTTGGAGAAGTTGCCAAGGAGGTACGTCCCGGTGTGCCAACCCACCGCCTCGACACCATTGCCAGGGAGTATATCCTTGACAATGGCGGTCGGCCGGCCTGCCTTGGCTACGGCGGATTCCCCGGCACCGTCTGTATCGAAGTCAACGAGACCGTAGTTCACGGATTCCCCTCGAACTACACCCTCCGCGAAGGCGATATAGTAGGCACCGACATCGTGGCCGAGCTCAACGGCTACAACGGCGATATGTGTTACACCTTCCCCGTGGGTGAAGTCGACCCCCGCGTGATGCAGTTGCTGCGCGACACCAAAGAGTCGCTCAACCGCGGCATCGAGGCCGCCAGGACAGGCAAGCGCATCGGCGACATCGCCAACGCCGTGCAGACCTTCTGCGAGCACCGCGGATACTCCGTAGTGCGAGAGATGTGCGGTCACGGCATCGGACGCAAGATGCACGAAGCCCCCGACGTGCCCAACTACGGACACCGCGGCACCGGCCCCGTGCTCAAACCAGGAATGTGCATCTGCATCGAGCCGATGATAAACCTCGGAAGCCGCAACATCGTAATCGAAAGCGACGGCTGGACCTGCCGCACACGCGACCGCAAGCCATCAGCTCACTTCGAGCATACGATCGCCATCCATCAGGACTCCACCGAAGTGTTGACAACCTTCCGTTACATCGAAGAAGCCCTGGGCGACCGGAAAGTGTGAGCCGGCATCACCGGCAGCAAACCCCCGCCGGCGAGGCAATCCTACATCAAGGTATTACAAAAACTTAAAAGCAATTTATGGCAAAACAGGCAGCAATCGAACAAGACGGCACCATCCTCGAGGCCCTCTCCAACGCCATGTTCCGAGTGGAGCTGGAGAACGGTCACGAAATCACAGCGCACATCTCCGGGAAGATGCGCATGCACTACATCAAAATCCTTCCCGGCGATAAAGTACGTGTGGAGATGTCGCCTTACGACCTGTCGAAGGGTCGAATCTCGTTCCGCTACAAGTAAGCCTACACTATTCACACCTTCAAAACTTCAACCAAAGAGATGAAAGTACGTGCATCGATCAAGAAGCGTTCGGCCGACGACAAAATCGTGCGCCGCAAAGGACGCCTTTACGTGATCAATAAGAAAAACCCCAAAAACAAGCAGCGCCAAGGATAATTATACTTCAGTGAAGCGCCCCGGCTTAACAGGATATTAAGCCTCGCTGTCAAATAATGTGGGTAACGGCGCCGCAGCCCCGGAACAGAGCCATCGGGTGAAAATTGGTACGATTTTTGTTATTTTATCAAAAATCCTACAACGATTGCCAAATGGAGCTGCCGGCCGGTTCTTGCGGATAAAACGTAAGTGAACCGGCGCCAAATACTTGCATATCGCAGCGGCGGAACTAATGGAGCGCAGGGCAGCGATTTTCACAGAAGCGAAAAATTTATTATTTTTGCGACTCAAACAAGAAAAAGCAACACCAGAAAATATTTATGGCAGTACGTATCGTGGGAGTTGACCTCCCCCAGAACAAACGAGGCGAAATAGCCTTGACCTACATCTTCGGCATTGGCCGTTCAGCCGCCAAAACCATCCTGGAGAAAGCCGGCGTAGATGTAAACATCAAAGTAAAGGACTGGTCAGACGCCCAGGCCGCCAAAGTCCGCGAAGTGATTCAGGCGAATTACAAAGTGGAAGGTGACCTCCGTTCGGAAATCCAGCTCCACATCAAGCGACTCATGGACATCGGTTGCTACCGTGGCATCCGTCACCGTAACGGCCTGCCCGTTCGCGGCCAGTCGACCAAGAACAACGCACGTACCCGTAAGGGACGCAAGAAAACCGTCGCTAACAAGAAGAAAGCCACAAAGTAAAATAGCTAACAGCACCATAGAAAAAGCAATATGGCAAAAAAGACAGTCGCAGCTAAAAAGAGAAACGTTAAAGTTGATGCCGCCGGCCAGCTTCACGTTCACTCATCGTTCAACAACATCATCGTGTGCTTAGCCAACAGCGAAGGCCAGGTGATTTCATGGTCATCGGCAGGCAAGATGGGCTTCCGTGGTTCGAAGAAGAACACCCCCTACGCCGCCCAGATGGCAGCTCAGGATTGTGGCAAGGTCGCTTACGACCTTGGCCTCCGCAAAGTGAAAGCTTATGTCAAAGGTCCGGGCAACGGCCGCGAATCGGCCATCCGCACCGTACACGGCATGGGCATCGAAGTTACCGAAATCATCGACGTTACACCGCTGCCCCACAACGGCTGCCGTCCTCCCAAACGCCGTCGCGTATAATACGTCAGTCGCATAGCGAGTAACGTCAACCTAACCTTCACTTCAAAAAATATAACAACTTTATCCGGCAGCGCAGCCGGGGCCCACAGGCCGCAGCGCGCACACCGGGGTGACCGCCAGGCACAGGGCATCGGAAAAGGCCATATTCTTTTTCACCTCTCTGTGGCCGCGGCTGCATCCACTTGAAAAGATGAATCGGCGCCCCGTCGCCCTGACATCCACCCCCGGCCGGATAGCAAAATGAGTTTATACCTACAATGGCTAGATACACAGGTCCCAAGACCAAAATCGCACGCAAATTCGGGGAACCCATCTTTGGCGAAGACAAGATTCTGAGCCGCCGCAACTTCCCCCCCGGCCAGCACGGTCAGAACCGCCGCCGCAAAACATCAGAGTACGGCACACAGCTCCGCGAGAAGCAGAAAGCCAAATACACCTACGGTGTACTTGAGCGCCAGTTCCGCAACCTCTTCGAGAAAGCATCCTCGATGAAAGGTATTACCGGTGAAATCCTGCTGCAGCTTCTCGAAGGCCGTCTCGACAACGTAGTATATCGTCTGGGCATCGCTCCCACCCGCGCAGCCGCCCGTCAGCTCGTGCTCCACAAGCATGTAGTAGTCAATGGCAAAGTAGTGAACATCCCCTCGTATGCCGTAGAACCCGGCGACGTTGTCGGTGTTCGCGAAAAGTCGAAGTCGCTCGAGGTCATCGCCGACAACCTGGCCGGTTTCAACCACGCCAAGTATCCCTGGATCGAATGGGATGAGTCAGCCAAGGCCGGCAAGCTGCTCCACGTCCCCACCCGCGAGGACATTCCCGAGAATATCAAGGAGCAACTCATTGTCGAGCTCTATTCTAAGTAAAAATTTTAAACCTGAAGATCCATGGCTATTTTAGCATTCCAGAAACCTGACAAAGTTGTAATGTTGGAAGCAAACAGCTTCTACGGCAAGTTCGAGTTCAAGCCCTTGGAGCCCGGCTATGGTATCACTGTGGGCAATGCCCTGCGCCGCGTGTTGCTTTCGTCGCTCGAAGGCTACGCCATCTGCTCGATTAAAATCGACGGCGTTAAACATGAGTTTGATACCATTCCCGGTGTGAAGGAGGATGTCACCAACATCATCCTTAACCTCAAAAAGGTAAACCTCAAGCAAATTACCGAGGACACCGATACCGAAAAAGCCAGCATCAACGTCTCAGGCAAGGAGGTGTTCAAGGCCGGTGACATTGGCGCAGCCCTTTCGGGCTTCGAGGTGCTCAACCCCGAAGAGGTCATTTGTCATTTGGATCCCGAGGCAAGCTTCAACATCGAGGTCAACATCAACAAAGGTCGCGGATGGGTTCCGGCCGACGAGAACCAGCTCGATATCGCCGATATCCACACCCTGGCAATCGACTCAATCTACACCCCCATCAAAAACGTGAAATACTCCGTCGAGAATTTCCGCGTAGACCAGAAGACCGACTACGAGAAGCTGATTATTGAAATCACCACCAACGGCTCAATACTTCCCCAGGAAGCCCTCAAGGAGGCCGCCAAGATTCTGATTTATCACCTGATGCTCTTCTCCGACGAGAAGATCACCATCGAGACCACAGAAACCGACGGCACCGAGGAATTCGACGAAGAAGTGCTCCACATGCGCCAGCTCCTTAAGACCAAGCTGGTCGACATGGACCTCTCGGTCCGTGCCCTCAACTGCCTTAAGAGCGCCGAAGTCGAAACCCTCGGCGAACTGGTAGTGTTCAATAAGACCGACCTCCTCAAATTCCGTAACTTCGGTAAGAAGTCGCTTACGGAACTCGACGACCTGCTCGCTAACCTGGGCCTGTCGTTCGGAATGGATATCTCAAAATACAAACTTGACAAAGACTGACCACAACGATGAGACACAATAAAAGCTTCAACCACCTCTCGCGCAAGGCTGCTCACCGCGACGCTTTACTTGCCAACATGACGATTTCGCTTATCAAGCACAAGCGTATCTTCACCACCCTGGCAAAAGCCAAAGCCCTCCGCGTTTACGCCGAGCCCCTGATTAACCGCGCAAAGAACGACTCGATGGCCAACCGCCGCCTGGTCTTCTCTTACCTTCAGAACAAGGAAGCCGTCACCGAACTCTTCCGCGAAATCTCGCAGAAGATCGCCGACCGTCCCGGCGGCTACACCCGCATCCTCAAGACCGGCAACCGTCTGGGCGACAACGCCAAGACCTGCTTCATCGAGCTAGTTGACTACAACGAAAACATGCTCAAGGACAAGAAGGAAGGCAAGAAGACCCGCCGCACCCGCCGCGGTTCGAAAGCCGCAGCCGCCGAGGCTCCCAAAGCCGAAGCTGCCGCTCCCGAAGCAGCTGCACCCGCAGCTGAGGAAGCCAAGGCTGAGTAATTCCGCCAATGCACCGGCCGGCCACCGGCCGTACAGCATAAAGCAAAATGCAGAGTGGAGACACCGCCTGTCGGTGTTCCCCGCTCTGCTTTTTTTACCGAAAAGCATCGCACTATGCCTTTAGTCACGATTCAATCTCAGATAAAAACGGGAAGTACCTCGCTGCTGCCACGCCGCGGGGCCGTGATACTGTGGAGTGTCGTTCTGGGTGTGACCTTGATGATGTTCTTCAGCGAGGTGTTCAACGGTGTGATGCACTATACCGATGAAATGTATATGGCCCTGAACTGCCGGTATTACGGCGATGGACCATTAGGAATGCTTACATTCTACACCGGGAATCTGGCACAACGAATTTTCGGGGATACACTGCTTTCTCTGAGAGTGCTGAGCTATATCTATATTGTAGTGGGTCTTGCGATTCCGGTGGTGTATTTCTACCGGCGCACCCGAAATGCACCATGGGCGCTCTTCCTGATGTCTCTGCTGATTACCTTTTTCCGGGGGTCATCGAAAATGTACTGGAGCTGGGACACCGGCGCACTCCCGTATGAAAGCGGCCTGCTCGTGGCCCTGGCGGCATATATCGACAGCCCCTCGATGCGCAAGGCTGCAGGGGCCGGAATTCTCTGCGCGCTCATTGCGCTGGCCCGCATCCCGTCGGTGATACTTGCCGTGCCGATAACTGCTCTGATAATACTCGTGAAACGCAGCCCGCAGCCATTCAGATGGAAAGCGTTAGGCATCAGCGCAATATGCTTCACGGCGACTCTGCTCCTTCTGATACTGCTGATGAAAGGGAGTGTGGGTGCCTATATTGCCGCATGGACCCCCGACAACATAATCAACGGTCATAACCTGAATGATTTCGGCGAATTCATGCGCCGGTTTAAGGAGGTAGGGCATCAGGAAGTTTTGGGAGCCAAATATTATTTCGCAATTTTGGCTTTAGCCCTCCTGACCGTAAGCTATATCAAGGTTTTCGGGCGGAAAGGTTTGCTGGTTGTACCGGTGATACTGCTCTACCTCGTATGGCGCCGACTCACCGTGATTAAGGATGATACGCTCAGCCTTTATTACGTGCCGGTGTTTTTGTTGCTCTATCTTCCGGTTCTCAAGCTGTTCCGAAGGAACATCAGTCTGAAAGGCTCACTGACGGTGCTCACTGTGGTGCTGATGGCATTCGTGCCCGCAATAGGTTCTGATTATATCCTCTGGCATATCTATCTTATTTACGGCATACCGGTGCTGATGGTGCTTCTGTATCCATATCGCAACGGTGTGCTGAAGTGGCTGCTGATTTTCACGCTGATACCGAGTCTATGCTACGACTGTATGATTTTCAGCCGGTTCTGCAAAAACGAGGTGCGCGGCGAGGATTATAATCCTCGCTATGTCGGCATACGGTTTTCAAAGGTGGAATATATGCCACCGGGATTAGAATTATCCGGCTATGTGGAACGGCTGAAAGACCGTGGTGTTCACTTCGCTTTTTACGGCGACCACCGCTATCCGTATACATATCAGTATATGGATGAGAAACCTTACGCATTCCAGATGTACCATTATTACGACCGCGATGAGACACTCGCAAACTTTGCCGAATATCTGCGCCGGTATGACGTGGTGATAGTCTACAGTCACTATATGGATTACGTGCAGTACGATGATGTGCGCGACTATGCCACCTCATTAGGCGCTACCTGCGAAAGAATCAACAGTGATTACGACGCCTGGTCGCTGAAAAAACCTTAAATTTGCATACGGTATTCACTGACAATGACACTTACGCTGACACGAAAACCCGAAAATCGGACGCACACACTGCTGATAGTAGCGATGTGGGCGGCGCTCATTGTGTCGGTGGCCCTTCTTTTCAGCAAGTGCTTCTTCGGTGTGACCGAAACGCAGGATGAAGGATATCAGGCACTTAACTGCTTGTACTACGGCGATTCGCCCCTTGGGATGCTCACGTTTTATATCGGAAATTTGGCAATGCGGATTTTCGGCAACGAGTTAATAGTGCTGCGGAGCCTCGGCTGCAGCTGTCTGCTCCTGTCCATAGCTATTCCGTTGATTTACTTCTACCGGCGCACCGGCAACGCCCTCTGGACGTTGTGGATGGCATTTTTCCTCGTGAATTTTTTCTGTCACAACTGGATGACCCACCTTATATTCAGTTGGGATACATGTGCTTATCCATTCTTAAGTGCCTTAGTGGTGTGTCTGATGACCTACCTCGACCGGCCTTCGGGTGTAAAAGCTGCTACGGCCGGAGCGCTCTGTGCGGCTCTCATCCTTGCTCGCATAACTGCCGTAGCGTCGTTGCCGGTGATGATTCTCGCCGTCATATTTGCGTATCCGCGGAGTACGCGCCGTTGGCTTCGCGACAGCGGAATAGCGCTACTGAGTTTCATGCTGACGGCTATCGTTCTGATATTCATTATGAAAGGGAGTATCGCCGCATACATCGCGTCATGGAGTCCCGACAATATCATCACAGGGCATGATATTAGGCGCGAGAGCATGAAAGTTTTTATGGCTTCATTCAGGCATGACTTAACAGAGTGGTCGATAATCGCCTCCTACAGCTGCCAGGTACTTTTGGTGGCGGCGTTAACCATGCTATGCTGCAAATTATGGCCGCGCCGGAGCGGGCTGATAGTCGGCCTTACACTTCTTTTCTTCATTGTGATGCAATTCCTGTGGCGAGGCAATGTTACGCCCGGCGTCTATATCGTACCGCTGACGATGCTCGCAATACTTTGTGTGATAAGCTATTGTTGCAAAGGTTTGGCCAAATGTGACGGCATCCGGCTGCTGCTGATTATCGGTTTTGTGCTCGTGCCTGTAGTCGGTTCCGACCACGTATTCCATCGGTTCGGGTTCTTCTACTGCCTGCCGCTCCTTATGTACATGATATATCGTTACAAGTCGCAGATATTCAATCGGTTTCTGATGCTGGTGATGGCGTATTTGATGGTGTCGGTATTCGTTTACGACATCTATGACCGGATTGAGAAACTCGATGAAGGAAAACTTGTACATCAAGATATTCCTCATCATAAGCTGATTTACGATTATCCGCACAAATGGGCCGAATTGCGAGATGCGGGTGATGTGGCACAAAAACTAAGGCGCGAAGGCGTGAAATTTGTATTCTTCGGCGACGGTCGTTACGTGATGGAATATACCTATAATTCGCAGACACCGGCACATATACAGTGGTTTCACTACTTTGTCTACGAGCAGGTAGCACAGTGGGTGGCGGCCTATACTCGCGAGCAGGACGCTGTTTTCGTTCACAACATTGATAGTCATTCCCTGACGCTCAGCGAGGTTGACTCGTTGTTCCGCGCCAACGGCTTTGTGCCCGTAAAACGCATGAACGACTATACCCTCTATATGGCTGAGAATGACACATATAGCGTCCAAAAGCTAAAGACCGACAAACGATGAACAAGATAACGGTACAAACCGGAGAAAGGAAGCGCACATGGATGATAGCGATGATGTGGGCGGCGCTCGTTGTGTCGGTTGTGGTGTTTTTCGTCGGGGCATTCCAGAAAACGATCAGCGACCAGGACGAAGGTTATCAGGCACTGAACTGTATGGATTACGGTCAATCGCCCATTGCAATGCTTTCATTTTACATCGGGAATATTGCCATACGCCTGTTCGGCGACGGCATTTATGTGCTACGTCTGCTCAGCCATCTGATGTATCTGCTGACTATCGCCTTTCCGTTGATATACTTTTACCGGCGTACGGGCAACAGGTGGTGGGCCATCGGGATGGCTGTCTACCTGATTAATTATATAGAACCAAGCTTCCTGCTGAGTTTTTATACTTGGGACTCAGCGGCTTACCCGTTTGAGAGCGCGTTGATGGTGTGCCTTCTGACATATACCGACCGCCCTGCGCGGGTGAAAGCGTTGTTGTCGGGTGTGCTGTGTGCCTCGCTGACCCTGGCACGCATTCCGGCGGGGGTGACCCTGCCGGTGATGGTGCTGACAATATATCTGTCGTGGCCGCGTGGCAGCCGCCGCGGCTCGTTCAGGGATGTGGGCATCTCCTTAGTGGCGTTCGTCGCTACAGCCCTGACGCTCATCCTGATAATGAAGGGGAGTGTGAGCGCCTACATCGACGTGTGGAAGCCCGAAAACATTATCACAGGGCACACCGGTTGGGATAATCTATGGCACTCGATAAAAAGCGCCCGGCTCAACCTGACGCGATGGATCAACGAGACGGTGTTCTATGCACAGATTGTGGTATTGGTGATTCTGGCATTGATCTACAGGAAAGTATGGGGTACCGGAGGCTGGCGGTTTGCCGTAGTGCTGACCACGGTGTTTTATATCGCCATACGTTTCGACTGGCACGGTCAGGTGACAGTGGGCGACCTCTTCCTGACTGAGCTGACCTATGTGATGCTGCTCGTAATCAGCATCTCAGCCGGGGGGCTGGCGCGGGGTGATACCTTGAAGGTGCTGTTAATCACCGCGTTTATGCTTGTGCCGGTTGTGGGAAGCGACCAGCTGTTAGTGCGCTTCGGCTTTATATATACAATCCCTGCGATGGTCTTTATGGTTTACCGCTATAAATCGGCCATGCTGAATGTGGCTATCGCACTGTCGATGCTTTTCACCATAGCGCCGGTAATCTGCTACGACACCTTCAACTCTGTGAAGAAGCTCGTCAATCCGAATTGGGTTCATGCCGATGTGCCTCATCATCAGTATCTATACGACAAACCCGAAAACTGGGCAGAAGTGCAGCAGGAAGGAGATGCGGCAGCTGAGTTGCGTCGTAGGGGCCTTAAATATGCTTTTTTCGGTGACCAGCGCTATCTTTACGAATATACATTCAACGCTGACAGGGTGGCGCATCTGCAGTGGTTCCACTATTACGACGACGAGCAGGTGGCCCAATGGGTGAGGGCATACACCCGCGAGATGGATGCTGTGTTTGTGGAGAATCCCGAAAGCGAGTTCCGGAAGGTCGAGAAGGCCGACAGCCTGTTCCGCGCCAACGGCTTTGTGCCGGTGAAACGGTTGAAAAACTTTACGCTTTATATCAGTGAAAACGACTCTGCCACGTTTAAAAATTTGCAATGATAATGACCTCACGACATCATAAATATATCGACATGAAGCACCGGTGGCTGCTCATTGTGATGTGGATAGCCGTGGCAGCAAGCTTACTGCTTTTTATAGCCGGGAGTTTCCGCGGCACTATTTTTCTTCAGGATGAAGGGTATCAGGCGCTTAACTGCTTGTATTACAGCGATTCGCCCATAGCCATGCTGTCGTTCTATATGGGTCACCTGGCAGTGAGTCTCTTCGGTAACGAACTGATAGTATTGCGGTTGCTGACCCGATTGTGTTATATTGTGGCTATAGGGTTACCCCTGATTTATTATTACCGGCGCACCGGCAATGCGTTCATGACGCTCGGCACCGCCGCATTCCTGGTGGTCTATCTCTCGTATAGCTTTTATTTTAAATTTTATGGATGGGATGTGGGGGCATACCCATTCATGAGTGCCTTATTAGTATGCCTGATGACTTACATCGACCACCCGACGCGGGTTAAGGCGCTGATTGCCGGTGCATTGTGCGCGGCGTTGACATTGGCTCGTATACCGGCGATAGTGGCCTTCCCGGTGATGCTGCTGACAATATGTCTGGCTTGGCCCCGGGGTGAGCGACGCCGGTCGTTGCCCGACATCCTTTGGGCCGTCGCGGCGTTTGCGGTCGCATCTGTGGCACTGATCCTGTTGATGAAGGGTAGCATCAGCGCCTATATCGATTCGTGGAAGCCCGAAAATATCATCACCGGGCATGATACCGGCATCGATAACCTCCGACGCCTGATGAGATGGACCTGCGATGATTTGGAGCAGTTCAAGCGTGTTCCATTCTTTTACTTTACAATTTTGAGTATCACGGCATTGGCATTGGTATATCGACGTATGTGGGGCCGAACAGGATGGTGGTTTGCCATTGGCCTTTCCGTTTCATTCCTTATAGTTATGATTTTTCAATGGCATGGCGCCGTTGCCATTGGTTTATATCTGCTGCCATTGGTATTGTTCGCAATGATATGGGTCATTAGCCATTACGCGCACGGGTTGGGAAAAAGAGATGCCTTGCGTGTGTTGTTGGTGATTGCATTTTCATTAATAGCGGTGGTGGGTAGCGACCGCATTCTGCAGCGTTTTGGTTTCTTCTATTGTATCCCGTTGTTGATGTCCATTGTTTACCGTTACCGGCAGCCGATATTCAGTCGAGTGGTGGCTCTTATAATGTTGTTTACGATATTCCCGAGAGGTGTTTATGAGTGTTATAATTTTGTCGCCGGTTATCGCGACGGGCAGATGATACATGAGGAACTGCCTCATCATAAACTGCTTTACGATAGTCCGGAGGAATGGCAGTCGCTCTCCGGCGAGGCACCGGTAGTCGTTCAGCTCCGACGCGATGGCATACGGTATGCCTTTTTCGGCAACGCACACTACGTCTACGAATATATCTACAATTCAGAGAATCCGGCCCATCTGCAGTGGTTCCATTATTATGACCCGGAGGAAATTGCCTGCTGGGTGAAAGCATATACATCGGAGCTCGATGCAGTATTCCTGCGCAATGAAGATTTGCAGTTTTTGTCGTTCGAGAGCACTGATTCGCTGTTCCGTGCCAACGGCTTCGTGCCGGTGAAGGTGCTTCGCGAAAATACACTATATGAGCCGAAATCCATGGTAGATTCTGCCGAAATTGCTAAATTTGAACAAATTTGCGAACCATGACCGACAATAAGACATTATCACCCACGCTCAGAAAACGGTATTTCCTGACTCCGGCCGAGTGCAATCCACAAGGGCGTATGCCTATTACGCTGCTGATTAACAGGCTGATTGAAGTAGCCACGCTTCATGCCAACGAACTTGGCATCGGCTGGGCATACCTCAAGGACTTTCACCAGACCTGGGTGCTGTCGCGCGTTGCCGTGGAGATGGCTGTCTATCCCGGAGTCAACGATTTCTATGAGATTGAGACCTGGGTGTGCTCGATAAACCGGCTCTTTTCCGAGCGAGATTTCTGCATCTTCGACGGCGATGGCAAGGTAATCGGTTGGGCACGCACCGTTTGGGCCGTGCTTGACACCGAGACGCGCCGCGGCGCCGACATTTCGCGTATGGAGTGGATTTCGCAGGTAGCACAGCCCGACCGCTGCCCCGTAGCCAAATCGGAGCGGCCCCGGGCGCTCAGCGATTACACCGCCGAGCGTTACCGTTTCACTTACTGCGACCTCGATTTCAACCGCCACGTGAATTCGTCGCGCTATATCGAGCTTCTGTTGAATCAGTGGAGTCTCGGATTTCACGACAAATACCGCCTGACCCGTTTCGAGATTGCCTACCTGCGCGAAGCTTACTTCGACGAAGAGGTGGAGGTGCGCCTGCAGCGCGAGCAGGGCGATGAAGCTGCCGGGAGCGACGAGTCGGTAACCCGTGCCGAACTTGCCCATGATGGTCAGGTGCTTTGCCGCTCGCTGTTGCGTTTTTCGCCCCGCTAAATTCTTATTGGGATTACGCTTTGCTGCCGACAAGGCGTCGCACGGCGCGAAGCATTGTAGGATGAGAGCCCAGGAACAGCTTGAAGCGGGTGGGTGTGGAAACTTTCAGCCGGTTTTCGCGGATAAAATCCCTCATTTCTGCAAGCGCCTCCCGGTCGGTGCCTAAAAACGCCAGGCCCACCGTGTAGTCGCAGAGCGTGCGGATTTTGGAGGTAATGGCCTCCGAAACAATGCCGTATTTCAACTGAAGCCGTAACCGCAGCCGCAGTGTTCCGAAATTGAAGCGGTAAGCGCGCCGGAAATCTGATGTCGAGGTAATCTGCCCCGCCGAACCGACGCGGTAGCTGAGAGTCACATCCGGTATGTATGCCACCGTTCCGGCGTATGCCAGGGAACTGAGCAACTGTAGGTCCTCACAGCGGTATTCGTCGGTGTCAAACAGTTCGGAATCTTCGGCGTATGCCTTAAGAAATGTGTCTTTGCGGAACATGGCGGTGCATGAGTGCACGGCCATGGCATTGTGTACCGACAGCATCGGCGCGATGAGCGTGCGGCCGTCGATGCGCGGGGCCAGCCACGGCTCATTGCCGGTGAACGGGGTAGGGGAGGTGAGGCCCGTATCACCGTGAAGATACTTCCAGGCTGTGTGCACCAACGTCACATCGGGCTCGGCGTCGAGAATCGCCGCCTGACGGGCCAGTTTGTGAGGGTCGGTCCAGAGGTCATCGCCGGCGAGGTCGGCTATATAGGGTGCACGGCAGCGGCGCAGCGTCTCGAAGTAGTTGCGCGGAATGCCGAGATTTTTAGCATTGAGTGTCAAACGTATGCGGCCGGGATAGCGCTCGGCGTAACGACGGCATATTTCGGGGGTGGAGTCGGTGGAACAGTCGTCGGCCAGCTCGATTTCAAAGGGGAAGTTCGTCATTTGGGCCAACGCCGAATCGAGGCTTGCTGCAAGCGTGCCCTCCTGATTATAGACTGTCATTATCACCGAAACTTTCGGCAGGCGTTCGTCGTTTCCCATCACGTCAGATTTTGAAGAACGGCCGCAGCAGGCGTGCGACTCCACGGCCGCCTAAAGCCGTGTAGCGGAAGGCGAAGCGCAACATCGAGCGCTTGAACCGCGACGGTGTTTTCGGTATGGTGGTCTCATACAGGCGAATCCCCTCCTCGGGCGAGCCCTCGGCTACGTAGAGACCGGCCAGCACGCAGCGCTTCAGCTCAACGGCTTCGGTGGGATGGCCGGCGCGCGCCAGAGAGTTTTCAATCTCGTCGAGGGCACGCTCCCACAGGGTCGACGACGGTGTGTATGCTTCGCCGGTGATGGAATCGGCCTGCGAGCATACCGTAACGGTGGGTGTGCCTTTCAGCTTGACAATTTTCGGGTCGGCAAGCAGTATTCGGGTGCCTAACTCAATGTCGTCCCAACCCCGAATCTCCGGGTTCCAGCCCCCGGCTTTGTGGAAAATCGATGTGCGGGCGGCGTAACGTAGCGTCGACATCATGCCGTGTGTGAGATTATTCCAGAGGTAATCCTTTTCGAAGAAGCGGCATCGGCGCCATTTATTATTGAGCATCAGGTATTTGACGTCCCAGCCGACGATGTCGGGAGCATCCGGGGCTTTGAGTGCACGAAGCGCCCTTTCGGCGTGCTGCGGCATCATCAGGTCGTCGGAGTCGAAGAACATCATGTACGGCGTGTCGACCTCCCGGAGGCCGCGGTTGCGCGCGGCGGCCGCTCCCGGTTGCGTTTCGGCTACTACTTTCACGCAGAATCCCGGGCCTTCGACGTGCTCCTTCCATGCAGCGAGCATCTCGGCGGTGTTGTCGGTGGAGTTGTTGTCGACCAAAATCACATCGAGCGGCCGCAGTGTCTGGTGACGGACACTGTCGAGAGTCCGCTGCACGATGCCGGCACGGTTGTAGACCGGTATCACTATCGAGAGTTCAGCTTTCATTTTTGCCGCTGTTGAATAGTTTGTTACGATGAAAAAGGGCGTATCTTGCGCCCGAAGCAATGGCCCGGAGGGCCGGTAGGAACGCCATGCGGCCACGGCGCGATTCGCGCCACGATGCCAGAACAACCCGCGCGGGGCTGCTCCAGGGGTAACAAAGCCCTATCATGGCCCCTTTCGATGCCAGGATGCCCCGGGTGGCGGTGGGCCGGCTGCCGGTGGTGAGCCCCGGATGCTCCGCCACTGTCAGGGGGAAGAACCGGCAGCTCAACCCCTGATGGCGCGCGCAGGCCAGCAGCATCTCGTCTTCCGAGGCCGCAAAACGCGGCGCTCCAGGGCCGAAATAGTCGCTGAACTGCAGCGCGGCGGCGCGGCCACGGCGGTTGAGCCCCACTTCGAAGGCCGTCTGGTAGAAATTTCGGGGCAATCGGGCGAGATTGCACTCGGCGTCGGGGTAGCCTTTGCGGTCGGCGCCCGTGTAGCGGAACGAGAAGTAGTCAGTCTCGGGGTGTGATTCCATGCACCGGAGCACGGCCGCGAGCCCCTCGGCGGAGTATTGCAGGTCGTCGTCGCCCACAAGCACGAAGGGGGCTGAGGCCAAGCGAAGCAGGTTGTTGCGGTTGGCACTCACCCCGGGGCGGTCGAAGCGGTGTACGGTCACGTCATCGCGGTTCAGTTCCGGGGGCAGAGGCGCGTCGCCGTGATTCTGCCACGATACAAGGTATTCGACGCCCGCGACACACGGCAGATTCATCGCGGCAACCCTCGCGGCCCCTGCGGGCTGATGGGTGACGATGAGCACCTGCAGTTGTATGTGTCCTGGCGCCGGCATATTTATCAGAGGTATTTGGCGACGGTGGCGTCGAGTTTCGACAGGTCGGTGACGCGCTCAACCAGGTCGCCGTTGCGGTTGAAAATGAACAGGGCCGGAAGGGCGCCTACGTTGTAGGTCATCAGCACGGCGTCGCCGTTACTGGTGGGGTTGTAGACGGCTATCCAGGGTATATTTTTGGCCGACTGGCGCCAGAGGTATTCGTCGGGGTCGAAGCCTACCTGAAAAATCTGTAAGCCCTGATTCTTATGGGCGTTGTAAATCTCGTTGAGACGCACGTTGAGGGCCGGACCCTCCTGCGCTGAGTACGCGGTGAAGTTCAGGATTACCACATTTCCGCGGCCGGTCTCGTCGGAGAGGCGGTGTACTTTGCCGTTGATGTCGGCCAGGGCGATGTCGGGGTGCTTGATTTCAGTGGCGACTATGGTGTCGGTAGCCTGTGTGTTGCGACGGTTCCTGATGAACAGCTCGGTGAGCATCTTGGTGCGCGGGTCGGAGGGACGCTTCTCGTTGAAGGCATTGGCCACGGCGCCGATGATGCGGTTGTCGAACGATACCGCCGGGTCGAACACCTGCGTGTTGCCCACACGGCGGAAGATGGTGTAGTAGGCCGTCATGCCGGCGGGATTGCGGAGCACCACGTCCGACAGGCGTCGCTTCAGCTGTTCGTTGCCGACGATGGCCTGCTCACCGCCGGCTTTGGTTGTCGAGTCGAGCAACTGGTTGACCCGCTGCATATTGTCTGCTTCTGGGGAGCCGGCTATGGTGTAGCCGTTGGCCAGGTTGCCGATTTTGCCGGTCAAGGTGATGGTCTCGAGCGAGTCGATGGGGAAGTATGCAGCTTCCGAGCCGATGCGTACACGGTATATTTCGGGATGGCCGGCCGGGGCACCGTTGAAGGCGAATGTGCCGTCGTCGGCTACCGTCATGGTGTCGACACCATACCAGGCGCCGGCTTCGTTGGCGGCCTCGAGTATGATGTCTTTTCCGGCGGCTCCGTCGATTTTACCCTCGACTTTCCACTCGCTGCTGCCGCACGATGCCAGCGTCAGGGCTGTAAGTCCGGCGGCGGTATATATCAGCTTCTTCATTGAGGATTCAGGATAAGGTGGTGGTTGTTAGGTGTCAGAATTCGGCGGCGATGGCGGCGGCGATGCGCTTCATCTCCTCGTCGGGAAGGGTGAGCTTCTTGCCGCAGAAATCCATATCGTTCCCCTTGTCCATGGGTACAAGATGGATATGGGCGTGCGGCACGTCCAGGCCGATTACCGTTACACCCACTTTGGTGCAGGGAATTGCCTTTTTGAGTGCTTTTGCGACCTTCTTGGCGAAGAGCAGCAGGGCGGCATATTCGTCGTCGGGCAGGTCGAAGAGATAGTCGACCTCCTTCTTGGGGATTACCAGAACATGGCCCGGGTGAACCGGGTTGATATCGAGGAAAGCGAAGTGCTTGTCGTCCTCGGCCACCTTGTACGAAGGGATTTCGCCGGCAGCGATACGTGAAAACAGTGTAGCCATAATTGTGACGGATTCAGGGGGGGTGGCGGTGCGGATTAGAATGAAATCTCCATAATCTCGAACTTCATCAGCCCGGCAGGGACACGGATTTCCACCACGTCGCCGAGCTTGTGGCCGAGCAGCCCTTTGGCGATGGGGGTCGAAGCGCCGATTTTCTTCTCGCGGAGGTTGGCCTCGGAGTCGGCCACGATGGTGTATTCGATGGTCATGCCGTTGGCCATATTCTTGATTTTCACCTTCGACAGGATAGCCACTTCGTCCTTCGAAAGTTTCGACTCATCGATGATACGGGCGTTGGCAACCAAGTCCTTGAGTTTGGCTATCTTCATCTCCAGGAGACCCTGAGCCTCCTTGGCAGCATCGTATTCCGAGTTTTCCGAGAGGTCGCCCTTGTCGCGGGCTTCGGCAATGGCTGCCGAAACGCGGGGACGTTCCACCGATTCGAGGAAGGCTATTTCTTTCATTTTCTTGTCGTAGCCCTCTTTTGTCATGTAAGTTAATGCCATGATATTCGATTTTATTAATTTATTCGTAGTAAGTAACGGTTCAAAATTATTTTTAAACAGCCTCTTAATAGTAACCAATTCGATTATTTGGATGTTTCTCC
>CAMEPD010000004.1 GCA_945931475.1 uncultured Muribaculaceae bacterium | reverse complement strand
TCGGCTGGATGGGCTATCCCATGCAGATCAAGATCAACTTCCTCTGCCGCGACTCCATTTTGGCAGCTCCCCTCTGCCTCGACCTGGTACTTCTGTCGGATTTGGCAGCCCGCAACGGCCGCTACGGCATCCAGCGCTTCCTGAGCTTCTTCCTCAAGAGCCCGATGCACGACTACACCAAGAACGAGGTTCCCGTGAACCATCTGTTCCAGCAGTACGTTATGCTCAAGAACGCCATTCGCGAAATGGGCGGATACCCTGCTGACGAAGCCATCGACTAATCCTGATCCCGGGGCAACCCGGACACAACAATACAACGCCCGGCCGGCCCTTTTGAGCCGATTCGGGCGTTTTCCGTAAACCCCGGAGGATGCCGTACATCCGCCCTACCCGGAAAAAGAAAAAAAATTACCTCATACCTACCTTCACAACTTCAATGAAAAACTTGTACACTTACTTACTGGCGGCCGCCATGATATGCCTGGGCATATTCACAGGCCGCGCACAGGTTGTGACCACCGAACCCGCTCTGCTGACCACAGAGACCGAAGATGTCACCATCTACTTCCATGCCGACTGGGGCTCGCAGGGCCTGAAGAACCTGCCCGCCACCGACAAGGTATACGCCCACACCGGCGTAATCACAAGCCTGTCGAACTCGCCTTCCGACTGGAAATATGCCCCGCAATGGGGAACCAACACACCCAAATACGAATGCACCCGCGTCGACGAGAACCTCTACAAGCTCCACATCGGCAATATGCGTGAGTATTACGGTATCACCAACCCCGACGAGCAGATCGAGCGCCTGGCCTTCGTATTCCGCAACACAGCCGGCACTAAAGAGGGCAAGACCGTGGGTTGGACAGACATCATCCTGACCATCTTCCCCACCGACTTCCCTGCCGACACCAAGAGCAAAAACGTGGCATATCCCGGCGGTATTGACCCCGTAATGGGCACATCGACCAATGCCGACGGCTCCGTAACCTTCTGCCTGGCAGCTCCGGGCAAGGACGACGTATTGCTCATAGGCTCATGGAACAACTACGCCCTTACAGCCGACCAGCAGATGAACTACTGCGACGTCAACGGCATCCGCTATTTCTGGATTACCATCGGCGGACTTGACAAAGCCACCGACTACGTATACTATTATATGCTCGACAAGCAGACAGCCGTCGGTGACCCCTACGCCCACCTTGTAGTGACCCCCGACGACAAGACCATCCCCAAGTACGTCTTCCCCGATTGTCCCGCCTACGACGGTGCCAAACTTCCGGGCGTGCACGCCGCCGTCTACAACTCCGAATTAGGCAAATACGACTGGAAAGTCAATGACTTCCAGGGCGTGCCCCAGAGCGAACTGCTTGTATACGAGCTCCTTATCCGCGACTTCACCGGCGACGAAGGCAAAGCAAGAGGCAACGGTACAGTCAAGAACATCTACGGCAAACTCGGATATCTCAAGGAACTGGGAATCAACGCCATCGAACTGATGCCCATCATGGAATTCAACGGCAACAAATCGTGGGGTTACAACACCAACTTCTATATGGCTCCCGACAAAGCCTACGGCGCTCCCGCCGACTATAAAGAGCTCATCGACAAGTGTCATGAACTCGGCATCGCCGTAATCCTCGACATAGTATTCAACCAGACCGACGGCAACCATCCCTGGTGGCTTATGTACAATGTACAGGACAACCCCTGCTACAACGGTTCGGCTCCCCACTCCTACTCAGTGCTCAACGACTGGAATCAGGATTCCCCCCTGGTACAGCAGCAGTTCAAGGACGCCCTGAAATACTGGCTTACCGAGTACCGCGTCGACGGTTTCCGCTTCGACCTGGTGAAGGGCCTGGGTGACAACAACTCGTACGGCAACACCTACAACGAGGCCACCAACACATTCGGCACCCCCAACGACAACAAGACCAACGCCTACAACGCCAGCCGCGTAGCCCGCATGAAATCACTCCACGCCGCCATGATGGAGGTGAACCCCAACGCTTACTTCATCAACGAGAACCTCGCCGGCACTCAGGAGGAGAACGAAATGGCACAGGATGCCGAAATCAACTGGGCCAACGTCAACAACAGCGCCTGCCAGTTCGCCATGGGTTACGCCTCACAGTCGGCGCTCAACCGCTTCTATGCCCCGTCGGACGGCTCACGCACATGGGGCTCAACCGTCAGCTACGCAGTCAGCCACGACGAGGAACGTCCCGCCTACAAACAGGGCAAATGGGGTGTCGACGGCGTCAAGGGCAACCCCGAGATGTCATGCCGACGCCTCGGCTCTCTGGCAGCTCAGATGCTTATGTGCCCGGGTGCTCACATGATCTGGCAGTTTGAGGAATTCGGCGCCGACCAGACCACAAAATCAAGCGACGGCGGCAACAATACCGGCAACAAGAAAGTGGTATGGAGCTACCTCGACAAGGCCCCCAACAAGGCCCTGCACCAGACCTACACCGACCTGCTGCAGTTCCGCGGACGCAACCCCGAGCTGTTCCGCATCGACATCGACAAACAGATAGCCCTGGTATCAACCACCGCCGGCCGCTATGTGAAGCTCGTCGCCGGTGACAAGGCCGCCTACCTCTTTGTTAACCCGACAACCGACGGCGACCTGGTAATCAACACCGGAGTCGACCTGACCGACACATCACGTTACCGCATGGTAAGCGTTTCCGACGGCGTAAACCCGGCACTTACCTCAGCCAACGTCACCCTGCCCGCCGGTGCATACGTGCTGTATGCCACCGCCAACACCACCGGCATTGACGAGGTCGTTCCCGACGGATTCAAGCCCTTTGCCGTCAGTGTAGCAGGCAACGACATCGAAGTCACCGGCGAATACAACAGCCTGAACGTATACAGCATGTCGGGACAGGCCGTAGGCCGCACCGCACTTGCCCCCGGCATCTACGTGGTAGTTGTTGACGGCCAGCCCACCAAGGTTGCAGTCCGCTGACCTCCCCTTCTCCATCCGTATGAATCAAAGAAAAGGAGATGTGCCGCAATGGCACATTTCCTTTTTATGTTTCCATTTATGCAACATGCAAAAAAAATGCATAAATTTGGTTTCGGGGAATAAATTGTTTATCTTTGCAGGGTAAACGGTCTCCCGGCCGTTTCTTAGCATACCTGAAAGAAACTTGCGTTATATCTTACTTTAATCATTATATCTTACTTTAATTTGGTACCAGCATTATGTCAATTTCAAGAATGAGACGGCGGCGCCCGGCGGTGTTGCTTCTCGGTTTGTTGTTAATGGCGCCATCGGCTCTCGCCGACGGAAGTGCCGCCACTATCACATCATCACCTGCTCCCATCCACAAGGGTAAGGCTTTCGAAATCACTATCACTACCGAAGATCTGGGTTCGCCGGTGTATCTCTACACCTGGGCCGTAGGCGGCAGTGGTAAAATTGAACCGACCGACTGGGGCGGCGCAATGACCGACAGCCACAAGATGTCAGGCTCCAACGGCACCTACACCATCAAAATCACCGACTTCTACGGCTTCTACAACTCGAATGCCGAAAGTTTCAAAAACATGACCAAACTCGGCTTCATCGCGCGCTCAAGCAGCAAGCAGACAGCCGACTGTTTCGTATCGCTCACCGACCCGATTTTCTCGGGCGAAGGCACCGAATCGTCACCCTTCCTCATCGAGAACGCCGACCATCTCAACAAGCTCGCCGCAACCCCCGACCTCTGGGATCATGGGTATTACTACCGGCTCACGACCGACCTCTCCCTGACCGGGACATTCGACGGCGTGGGCTCGCTCGACAAGCCGTTCCGCGCCAATTTCGACGGCGATAACCACGTAATCACCAACGTCACCATAACCAACTCGGCCTCAGGCATTAGCGCCACAGGCTTCTTCAACGCCATCGAAGGAGCCAGTATCAGCGGCCTGGGCCTGAAGAACGCAAAAGTCACCGGCACCACCTACACCGGCGCCCTCGTGGGCTACGCCAAATCGGGCAAAGTGGAGCGCTGCTTTACCTCGGGCACTGTAACCGGCACCACCCTCGCCGTAGGCGGCCTGATGGGTGAGAACCACGCCGCATCCATCGTCAACTGCTACTCGACGGCAAAAGTTTCAGCCGACAACGCCTACGCTGCCGGCGGTCTGGTCGGCAAGAACGACACCAAAGCTTCCGTAGACCACGCCTACGCCTCCGGACATGTCAGCGGCAAGAACTATGTCGGCGGCGTAGTCGGCGCAAACTACGGCTCGATATCCGCCTCAGTTGCCATGAACCAGAGCATTGCCGCAGCCGACGGCTCTAACTTCGTGGCACGCTTCGGCGGGAACAACAACGGATACAACATCCAGCAGAGCAACTTAGGCTACAGAAACATGACCCTCGAGGAGAGCGAATGGGGCAACTTCGGGCACCATGCGTCAACCGAGACCGACCTCACCGCCAAAACCACCTACCAGAACCTCGGATGGGATTTCGACAACGTATGGCGCTGGCAGAACTCCGGCGACCGCCAATACCCCGTCTTAGCCGTCATGTCGGGCCAGAGCGACCCCAACCCGCAGCTCACCGCCATCAGCAAGACCGTGGCCGACCCTGCAGCGGCCCTTCACGTCTATCCCACCGTCACCGACGGCACCGTCACCGCTGAATGCGCCGATGGCATCGCCCTGCTGAGGCTCCACAGCCTCTCAGGCGCCTCCGTCATCAACATCAGTGCCAACTCAGCCACCTCGGTGACCGCCGACTGCTCGGCTCTCGCCCCCGGCATCTACTTTATGACCGTAGTCCGTGCAGACGGTACACAATCGGTAGTGAAAATCATCCGTAAATAAGTTTCCCCATGAATTTCAAGAATATAATCCGCAATATACTCGGGGCAGCCTCGTTAATGATCATCACTGCGGCACCGACCGCGTGGGGCGCCGACCCGAGCCTGAACTCCGTCGAGGTAATCAGCGACTTCACCAACTTCACCAACCTCGCCACCGGCTTCAGCGCCGACCGCACCGAATACACCATCGACAATTGCCAGTCGAAAAAGGTGATAGTGGCCGCCACCCCCAAGTCGGCTACGGCGATGGTCGACATCGTGTCGAACGGCACAACCTACTCCAACCACTCGCTGGTCGACGTACCCGCCAAAAACGGCAAAATCGAGGTAAAGGTCAAAGACGGCAGCGACACACGCACCTACGTCTTCAACTTCACCACGCCGAAATTCACCATCTACTACGACAACTCCGCCACCAACTGGTCTTCGGTCAAAATCCACTACTGGAATACTCCGAAAACCACATGGCCCGGGGTGGATATGACCTTAGTGAAGGACAACGTCTGGAGCTATACCTTCCCCGACGATGAAGACCCGTCGACCCTTACCGGTTTCCTGTTCGACAACGGCTCCGGCAGCGGCGACGCCAACCAGACCGGCAACTACCAGCAAGTTCCCGTCAACGGCCACATCTACAAGGGCGCCGGGGGCAAAAAGGGCGCCGTCAGCGACCAGGGCGAATACTACACCGGTCCCGTCAAGCCGAAAATCACCGTATCGCCCGCTCAGGGCAAGGTGAAGGGTACCACTGTAATCACCGTAACTATCGACAACGACGCCACCTCGATCAGCGGCTCGTTCAACGGCAGCGACCTCAGCCTCAGCAACGGCAGCAATTCGCTTACAGTCAGCAACTACCTCAACGACGGCGCAACCGGCACGCTCACCGTTACCGCCACCAACGACCTTGGCTCCGACCAGGTTACCACCAGCTTCACCCGCGACGACACCCCCCCGGTCATCACCCTTACCGGCGACCAGCGCGAGCTCTCGATATACCAGATTATGGTCGGTTCGTTCCAGCACGGCGAGGGCGGCGCTTCGGGCTACTCGGATATGTGGGGCCCCTCGGGTCACCGCAAGAACGGCAACCTGCGCGGCATCATCAACGCCCTCGACTACATCAAAGACCTGGGCATGAACGCCATCTGGATGACCCCCGTATTCGACTCGACCAACGGTCAGGGCGGCGAGAAGCTGCAGGCCACCGGTTACTTCTGCACCAACTACTTCAAGATTGACCCCAAATTCGGCACTCTCGACGAGTTCAAGGAACTGGTAGAGAAAGCCCACGAACGCGGCATCTACATCATCCTCGACGGAGTGTTCGGCCACCACGGCGGCGTAAGCCAGGCATCGCCCAACGGCAACAGCATCGACAGCACAACCTCGAGCAACGTACGCGGCACCGATGCCGGCAATGTATCATACCCCAACTCTCTCGCCTACTTCAAGGAGGTGGTACGCTACTGGATGGAGCTTGGTGTCGACGGCTGGCGCCTCGACCAGTGCTATCAGGTATATCAGGGCGGTCACAACTACTGGTATGACCTGCGTATGGAGGTAGAGGCCGTGGCCTCCGAGCGCCGCAACCGCGGCGAACAGTGGGGCACCCTCGGCTACATGGTCGGCGAGGACTGGACCGGCGCCGGAAGCATCACCGTAACACAGCAGAACGGCCTGAAGTCGGTAATGGACTTCGACGGCAAGAACAACCTGGTCAACCTCGGCTCCGGCGTAGGCTCAATCGGATGGTTCCTGTCGAACGACGCCAAGGCCCGCGGATACAAAGACGACGGCGTTGAGCCCACCATCTTCCTGAGCAACCACGACACATCCCGCGTGGGCGACACCGTCACCGATGCCGACAAACTCATCACCCGTCATGCGGCCGTAGCCTGCTACACCGGCCCGACCTGCACCTACTACGGCGACGAAATCGGCGACAAGAGCGGCGACGGCAACGCCGACAACAAGGGTCGCACCTCGGGCCGCATCACCGGCTTCAACTCCACCGAGCAGAAGATTCACGACGGCGTAGCCAAGTGGTTCAAGGCCCGCAGCGAGAACCCCGCCATGTGGCGCGGCACTGTCGACCGCAAACAGGTCAGCAACAACACCGAAGTAATCACCAAGACCGATGCACAGACCGGCAACAAAATCGTGGCCATCTTCTCGTCGGAAAACACCACAGTATCAATCGGAGGCACCGGCGAGGACCTCATCAACGGCGGCACCGTCAGCGGCTCGGTAAACGTCAGCAGCTGGGTACCGGCCCTCATCAGAATGAACTGATTTGAGCCAAATTTTTAACAGATTTTAACACGGGCATTCCGCTTAGGAATGCCCTTTTTTCATAACTTTGTGATATATACAATCGCTAAGAGGCTGTTTAAAACACATACGTCCCGTCGGCATCACTGTCACGCGGCGTCAACATTTCTGACTGAATCTCATAATCAATCCCGTAAATATCACATTTACACCTTAATCCTTCGAAATAAACAACCTTAAATTTAAAAATTTATGGCTATCATAGATTGCGTGATGTGGAATCCGCAGGGTTCCGAAATCACATACGCTTACAAATTCCCCAACGACAATCTGTCGACCTATACACAGCTTGTAGTCAACGAATCGCAGGTGGCCCTCCTTTTCTCTAAGGGACAGCTCATGGGCAAATTCGGCCCCGGCAAGCACACCCTCAGCACCGAGAACCTCCCCATACTGCGCAGCCTGTACGGTTTCCCCTTCGGAGGCAAAAACCCGTTTACCGCCCAGGTATGGTTCGTCAACCTCGTTGAGACCTTCAATATCCCCTACCACGTAGGTCAGCTGCCGATGCACGACCCCGACTATCAGACCCAGCTTCCGCTGGCCGTCGACGGTCAGTACGGCCTTAAAGTTGTAGAGCCCGAGAAGTTCCTCATCCGCATGGTGGGCACACGCAATGTCTTTACACAGCGCGACTTAACAGCACAATTCACCGGAGAATTCACCACCAAGGTGAAGTCGATGATCCTGCAGTTCATGATTCAGAATCACGTAGGCTACAAGCAGATTTCGGCCTTCCTCGACCCGCTGTCGACACAGCTGCGCGACCAGCTGAACCAGTTCTGGGAGGAGATGGGCCTTCAGCTACCGAAATTCTACGTTTCGACCATCGACATCGACACCTCGACACCCGAGGGCCGGCGCATCAAGGAATCAATAGCCCAGCAGGCCTCAATGTCGATTACAGGCCACACTTGGCAACAGGAGCAGATGTTCGGCACAGCCAACAACGCCATCGGCCAGATGGGCGGCGGCTTCGGCGGCGGCAGCAACGGCGGCGGCCTTCTCGGCGGCCTCATGGCCATCAACATGATGAACAACATGAGCGGCGGCATGGGCGGCGGAGCTGCCATGAATCCGCAGTACAACCAGCCCACCTTCGGCCCGGGCCAGGGAGGTCAGCAGGGCGGTTTCGGCGGTCAGCAGGGCGGTTTCGGCGGTCAGCAGGGCCAGCAGCAGGCAGTCCACATGGTCTACTGCTCGAAATGCTCGCGCAAGTTCCCCTCGAACATGGAATTCTGCCCCAACTGCGGCAACAAATACAACCCGTGCCCCAACTGCGGCGCCGACAACCCGGCCGAGGCACGCCGTTGTGTAAGCTGCGGCACACAGCTCGCCGGCCCCGGACGCACCTGCGCACACTGCCACACACCCATCCCCGCCGGAAGCACCTTCTGCCCCTCGTGCGGACAGCCTGTAATCGCCGAGAGCAACACCTGCTCGCGCTGCGGCGCCACCATCCCTCCCGGCTCCAAGTTCTGCCCCCGTTGCGGCAACAAACGTTAACCCACTGTTCAGCAACCAACTAACCTGACTATATTATGAGAATACGTCCCGTAGCTCTTGCCATAGCCATCTTCGGGCAGGCGCTGATAATCCTCGCATTCGTGCTTCTGCTGCCGATGTTCCATGTAAAGTCGACCGAAGTAATGATACTCGACATAGTGGTAGCGTCGTTAATCTACTGGCTGTTTGCCTGGAACTTAGGCATGGCGCCCATCCGTCTCGACGACCCCTCGGGCAAGCAGGCCGCCGGCCTGGGCATCCGCTGGACCTCCACCACATGGTACAGCATCCTGGCCATAATAGTAATGGTGGCTATGTTCTTCCTGCCGTTCGTATGGCAGCTGATGGCGCAGCTTGTGCTGCTGTTCGGCTTCGCAATAGCGCTGTTCGCCTCGTCGGCCGCCACGCGCACCGCCGGCAACGTATACCGTCGCGAGCAGTTCGCCATGGCCGGCAAGAAGGATGTGCGCTTCGCGCTCAACGACTTAGTCGACAACGCCGACCTCACCCCCGGCGTGCCCGACGACATCAAGCGACGGCTGCGCGCCCTGGCCGACGGCTGCCGCTACCTCACCCCCTCCACATCCCCCGAAGCCATCAACTACGAGCAGTACATCATCGATGACGCTTCGCGTCTGCGCGAGATGCTCCCGCAGTGGCAGAGCTACGGGCAGCAGGCCACACAGCTTCTGAGCCGCGTCGAACAGACCATGCGACGCCGTCGCGAATCCATGTCATAACCTCCATTCATTTGAAACTCAACTCTTTAACTTAATATCTAATTCATGGAAGGAAAAATATTTCCTGATTCGGCCAATATCTGGCAGGATCAAGCAAAAGTTCTTTTCAACTATTACCGGCAAGCTGCCGAGCGTGTAGTTCAGGAAGAAGAACGAATCGAACACAGCATCGCTTCGCTCCAGGAGGAGAAAGCCCAGAAAGAGGAGAAACTCTCGAAGGTGTGGGTGTGGCTGTTCTGCTTCATCATCCCCTATTTCATCAAGAAGAGCGCCCTCGAGAAGGAGATTGCCTCGCTCAACGAGCGCATCGCCGAATTCCAGAAGATGCACCGGGAGATTTTCCGCGACTACCGCGTAAGCCGTCTCGGCGTAGCCTACGTGCCTGTAGCCGAGCAGATTAAATATCAGAACAGCAGCTTCATCGTCGACTATACCGGCGCCGTGCCCGACTCAGACATCTCCATGTCGATGTCGCGCCGCAACGACCTGCTCGTGCAGTCGATTCAGCAGCTCGAGGGTCTGGCCCAACAGGCTCCCGTGGTCGAGACCTCCGAGGAATCGGAAACCATCCAGACCGACGACTACTCCCTGTCAATCCAGGAGGTGAAGGAGAACGACTACCTCGGCGCTCTGGAGCGCACACTCCGCACCGTAGCCTTCTGCATGGACGACCTGGAGACCGCATCGGTTTCGCTCCCCGTGGTGATGGACAACTCGCCCTACCTGCCGCAGCTCGACCAGTTCGCCGCCAAGGAGATTCCCGCCGACGCTCCCGTCGTAAAGGTATTCGACAGCAAACAGTATGAACCGGGCATCGAGAAATTCCGCACAATCAACGAGCTGAAGAAGTCGCTGTCGAACGAGACGACCCAATTCGAGGAGGTTCTCAAGGCGCTGATGTCGTCAATCGGTTTCTCCGTACAGACCATCGCCCGCATGAAGGTGGCTTCGGTCGACAAGGTAGTGCTCGAATCCAACAAGCTCCTCTATCAGATACTCAAAGCCCCATACAATCACTATTCGCCCACACTCGAGGAGGAGGAAATCGACCGCATCCGCCACGAGAAATTCGACTACAGCGACAACGTTCAGGGTTACGAGCCCTTCCAGCTACGCCAGTCGTCGCGCGTGAAGTTCAACCTCATCACCGGCACATGGGTAGCCGAAGACGGCTCGCAGACCGTGCAGCCCTTCGGTATGCACCAGATGTACGAGGAGATTGTCGCCCCGATGGTACAGACCCTCATGCAGGAGAACCGCATCAAGCGTCTCGACATCTACAACAACATCCGCGACCAGAAACTCTCGTACCTCAACAAGTGGCATCAGGACACCGACGCCTTCTACCGCAGCAACCGCGCCGAATCGGCCGACCTCATCAACCTGATGCAGCAGACCCTCACCGAATATGTAGGCGCTTACAACAACCTGCTCGCCCTGCAGCGCACCGAAGCACAGATGGAGAACGCCGGTGAAAACCTCGACGCCACAATCGTGGAGACCGTCGACAACACCGCCGACACCCTCGCCGCCTTCGAGATGCAGAGCCAGGAATTCCAGAAGTGCCAAAACGACTTCGAGGACTACATCGAACGCCTCAAAGAGGATATCGACCTGAAAGCCGCACAGTTCGGTCACGTCGAATACTACGACGCCAAGTTGCGCGACGGTTACTCGAACTCGGTAGCCGTAGCCGCATCGGAGCTCCACGACATGGACGACCGTCGCCGCGCGCTGGCAGCAGTCAACCCCAAACTCGCCAAGGACGCCGAGCTGCCCCCCGAACCCAACATCTCCGACAAGGCACGCGAAGACTTCGCCATGAACCTGCCCGCAATGGTACGCGAAGCCCTCGAAGGCCTCAACCGCAACCCCAACGCTTACGAGCCCGAAGCCCCCGTCCAGCAGCCCATGCCGATGCCCGAGCCCATGCCTGAGAGCCCCGCGCCCGAAGCAGCTGCATTCACCGAAGAGATGAACGTTCCGCAGCCCGAACCCGCAGCCGCACCTGAACCTGCTCAACAGCCTGAACCTGAACCCGAGCCCGAGCAGCCCGTAGCTGAAGCCCCCGCCGGGGAAGAGGCCCCCGCCGGACCTCAGCCCGAAGAAGCTCCCGCCGAGCCCGCCCAGGAACCCGAACAGCCCGAACAGCCTCAGGCACAGCAGCCCGAAGCGCCCTACGGCTACGACCTCATCATCGAAGCCGTCGGCCCCAACCCGCAGGCCGCCCTCCAGGCCATGATGGAAGTCTCGGGCCTTGATGCCGCATCGGCTCAGCAGTATTTCGAATCGACTCCCGTTATCGCCGCCTCGAACCTCTCGTACGACGACCTCAACAGTATCGGCCAGCACCTGGCCAACGCCGGCGTCGTACTGAACATGCAGCCCTCGCAGAACCCTCCCCAGGCTTAATCAAATCATTCACCTAATCTTAAACTGAATTTTTATGTCACATACATTTGACTGCGTAGTCGACACTCTGCCTATGGCCCACTCCGTTGACGGAGTCAGCAAGCATGTCGATGGCACAACCACCGCGGTGGTGGCCATGCAGACGGCTGTGGTGAAAGCTCAGGTGGATGGTGCAAATCATGTTTGCAAGAAAGTCAACCAGGGTTTCTACGCCATGATACACTCCTCCATCTCGCAGAAGATGGCAGCTCTGCAGAGCCGCGTCGACGCACAGCTCATGCGCCTCAACCAGCAGCGCAAGATGCTCACCGCCATCCGTATGCGTATGGAGCGCGACTACCACATGATTTCGGCCCGCTACGGCAAAATCTTCGGCTCGCTCAACCGCGCCCTGCGCCAGAGAGTCACCGAACTCGACCGACCCATCCTCGACTTCGCCGTAACCGAAGCCGACAAGGTAACCAACCGCACGAGCAACCTCGTGTCGGCCGTGCCCGTAGGTCAGGCCGAGAGCGTCAAGGCCTCGCAGATGGTCAAGAGCGCACACCTCAAGCAGAGCGCCGCCCGCGCCGTCAGCTCGATGGAACGCTTCGTGGCTGCCTCAAACCACCTCCAGGACATGACCGACCGCATTCTGCTGCGCCGCAATATGAACCGGGCCACAGCCCCGATGTATATCCCCGTAGCCGTAGCCGAAAGCAACTACGACGCCTCGGGCAACACGCAGACCCAGATTTTCGTCTCCGGAATCAGCGCCGGTGAATCCCGCAACCGCATCGAGAATGCCGTAAGCTCCGACCTGCGCGAAGGCTCTCTCCAGTGGAAAGAGACACAGGCCGACCCCGAAGTGACCAACTGCTTCCGCCAGTATGTAGCCAACGACCCGGCCATTCCGCAGCGCGTGCGCGACACCATGCTCCGCATGTTCGAGAGCAATTCATATCAATCCTTTTAATACTTCACACTTATGAGTTACAAACGTAAGTTTACAAGAACCATTTGCGTGGAGTATTCGGGCTCGGTGTCATATCCGGCCTCTGAAACCGGAGGCTTCAAGAGTTACAGTGGCCACGTTTACGAGGACGTTGAGTTCATCGTCGAAGTCGATACCGACCCCTTCGAGGAGAGTATCAAGGACATGAAGGAATCGGTAGACCTTGTCACCGGCTCGGTGGTAGCTACCAAAGCCGCTCACGTCAAGTCGATTTACGACACCAGCAAGCAGGTCGGCGACACCATCATCGCCGGATTCTTCAAGACCGTCAAGTCAGACATCTCACAGCAGATTACCGAGCTGAAGACCAAGACCGACGCCCTGCTTGTGCAGCTCCACGAACTGGCCAAGCGCTGCAACGACAAGCGCCGCCAGATGGGAAACGACTACCAGCGCATCTGTTCGCGATACGGCAAACTGTTCAATGACCTCAACCGGGAACTCGAAAACCGAATCCACGCCATCGACGAACCCATATTCAAGTTCCAGCGAAAGACCTCCGAACTGGCCGACCGCCAGACCGGCGACTCCATGGTGGCCACAGCCTCTGTCACAGCCGGCGAAAACGCCCGCGTGCGTTCCATGATTTCGGCTTCGCTCGCCAAGAAAGACGCCGCAAACGCCCTGCGCTCGTCGGAGCGTTTCCTGGCCGAACAGTACCGCACCGACGTCCTGCTCGACGCCTGTCTGCGCGACGGCGGCGAATCAACACGCTTCGCCACACCTTTCATGGTGATGGAAACCACCGACACCGGCGGCGTGCGCAACACTCAGATTTACTCCTCGCCCATGCTCCAGCACTACAACCAGCAGGAGCTCTGCAACCGCATGGAGAGCCGCAAGTGGGACACTCCCGTCGCTGACGACTCGCAGGAGCGCATATCCGAGTACTACAAAAGCGAAGTGGCCGGCCTCAGCTCTGCCGCCCAGACCGACCACGACCGCCGCGTAGCCGAGCTTACCGGACGCCTTTTCAACCTATCAAACACCGCCGCACCAGGCAAATAACCTTCACAATTTTCCAAAAAAAATGAACAACAGAAAAGAACTCAAGGAGGTACGTTTCGACGCCACCGACCAAATCCTTAAGGATAACCTGGTGCGCGGCTCAATCCTCCCGCAGAAAATAGCCGAGATCACCCGCAACCTCATCTTCGACGGTAATGTCGTAGTGGAGGGCGCCATCTTCGGCACACGCATCGAATTCCGCGGCGGCGACGTTGAAATCAACGGAGCAGCCTTCGCCCAGAAAGAGCTGTACATCAACACCTCGACCAAGGGCGACATCACCTTCAAGAAGACTGTCGGCTCGGCCGGTTCGATTGTATCGCGCGCTCCCGAAGCCAAACCCTTCTTCGGTGCTGACATCAACGCCAAGAGCGTGGCCCTGCGCAATGCTTTCGTGGCAGGCTCAATCTACGCCGACGAGGTGACCCTCGAGAACTGCGTAGTCATCGGCGGCGTGTTCGCCACCCAGGAGGCCGTAATCTCCAACTCGATTGTCGGCACCTTCAACACCCCGCGCGTCAAACTCGACGGCACCGTGCAGCTGCTCCTCCCCAGCGCCTTCACCATCGAAGCGCCCGAGACCACGGCATCGACACGCCTGTTCAACCTCTCGCTCGCCGACCTGGGCGCACTCTTCCGCGGTGTCGCCGAGGACCCCATGTCGGGCCGAATCCCCATGAACCTCGAAACCGACGAAGTGAAATCAAACCTCGTGGAGGGCGAAATCCAGAAACCGCTCCGCTCGTTCACCGTAGTGGGCAAAGTGCTCGCCGCCGATATGCTCGACACCGACCGTTTCCAGAACCATTTCCTGCTGACAGCCGCCGCCCTCGGTCCGCAGCTGCTCAAAACCTACGAACTCGGTAACGACGCCAAGGGTAACCCCGTGGTTCTCGACGGCAAGACCATCTCGAACTTCTTCTTCGACCTGATGAACGGCCGCAAGGAACCGCGCACCATGGACGCCACCTTCACCCTGGCCGACATGGCCCGCTAATCCGGCCTCATAACCCTTAAAGGCGAAGCTCCCCGGAGCCTCGCCTTTATTTTTGCCCTTTTCCACCCCGAAAGTGGGACCGCTAAAGCCTCACCAAGGTAGAATGGGCATACAATAGCCACAAGCAGGTAAAATTTTTGTTTTTGTCGGCGACCTTCAGGGAGCCCCGTCATAAATGGCAAAAAAAACGCCGACAGAGGCTGCCGGCGCGTTGTATAGGGAATGAAAAATTCGTTACGGGAGCGGGGATGAGGGCATCAGAGCTCGCGGGCGACTTCGACTTCTTCGAAGCCTTCGATAAGGTCGCCGACCTGGATATCGTTGTATCCGGCAATCGACAGACCGCACTCGAGGCCGGCGACAACCTCCTTGGCGTCGTCCTTGAAGCGCTTGAGCGAACCGAGCTCGCCGGTGTAGCGCACGATACCGTCGCGGATGAGGCGCACCTTGCAGGTTCGCTTGATTTTGCCTTCGCGCACGAGTGCGCCGGCGATGGTTCCGACCTTCGAAATCTTGTAGGTCTCGAGCACTTCGGCCGTACCGGTAATCTCCTCCTTGACTTCGGGAGCGAGCATACCGGCCATGGCGTCCTTGACCTCCTCAATAGCCTGATAGATAACCGAGTAAAGGCGAATTTCCACGCCGTCCTTCTCGGCTTCGCGCCGTGCGGCCTGCGAGGGACGCACCTGGAAACCGATGATGATGGCATCGGAGGCGGCAGCCAGGGTGACATCGGATTCGGAGATTTCGCCGACAGCCTTGTGGAGCACGTTGACCTGCACTTCGGGGGTCGACAGCTTGATGAGTGAGTCTGAAAGCGCCTCGATGGAGCCGTCGACGTCGCCCTTGACGATGATATTGAGTTCGCGGAAGGTGTCGCCACGGTGTGCGATGTCGTCGAGGGTGAGTCGCTTGGTGGTGCGGATGCCGAGCTCGCGCTGCAGCTGCTGGCGCTTGTTGGCAATTTCGCGGGCCTCCTGCTCGGTTTCGAGCACGGTGAAAGCGTCGCCGGCGGTGGGGGCGCCGTCCAGACCGAGAATCAGCGCGGGTTCGGCCGGTCCGGCCTCCTTGATACGCTGGTTGCGCTCGTTGAACATCGCCTTGATTTTGCCGTAATGCGTACCGGCCAGGATGATGTCGCCCTGACGGAGCGTACCGTTCTGCACGAGTACAGTAGCGACGTAACCGCGGCCCTTGTCGAGCGACGATTCGATAATCGAACCGGTGGCGGCGCGGTTGGGATTGGCCTTGAGTTCGAGCATTTCGGCTTCGAGGAGCACCTTGTCGAGGAGTTCCTCAACGCCCATACCCTTCTTGGCCGAGATGTCCTGGCTCTGGTATTTGCCGCCCCATTCCTCGACGAGGTAGTTCATGCCTGCCAGTTCCTCCTTGATTTTGTCGGGGTTGGCGTGGGGCTTATCTATCTTGTTGATAGCAAAGACGATAGGAACACCGGCAGCCGAGGCGTGGTTGATGGCCTCGACGGTCTGTGGCATCACATCGTCGTCGGCGGCCACGATGATAATACAGAGGTCGGTGACCTTGGCACCGCGGGCACGCATGGCGGTGAAGGCCTCGTGGCCCGGGGTGTCGAGGAAGGTGATATGGCGACCGTCGGAGAGGGTGACATGGTAAGCTCCGATATGCTGGGTGATGCCACCGGCCTCGCCGGCGATAACGTTGGCTTTGCGGATATAGTCGAGGAGCGAGGTTTTACCGTGGTCGACGTGACCCATGACAGTGACAATGGGCGGACGCGGCACAAGGTCTTCCTCCTTGTCCTCCTCCTGCTGGATGGCTTCGACAACCTCGGCTGACACGAATTCGGTCTTGAAGCCGAACTCGTCGGCCACAAGGTTGATGGTGTCGGCGTCGAGGCGCTGGTTGATGGATACCATCACGCCGAGGTTCATGCAGGTGCCGATAACCTTGTTGATAGGCACATCCATGAGGGTGGCGAGGTCGTTTGCGGTAACGAACTCGGTGAGTTTCAGAATCTTGGACTCTGCGGCCTGAGCGGCGGCAGCGGCGGCTTCGCGCTCGGCTACAGCCTCGCGTTTCTCCTTGCGCCACTTGATGCCCTTCTTCTGGCCCTTGTCCTTGGCGGTGAGGCGGGCAAGTACCTCCTTAACCTGCTTCTGTACGTCCTCCTCGTTGACTTCGGGAGTGCGGAGAGCCTGCGAGCGGTTGCGACCGCGGCCACGGCCTTCGCCGTTGCCGCCGTTGTTGCCGCCTCGGCGGTTGCGGTCACCTTTGCCCTGCTGCCCGGCCTGCTGTCCGGCCTTTTCGATGTCGACCTTCTCCTTCGAGCCGATGCGCTTACGCTTTTGCCGGCCTTCGCCGCCACCCTGACCGTTATTCTGGGCGTTTTCGCGAGCTTTGGCAATGCGCTCGTTGCGGCGCTCCTCTTTGGTTTTCTTTTTGGGGCGGGTGGTCTGGTTGATGGCCGACAGGTCGATTTTGCCGATGACGTTGATTGCCGGGCGGGTTTTGGGGAGGCCGAGTGAGAATATTTCGGTTTCTTTAGGCTCTGCCGGGGCCTCGGCCTTGGGCTGTCCGGCAGCGGGTTCAGCCTTGGGCTTGGCCGGAGTGGCGGCCTTGGCCGGGGCTTTCGCTTCGGATTTTGGAGCCTGCTTTTCAGGGGCCTTGGAGGTCTGGGCGGGTTTGGCCGCAGCTTCGGCCGCTGGCTTCTCGGCGGGTTTTTCAACTGCCGGAGCTGTTACCGGCGCGGGTGCCTCGACCTTCGGAGCCTCAGCCTTGGGTGCCTCGGGCTTGGGAGCTTCGGCGGCTTTCACCGGTTCGGGCTTTGGAGCGGCGGCCGTAGCGGGCTTTGACTCAGGTTCGGGCTTAGGCGCCACGGGGTTTCCCTTGGCGTCGAGCTCGATTTTGCCGAGGATCTTGGGTTTATTGATTTCGGAAGGAAGTTTAATCTCTTCGGGTTGTTCGGGCTTGGCAGGGCGTTCTTTCTCGCGTTTCTGCTGCCTGTCAGACGAGAACTTTTCGGATTTGCTTTTGAGGTCTTTGTCGGATTTGAATTCCTTCACGAGAATGTCGACGACGTCATCCTCAATACGCGTATTGGGGTTGTCGTCGACTGTAATGTCTTTTTTTTGCAGGAACTCAACGGCAGTCTGAAGGCTGATGTTGAGGTCTTTAGCTACTTTGCTTATTTTGGTTCTCGCCATGTATGGGGTTTATGTGGATATTTATTTTAGTGGAGAGCGGAGAGTGGAGGGTATTATTCTTCGGGAGTTGCGGGAGTTGCGGGAGCTTCCGGGGCGGGGGCTTCGGGGGCTGCGGGAGCTGCAGGGGCGGACTCTGCAGGGGCGGCGGGGGCGTCTTCGTCTTCGAATTCGGCCGAGAGGATGTTCATTACATTCTCTACGGTCTCGTCCTCGAGGTCTGCACGCTTGGCGAGCTCGTCCTTGGGTGTGTTGAGCACGGCTTTGGCGGTGAGGCAACCGGCTTCCTTGATGGCTTCGATTACCCATTCGTCGATTTCGTCCTTGAACTCGTCGAGGTAGATGTCTTCCTCGTATGCTTCGTCGGTATCACGGTATACATCAATCACATAGCCGGTGAGCATCGACGCTAATTTGATGTTGAGGCCACCCTTGCCGATTGCGAGCGACACCTGGTCGGGCTTGAGGAACACTTCGGCCTTCTTCTCCTCCTCGTCGAGGCGTATCGACGATACGCGGGCGGGCGACAGGGCGCGCTGTATGAAGAGCGAGGGGTTGTTGGTGAAGGGGATTACGTCGATGTTTTCGTTGTGGAGCTCACGTACGATGCCATGGATGCGCGAACCCTTCACGCCGACGCAGGCGCCTACTGGGTCGATGCGGTCGTCGTAACTCTCGACGGCGATTTTGGCGCGCTCGCCCGGGATGCGGGCCACGGCGCGGATGGTGATCAGGCCGTCGTGAATTTCGGGAACTTCAAGCTCGAAAAGGCGGCGCAGGAAGTTCTCGTTGGTACGCGACACGGTGATTTTGGGGTTGTTGTTATTGTTGTCGACACGGGCGATGACGGCTTTGACGTGCTCGCCTTTGCGGAAGAAGTCGCCGGGAATCGACTGGCTCTTGGGGAGCAACAGTTCGTTCTTGTCGTCGTCGAGCAGCAGGGCTTCGCGCGACCAGGTCTGGTAAACCTCGCCGGTGACGAGCTCGCCTTCGAGGTCTTTGAATTTAGCGTAGATTGCCTCCTTCTGCAGCTCGAGAATCTTCGACTGGAGTGTCTGGCGCAGAGTGAGGATGGCGCGTCGGCCGAAGTCGGCGAAAATAATCTCTTTGGTGTGTTCCTCGCCGATTTCCACTTCGGGGTCATTGTCGGCGCGGGCGTCGCTGAGCGAAATCTGCAGGTTGGGGTTCTCGACTTCGCCGTCGGGCACCACTTCCAGGTTCTGGAAAATCTGCACGTCGCCCTTGTCGGGGTTCATGATGACATCGAGATTCTCGTCGGTGCCGAACATATTCGAGAGCACCTTACGGAATGATTCCTCGAGCACGCTGATCATAGTGGTCTTGTCGATGTTCTTGAGTTCCTTAAACTCTGCGAAACTGGCCACCATGTTGGGGGTTTCCTCTTTTTTTGCCATTATTTCATTTGTTTTTTGTCGTGAGAAATGATTAGAGTGTGAGCGGCGGGCACTCGGGTCAGAACTCCAGATGGAGCTGCACCTTCTTTACCGCGTCGTAGGGCAGGGACTCGTCGCGCTCCTCGATGTGGGGGCGTTTGTCGCCGGGGTTCTTCACCTTTACGGCCGTACGGAGCACGAAAGCATCGTCGCCGGCCGACACAAGGGTGCCGCGCAACTTGCGGCCGTCGGCGGTGAGCACGTCGACGGTCTGACCCACATTCTTTTCGTACTGGCCGTGGACCTTGAAGGGGGCCGTGAGGCCGGCCGAACCCACTTCGAGCTCGTAATCCTCGGTGTCGCGGTCGAAGTCGGCCTCGATGGCGCGTGTTACGGCTGCGCAGGTGTCGATGTCGAGCGGCTGTGGCGAGTCAATCTCCACGACGATGCGGTCGTCGGGCGAAACGCTGATGTCTACAATAAAAACAGGGGTGCCTTCGATGGCTTTTTCCACCGTACGGCGGATGTCCTCTTTGCTAATCATAAATAAAATAAAATGGAGGAAGCCGTCAGCCTCCTCCGATAACCGAGTGCAAAGTTAAGAAATTTTCCCGTCAGAAGCAACTTTCGTGTCGGGAGATGTCTGCGAGGATATTGGCGATGGATAAGATTTAACACTTGTATCCTCGTTTTTAATTATTTTTAACCTATTGCGATGCCTTATTATCAGGTTGGCGAGGTAGACGGTGAAAATGGGGAACATGATTTCGCCCATCATCGACAGGATGAACTGAAGGCTTTTCGCCGCCGGGGTGATCGCCGGGATGGAACAGCCGAGGGTGGTCGACTGCATCACGCACCACCAAAATGCATCCCAGTAGCTGGTGACGCCGGGGTTGACCGGCTGCTCGCGGGCGAAGAATATCAGACCCGCAAAGTAGATTACCAGCACCATTATGGCGATATAGCTCATCAGCAGGCCCGCGATGCGGTTTTCGGCCAGATAGTCAAGCACTATCACCAGGGCGAGCCCTCCGCGGCAGAGCGGTATGAAACGCACGAAGTAGAGTGTGTCGTAGCTCAGCTGTATGCTGAAAGCGTCGATGATGTTGAGGTAGGGTATTGACAGCAGCAGGTATGCGATGCGCGAACGCACGTACAGGTGTTTCTCGCCGCGGGGTGTGAGCCACAGCTCCACGAAGAAGTCGGCGATGAACACCAGGCACACCACCAGCTGAAAATTCATATACAGGCTGTCGTCGAGGAATGGTATCGACTTGAACGATGTGTACGAGATGGCCACGATAAGAAGCACTGACAGCACCAACACTGTCACATGGCATCCGTCGAGAATGGCGCGGCGGGTCTCGGGGCGTACGGGGATTGAATCCGGCGCCGGTTCGGGGTTACAGACATGTACCCCCGGCTTGTGCGAACTGCGCTGCTGTATGTTATTGTTGACTGCCATCATGATACAATAACATTTGTGTAGCCCCGATGGTTTTGCAGAGGAGGGAGTTCAGCAGCAGCGCATCAGGGCTTGTGCGCGGGCCTTGAGTTCACGCAGTGAAAAGGGTTTCAGGATATAATCGTCTGCGCCGGCATTGAGGGCGCTGATTATCACGGTAGGAGACATTCTGTTGGAGCAGGCTATTACCCCGATGTTGTCGCATCCGGGAGTCTGCTTGATCTGTTCGATGAGATTGAGGCCTTCGCCTGTCTCGAAACCAAGATCCACAAAAATCAGACAGTATTCGTCGAGAGTGATGTTGTAAAGTTGTCTGCTGCTTGAACACCAGTCGGTATCAAGACCTTCCGCCTGAAATTGTCCGCGTATCATCTCACAGATATTTTGGTCGGAATCCACTACAAGGATTCGGCCGATGGGCCGGGATACGTGGTTGTCAGGGGTTGTTTGTTTCATTGAAGGATTGCGGCGATACGACGTTGGGTCTTCTCGCATTTGTTAGTGAAAACAGAGGCGGATACCGATAAAGAGGCCGACATCCGGTAGTAGCAATCGGACAGTAAAAGTCAGATGACTAAAGGAAACCGCCATATTTCCGCTTGTAAAGGTACACCATTTTCGAAACACAGCGTATCGTTGTAACTTAAAAGTGTTAAAATTGTGTCCTGTATTTCATCACGGTTTCCAATTGTAACACCCTTGAATTTTACGGGTAACAAATCCTGTCACAAATGGAGGCATAATGGATTATCAGGCTTATCGTCAGACCGACGCGGGCACAAGGCGCCGGTTATCGCGGTAGCGCGTCACCACGACGGCTGTCAGCATATAGAAGACAACAAGGCCCCACAGCCACAGGTACTGGGCACTCACTTCGTTGAGACCGGCGCCCGTGGAGTTGATTTGCACGAAACCCTCCACGGCCCAGGTGGCCGGAATGAAGTTGCCGAGTATCACGAAGATGGGGTTCATGGCGTAGCGCGGCCAGGTAAGCCCCGACAGGAAGAGAAAAATCACCGATGTGAACACTATAGCGATGAAGCAGGTCTCCCTCTCGCGCATGATACCCTCGATGGATATGCCCAGGAAGGAGGTCGCCATCAGCATGGGCAGTATCAGCGCAAGGTACTGCAGCGGGTCGCCGATGTGCGGATAGTGGAATATCTCGGGAACGAAGTGGAGGGTGAATATCGCCAGCGGGAAGAATATGACCGTGAAAGCCAAGCCTTTGCCCAGGACGGTAGCAGAGGCGCTGCAACGTATCTGGAAGGGGTCGAACCCGTACTTGCGCCGCCGTTCGTTACTCCAGCCCGACAGCATGGAGATACCTAAAAGCATGGCCTGCTGAAGCACCAGCACCACGATGCCGGGGATGATGAACGACGCGAAACCCTGCTGCGTGTCACCTAACATAAATGCCTGCGGCTGAATCGACGACGGGGCACGGTTGTCGGGAATGCCGATGGTGTTGAAAGCAATCTGGCGCAGGCGGCTACACTCATCGACCTGCAGGGTGGTGAGCGACATCAGGAATGTACGGTAACGGAAAAGCAGGCTCATGTCGCAGTAGAAGTGCACCACGCCCTGCTCGCCGCGGCCAAGGTGCTGTTCGTAATCCTTGGGGATTTCCAGGATGGCATAACTGCGGTGCTCGTTGAGGCACTCGCGTGCTTCAGACATATTGGCGGCGTAGCCGATGATGCTGATGGCCTCGGTAGCGTCGCACTGGCGCACGAATTCGCGCGACATGGCCGTGCGGCAGTCGTCGACCACCACCACCGGCATATCGCGGGTCACCTCAGGGTTATAGATCAGCGAATATATCAGGGGGTAGACCAGCGGCAGAAAGAGGAAAAATATCATCACGCCCAGGTCGGTAAAGGTCAGGTGGAACTGACGCCGGATTACCCGCGCCACGCTCACAAACCAGTCATATATGCTTCTGAAGAGTCTTTTCATTAATTCAAAAATTTAGGGCACATAAACCGGATGGCGCGACCAGCGTCTCATCAGCGGGGCGACCAGGGTGGCCGCGATGGGGAAGCAGAGCAGCCCCACATACCACCAGCGCGAGAAATACAGGTCGATGCCATTGAGGGCCTGGTCGATGTAAATCAGGAAGTAGTAGCGCACCGGCAGTATGTACGAGAAGATGCCGATGCTGCCGTACATGGCTTCAACAGGGAACGAGAATGCCGCTATCGAGAAGGTGAGGATGCCGATGAGGCTCGCCAGCGACAGAGCGAATCGCGGGCTCGGGATTATCGACGCGAGCACCACGCCAAGGCTCTCACACGCTATGATGAAGAGCAACAGCCCCAGCAGCATGTTCCATTCGTTGCCGTTCATGGGATAGCCGCAGTAGTGGAACATCAGCGAGTGGACGAACACAGCTACGACCGTAAGCACCAGGGTGAGCGGTATCAGCTTGCCGAAGATAGCCGTGGCGATATGGTTGCCTGCGGCATCAAGCCAGCTGCGGGAGGTGCCCTCCTTGATTTCGCTCATGAACACGAACACGCTCATCAGCAGCGCCATAAGGCCTACCGAACCGATAATGAACGACGGCCCGAGATAGTAGGCGTAGCTTATCCAGGGGTTTCCGACCGGACGGATGTCGAGCACCAAGGGCATCAGGGCCACGCGCGACAGTTCCGGCGACAGTCCTTTTCCCACAAGCGAGGTGGTGACTACCTCGCCGGCCGAGGTTACGGCCATGGTCTTGAACGCTTTGTAGACCAGCGAACCGGGCACATAGTAGGTGAGGTTGCAGTAGAACGCCAGGTTGGTGCCGGTCTGCGCCTCGGCGTCGCGTTCAAAGTGTTCGGGGATAACGAAGAAGCCCATTATCTCGCCACGCTTCACCCCGTCGAGGGCCTCGTTGTACGAATTATACTGCTTGTCGGAGATCTGCAGCAGTTCCGATGCTCCGAGGTTGCGGGTCAGGCGGCGCGACATCGGCGTATGGTCGAGGTCGACAATACCCACCGGGGCCTGCAGCGGCAGTCCCTCGTCGAGTATCGCTATGAAGAATAATGCCAGAGCAATAGGAATCACCACCAGTCCCATAAGGTAGACCGGCCTGGCGATGTAGCGCCGAAATTCCCGTTTTATAACTTCTCTAAGCAAAGCTGTCGGTTTTAGGCTTGTTTAACAACAAAAATTGACTGGAGTTACTTGATAATCACTGTCATGCCGGGGCGCAGGTCGGGCACATCGGCTTCGGGGCGCATCTTCACCTCGAATGTCTTGGTGTCCCAGTCGCCGCTCGACTTGGTGGCGTGCCAGGTGGCGTATGAGCCAAGGTCGCGCACGTAGTAGATTTTGCATTTCACTTTCTTGTCGTCCATCGAGGGGATGGTGACGGTCACCTCCTTGCCCATGGTGAAGTCTTTGAGGTACTTCTCGCGCACATTGAAGGTGATGTATTTGTCCTGCAGCTTGAGCACGTTCATTATGGGTGAACCCAGCGACACTAACTCGCCCTCGTGGGGGAAGATGATGTCGACCTGTCCGTCGCAGGGCGCTACCAAGTACTGGTCCTCGAGCAAGGCCTCAACCTCGCTGACACCGCCGCGGGCCACCTTCACCATGGCGGCAGCCGAGGTCTTGTCCTCGGCCTGTGCGCCGGCTTCGGCCAGGTTATACTGGCTTTCGGCAGCCTTCGAGGCGGCTACGGCCGCGTCGTAGGCCGCTTTGGCCTCATCGCGTTTCTGTGCCGACACCACCCCTTCGTTGTAGAGGTTGTCGATACGCGTATAGGTCTTTTTGGCTATGTCGACGGCGGCATTGGCCTGCTGCCACATCTCGTAGGCCGACTGCTTGATCTGCGAGCGTGTGCCGGCATCGACCTTCTGGTCCATGGCCCGGGCGGCGGTCTCCATGCCCTGCGCCTGCATCAGCTTGGCTTCGGCAAGCGATGAGTGGATGTGAACCAGGGTATCGCCCTTGTGCACCATGTCGCCCTCCTGAACGTAGAACTCCATCACACGGCCGGGCAGCTTGCCCGACACGCGCACCGAGGTGGCTTCGGCCTGACCCTCGAGTATCTCGGCCGGCTTGTTTATGAACACGAAACCGATGATGGCCAGCACGGCTACCGCTATGGTGATGATGCCCATCGATGCCAGCAGGAAACGGTTCTCCTTTTTCTGTTCGCCGGTGAGGATGTTGGGGTTGTTGGCTCCTTTCTGTATGTTGTCTTCCATGACTCTTTTATGAAGTGATTATTTTGTCGGTTTGTTGTGGGATTGGATTGTGTCGGCTCACTGTTCGTAGGTGATGCGGTAAGGGAGCCGGCCGAGCACCTTCTGGAGGTACACGTCGCAGAGGTGTATGTCGATGGCGGCGTCGATGCGCTCCGAGTTGGCTTTGAGCCACGCGGTCTGCGCGGCCATCACGTCGTCGGAGGTAATGACCCCCTCGCGGAAGCCAAGGCGTGCCGTGCGCAGGTTTTCCTCGGCTTTGGCCATGTTGGCGTTGGTGGTGTCGAAAGTCTTGACGGCTTCGCGTGCCTTGTAGGCAGCCTGGCTTACCTGAAGATCAACCATCTCGCGTGCATCCTGCAGCTTGAGGTTCATGATGATGGCGTCAGACTTGGCGGCACGGTACTTGTTGTAGTTACCCTTCCAATGCCACAGGGGAATCTTCACCATCACCCCCGCCGAGAAGGCCCCGGTGAAACGTTTCTGGAAGCCGTCGAAAAAGTTGGGGTTCGAGAAGGAGTAGGCGCCGATAAAGGCTACGTTGGGGAGCATGTCGGCCTTCACAGCGTTGGCCTGTTCCTGGCGGGCTTTCACGCCGAGGGCGAGCGCCTCGAGGTCGGCGCGGTTAGCGTAGACGTTCTCCATATCGTATCGGGTGGCGATTTCGCCGGTGAGCTGTGCGTCGGTCACCGGGGCGCTCTCGTCGGAGACGTGCATCTCGGAGTTTACCGGCAGTCCGCACACCTGGGCCAGCGCCATGCGCGCCAGCGACAGGCCGTTCTCCACTTTCAACAGGTCGACGTTGGCCTCGTTGAGCCGCACGTCGACGCTCAGCAGGTCTGAGCGGGTGCACACGCCCTGGTCGAGCATCAGCTTGACGTCGCGGTCGAGCGAATCGAGCAGGTTCACGTAGCTTACGGCCAGTTCATGCTTGGCATGGAGCGAAACCAGAGTCCAGTAAGCGGCGTCGACGGCATAAATCACGTTCTGCCCCTCGTTTTCAAGGAGTTTGTCGTTGAGCTGACGGTTGACGTCGGCCAGGCGGTTCATGGCCACGATTTTGCCGCCCATGTAGATGGGCTGCGTCAGGGTGATGGCTCCGAAGAACACATTCCGCACGTCGTATTCCATAGCTTTTTTAGGCAGCAGGGCTGTCTGCTGCGGGATGGGCTGGCCGTTGACCACGATGGGCTCGCCGGTAAGCGGATTCTTCACCACCGAATACTCGTACTTCTGAGTCTCGAGATTGAAATTCTGCACAGGCAGGTGTGCGTCCTCCGAGAGCATCTCGATTTTCCGCTGATTCCAGGTGTAGCCGCCGGCGAAGTCGAGAGCCGGCAGGTAGGCGGCAAAAGCCTCGTCCTTCTGGTATCCGGCCTTGCGGGCCTCCTCCACACGTATCATCACCTGCTTGTTGTTCTGCAGGGCCAGATTGCGGCATTGCTCCAGGGTATAGGTCTGCCCCGGCTCAACAGCGGTCTGTTGGGCATCGAGGGCTAACGCCGGAACTATCAGTACCGCTGCTATGAAGTATATCTTTGAAAATCTCATAAATAAAATGAATTGTGGCAGCTTCGAATGAAGGTTTTCTCTCAGCGGGCCGATATATATGCAATCCGCTGTTTCTCTCTCATAAATTTATAACGCAAAATTACATTTTCGGTTCGTTTAACAAAAGAGCTCCCGACCTAAAGGCCAAATCTTGTTCATTATTGCCATTTTTCGCACTTCAGCGGACGGAAATTGGCCTGTGGCGGCAGTTTTTTCGCCACCAATTTCGTACCTTTGTATTGTTATGCTGAAAATCTACAAGGCTTCGGCCGGCTCGGGTAAAACCTTTACCCTTACACGCGAATATATACGCCTGCTCATAGGCAGAACCGACCCCGAAACCGGCCGCGAATCGCTGCGCACTCCGGCCGATTACGGTTTCGGCAAGCCCAAGGCGCAGTCGGAGATTCTGGCGGTTACCTTCACAAACAAGGCCACCGAGGAGATGACCGACCGCATCATCGACGAGCTCTTCCTGCTCGCTCACCTATGCTCGCCCCTGCCGGGCATGAAGGGGTCGAAGCACGCCGACTTCTTCATGGAGCATTTCGGCTGCTCGAAAGAGGCTCTGGCCGCAGCGTCGGCCCGCGCCCTGCAGGACCTGCTTTTCAATTTCTCGAGCTTCAATGTCAGCACTATCGACTCGTTTTTCCAAAATATCCTGCGCGTGTTCGCCCGTGACCTCGACCTGCCCGACAACTACACCATAGAAATCAAGCAGAAAAACAGCGTGCGCCTGGCCCTGTCGCAGCTGATGAACGACCTCAACCGCCCGGCCGACGAACCGGCCGATTCTATCGAGGGGAAGCGGCGCCGATTCCTGGCCGACGCATTCTACCGATATATGCTGCGTCTGTTCAACGAGGGGAAGACCGCCCAACTGCTCTCGCAGAGCTCGCGCACCAACGGCACGATGATTGAGAGCATCAACAAACTATTCAACGAGGACTACAAGATGAGGCGCACCGAGATGGACGCATACCTCAACGACCCCGACAAGGTGCGCTTTTTCGCTGAGAAAGTGGCCGGTCTCGAGGAGAAGGAGCGCAAGCGTATCGCCGACATCGGCCGCGCCCTGCTCAACGCCGGCCCCGATAAAATCGTGCAGAAGATGTTCATCAACCTTGCCGCAAAAATGGCCGAAGGTAAGGAGGTGCCCGAAACCACCGACCCCCAGAAGCTCAGGGCCGCCGACGGCAATTTCTACCTCAAGGACTGGCAGACCGGCAAGAAGCCTGTTCCGGCCGAGCTGCAACACGCTGTCGACGAGCTGTCGGAGTTCATTCTCTCGGGGAGCGACCTGCTCAATTTCTGCCGGAAGGTCAGGGAGGTGCTTCCGCTGCTCACCATCTTCGGCGCCACCGTGCGCGAGCTCGACCGATACTGCCGCGAGAACGATTCGTTTCTTCTGGGCGACACCAACAGCCTTATCCACGAGCTTATCGACCAGACCGACGCACCTTTTATATATGAGCGTACCGGCACCCGCATCGACCACTACCTTATCGACGAGTTTCAGGATACCTCACGTATGCAGTGGCGCAACTTCTCGCCGCTGATGGCCGAGGGTCTCTCGCACGGCTACGCCAACCTGATTATCGGCGACGAGAAACAGTGTATCTACCGCTTCCGCAACTCCGACCCGGGGCTGCTCGGCTCGAAAGTGCAGGATGAATTCACCTCGGGCACATACGGGTTCCGGATTGAGGAGCGCGGCGTAAAGCTCTCGCAGAATGTCAATTACCGCTCGGCGCCCGAGGTGGTGATATTCAACAATACGGTGTTCCGCTACATGGCTGACCTCATCGACGATATGTCGGTGACGGGGAGCCACTCCGTGCGCAACGCCTACCGCGGCCTGGTGCAGCAGGTCGGTCCCGGCAATCAGCAGGGTATGCAGGGCTACGTGAAGGTGCTCATGCGCGACGGCGACAAATCGACGGCCGACGCGCAGGAGGCTGCCACCGAAGGGGTTACCCCCGAAGCCTTGCTTACACTCAGGCAGCTCACCGACGAAATCGAACGCGAACTCGGCGCCGGCTTCCGGCCCGGGCAGATTCTGGTACTGGTGCGCACCCACGACGACGGACGCGCCGTAATCAACCACCTGCTCCGGCGCATCAAGGAGGAGAGCTGGCCCTTCGGCAACGTCGCCATCATGTCGAGCGACGCCCTGACCGTAGGCTCCAACCCCACTGTGCGGCACATAGTGAACATACTCGAACTGCTCTCGATACCGGGCAAAATCATCGATCCCGATTCACCCGCGCCCGGTTCCGACGGCCGGGCCAAGATGGTCGACAACCCTGATTTCAAGCGCCGCCGGCTCGTACACCGCTATCAGATGTACCTCGACACCCCCGACGAGGCATCCGGCGAATATCCTACGCCGACCGAGGCCCTGCGTCGCGCCATCGAACAGGAGGCGCTTGCCGATGAAGCCGGCTCGGAGGATGTGATAATCCGCAACCTGCGCGAATTGGCCGACCGGCCATGTCCGGGGCTGTACGAGCTGGTCGAAACTGCAGCCAAAATGGTGGTGACCCCGCGTACGGCCGAACGCGACAACGCTTTCATCACCGCATTCCTCGACCTGGTGGTCGATTTTGTCGAGGGTGGACGCTCCGACCTCGGTTCGTTCCTGAAATGGTGGGACGAATCGGGCTGCAACGTCACCCTGGAATCGCCCGAGGGTCTCGACGCGATTACAGTAACGACAGTGCATCAGGCCAAGGGCCTCGAGTTCGACTGTGTGCATGTACCTTTCTTCTCGAAGACATTGGTGAGAGCCACGGGTATGGAATGGTTTCCGCTGAACCATTCGATGCTGCCGGGCATCCCCGCTGAACTGATACCGCCGATGATGCCGGTCGAGCTGTCGTATGGCCTGGAGAAGCTGCCGCAGCTTAAGGGCTGGTTCTCGGAATTTTGCGAGGAACAGCGGCTCGACGCTCTGAATGTGGCCTACGTGGCCTTCACCCGTGCGAAGCTCGAACTGGTAGTCTATGCCGACTGCCGCGAGCGACTCACACTCAGCGGACGGCCTGCCGCGCACTCCGAAACGCTCGGCCAGATGCTCCGCAAGTCGCTCAACGGCGCTGACCGCCAATGGCTTGACAACCTGAAACAATCTGACACCGAGGGCCTCACGCGCTGGATGATCGACCTGGCGTCGCACATCACCGACCTCCCGGCGGAGGCCACTCCCGCGGAGGCCGCCGTCAGTGAGGAGGGCGCCGGGGGCGGCGAAATCACCACGGTATTCGAGCTCGGTCAGCCTGTGACACCCGTTGATAATGACACCCCGGACAACTCCTCCGAAAACCCGTTTGCATTAAAGGCACCGCTGCCGCTCGACTGCATGGAGCGGTTCAGTTCGTTCGACCGGCCCGAAATCGCCGTTGCCGACGACGCCGACCGGCAATACATAGTCGACCTCGACAACGAGCGTAGCCGCGGAATCTTCCTGCACCGCGTACTCAGCGCCGTGAGCCACCTGGCCGACCTGCCGTTGGCAATGCGACGCGCCGCCTATCGCGAATGTATCGACGACGAGGATGCCGACGAGCTCCTGAGGATGCTCACCCACGCCTGCAGCGCCCCGGAGGTGCGCCCCTGGTTCGAGGATTACGTCAACCTCGCCAACGAGCGTCCGGCGGTCACCGAAAAGGGGAACCGACGTCCCGACCGTATTGTGTGGATGCCCGACGGCACGGTTCATGTCATCGACTATAAATTCGGAGCCGAGGATCCCCGCTATTACGCGCAGGTACGTAATTATATGTGGATACTGCGCAAGTCGGGCCATAAGAACGTCCGCGGCTTCTTATTTTACCCCGAGAGAGGCATCGTGCGCCCCGTCCCCCTCTTCGCCCCCAAATCCACCGGTAAACCTGATAAACCGGAGTGAGCGGATAATTCAGAGGTAATTTGAAAAAAAATCGGCGAAAAGTTGTGTATGTAAAAAGAAAGGTGTAATTTTGCATCGCAAAACCCAAAAGGGCTGTCGCCGGGAGCGGCGATGCTAAGGTTTCCCGAGGGTTTCACCGTTGTTCGGGCGAATATAATTCGCTATATGCTTCAGTAGCTCAGTTGGTTAGAGCACCTGACTGTTAATCAGGGGGTCGTTGGTTCAAGCCCATCCTGAAGCGCGACTTCAAAAACACTTTTGCTTCAGTAGCTCAGTTGGTTAGAGCACCTGACTGTTAATCAGGGGGTCGTTGGTTCAAGCCCATCCTGAAGCGCGTGAAAGGCATCTTCCGAAAGGTCGATGCCTTTTTCGCGTTTACAATAAAAAGCCTCTGAGAGCGTTATTCTTAGGCAGGGGCATTTCCCAACCTGCTGTAAACTTGATGAAAACACTGAAATTCATATATATTTTCATTGTGGCTCTGCTCGGGAGCGCGCTCACCTCGTGCATAGAGGATGGCATCACCACCTCCCCATCGGCACAGCCGCAATTCTCGGTCGACACCCTCAACTTGGGCGACCTGTTCACGCTCGGCCCCTCGCCGACGGCCAAATTCGTGGTTTACAACCGTAACGACAAGGGTATCAGCCTCTCGTCGGTACGCTTCCGCGACGACGCCAAGGGGATTTTCCGCCTCAACGTCGACGGCATGAGCGGCACGGACTTCTCGAACGTTGAAATCCGCGCCAACGACTCCATATATATATTTGTGGAGGCCACCCTCCCCGAGAACGGCAAGCACACGGCCATCAACTATATGTCGTACATCGACGTGACCACCAACGGCGTGACCCAGTCGGTGCCGGTGCGCGCGTCGGGCCGCGACGTAACACGCCTGAAGGCCTATCGCATCAATCACAGCCAGACCTTCTCGGCCGAAAAACCGTATCAAATCTTTGACTCACTGGTGGTTGACCCGGGCGTGACCCTCACCATCCCCGCCGGTGCCGAACTGTTCATGCACAGCAAAGCCGAAATCATCGTCTACGGCACGCTGAACATCGCCGGCACGGCCGCAAAACCGGTAAACATCACCGGCGACCGTTCGGGGTTCGTGGCAGCCGACATCCCCTACGAAATCATGTCGGGCCAGTGGGGTGGCATCACCTTCAAACCCACATCGAAAGGGAACAACATCTCGCACGCCTCAATCCGCAACCCCGAATACGGTGTGGTGGTCGACAATGTGCCCTGGACGGCGCAGCGCCCGTCGCTCTCCATCGACAATTCGGTGGTGCGCAACTCCAAAGGGTTTGTGCTTCAGGCCGGTAACTCATATCTGAAGGCCGTAAACTGCGAACTCGCCGACGCTTCGGCCGGCCTGCTCTACCTTTACGGCGGCAAAACGGAGGTAAACCACTGTACGTTAGCCAATTTCTACCTGTTCACAGCAGCCGGCCCCGCAGTAATCCTCGACCATACCGGCGCCGCGGCGGCCAACGACCCCGACAAGGTGAACCCGCCACTCATCGCCGACTTCTCCAACACCATATTCTACGGCAACGGCACCGAGGTGCTACACTACCGCTACAAGGACAAGGAGGGGGAGAACATGATTGCCGACAACGACCTCAAGGGCGTGGATGTGATGTTCGCGCGCTGCCTGCTCAAATCGAAGGGCGAGGACGACCAGCAGTTCATCAACTGCCTGTGGGACACCGACCCTCTCTTCTACACCGTGCGCGAGGATTATTACTTCGACTACCGTCTGAAGCCCGACTCACCGGCCTTGGGCGCCGCCGACCCGGCCCTCACCCTCGAGGCCGCCCGCTATTACGACCTGCTGGGCACACCGCGCCCCGCCACCCCCTCGCTCGGCGCCTACGAAACCAACCCCGACGCCGAGACCTCCCCGGAGTGATTTCCCGGCACATACACCGAAATACACCGGATATTTTTGGTCAAGTGATATATTTTGGCTTATTTTGTAGTCTATAACTCTGTAATTCAAAGTTATCGACCATGAAATCTCACATCTGTATAGCCGTGGCTATGGCCCTGGCCGTTCTTACGGGTACATCTTCTGCCGCCGCCGACTCCGTTGGCAATGATTCGATTGAAGTCTATGAAATGGACGGCAAGTATGGAATTTACAACATCACGGGCTACGAAATCACGCCCCCCGTATACGACAAGATTAGCTTCTTCTCGGATGGCCTCTTCCCGATGAAACTCAACGGTTTATGGGGCTATATCGACACCGCCGGCAACCTGGTTATTCCCCCGGAGTACTCTTATGCCGATGCTTTCAGCGAAGGTTACGCCCCGGTAATCAAGAATGGCCGGTATGGCTTTATCGACCGTTCGGGCCGCATGGTAATCCCGGCGAAATATGAGTATACCGGAGGGTTCCACCATGGGAGAACGTATGTGAAACTCAATGGCAAATGGGGTTACATCGACACGACGGGACGCGTAATCGTCCCCCTTGTATATGACGAACTTTTCGATTATAGCGAGGGTCGCAGCGCTGTGGCTCGCAATGGCAAATGGGGTTACATCGACGAATCGGGACGTGAGGTTATCCCCATGAAATATGACCGCGTATCATATTTTTTCAACGGCGTGGCTGAAGTGAGGCTCGACGGTAAAATCGGCTTCATCGACCTCGACGGGCGCGAGTTAATGCCCCCGAAATACGAATGGGTTGAGTTTTACGACAACGGGGATATGATGGTGATGCTCAATGGCAAGGCAGCCATTCTCGACGCCGACGGCAACGAAATCATCCCCTTCAAATACGATGAAATAATCGACTGCGGCTCCATAAAACGGGCTAAGGAGGGTGAACTCTACTGCTTCCTCGACTCTCTATACCACGAAATCACAGCGCCCGTATACGAAGGCGTCAGCGATTTTGATGAGGATATGACGCGGGTGTACATTGGCGACAAATGCGGTTACATCGATACGAGCGGCCACGAGGTTATCCCTGTAAAATATGAGGATGCCGGAAAATTCTGCGACGGGCGCGCCGCGGTAAAAATCGGCTCCCACTACGGCTATATCGATACCGCCGGTCGAGAGATTACGCCCCTCAAATACGACTATGCATACGAGTTTTCCGACTCTATCGGCGTGGTCGAACTCGCCGGCAAATCAGGGCTGGTCAATCATCAGGGGCGCGAAATCACCCCAATTATTTACGATAAAATAACGGGACCGTTCCGGGATTTTGTTCATGATTCGACTATTTTACCGATGAAGAAAGATGGCAAATGTGGCTTCCTTGATGATTCGGGTAACGAAATCGTAGCGCCGAAATACGATAGTGTCTACCAACCGACGTATGATATTTTCTCCGGTAACATTTTCTTGGTAGAGATTAACGGCAAATACGGATATGTCGACTTTAACGGCCGGGAAATCACGCCCATAATCTACGACGACGCCCGCAACTTCTGGCACGGCACTGCCAGCGTGAAGCTCAACGGCGAACATTTCTTCATCAACCCGAAAGGGCAGCGTATCTACCCCGACTCGGTCAACTCCAACATTCACCTGCGGCCCTCGCTCAGGCCCAACTTACGCTTCGGATATGTCAACGATTGGGACCGCGAAGTCATCGCACCGATTTACCATGACGCGCGCCATTTCTTCGATGGTCTGGCCGCAGTGAAAGTTGACGACAAATGGGGCTTTGTCGATCCCACCGGCAAGCAGGTTGTTACGCCGCAATATGATTTCGCCGGCGATTTTTCGGAGGGCCGCGCTTCGGTAAGACTTGATGACAAATGGGGCTTTGTCGACACTACCGGCAATGTTGTAATCCCGATAGTTTACCGTCGGGTGCAACCCTTCCTAAAGGGACGAAGCTTGGTCGAAAAAGACGGTTTCCTGTATTTCATTGACCGCGACGGGAACCGCATCAACACAGGCATATAGAGTGCATCGCGGCTCCGCACGCCGTAGGGGATGCAGCTGATGTGGCTTATGTATCTTATGTGTCTTATGTGTCTTATGTAGGTTGAGAACTGACGGCCGGGACGAGGTCACTCCACGCGGTTGCCGGACTTGTCGATATAGAACGCCTGGCCGTCGAGCTCTACCTCCGCACGGCCGTCCTCAAAGAAGTCCACATAATCATACTTCGGGGCTATCACTTCGCGGCCCGTGGTGTCGACATAACCCCATTTGCCGTCACGCTTCACCATACCCAGGCCCTCCGAAAAGGCTTCGGTCTGCTCATATTTCAGCGGTATCACCTGACGGCCGGTCTTGTCGATAAATCCACATTTTCCATCCTTTTCGGCCGTTGCCAACTCGTCGAAAAAGTGGCCTAAATTATCGTAAATCGGCGGAATCACTTCGCGACCGAGGCTATCGGCATAGCCCCATTTTCCGTCGCGCTCAATCTGGGTCATATAGCTGTCGCCCTCCCTGAATGCCTCGTCGTCGACAATCATAATCTCCGTATAGCTCTGCGCAGCCGATACCTCTTCTCCAATATCCTCGGACGCGCCCGACGACGTAATCAGCTCACTGTCGTCGTCGCGGGTCGCGGCAGCTTGCGCGGCCATTCCTACAACGGCCCGCCATCATCGCGCCGCCAAGCACTTTCATCGCAATTTTCATATCCTTCATTTTTTGTTATTAGTATTTCTTGTAAAGACCACAAAGTAAGTGATTTTCTATCACTTTGGCAATTTTTTTTGTGGAGAGGGGGAAGGTGGAATGTATCTTATATGGGGGATGTGACGAATATATCTTATGTGACGAATGTATCTTATGTGAGAGAAGAACGAACGGACGGACGGGACGTGGAAGAGGCCAGGGTCCTGCCGAGCGAGGGGCAGGGCAAAATTATTTTGCTCCGAAATGATAATTTCCGTAAATTTGCAATCTCACTCATTTGCTCTCCCTCCTGTCTGAATAATTCACATCAGTTATGGTAAGAGAATACGATTACCTCGTGATCGGCTCGGGCATCGCCGGTATGAGCTTTGCCCTTAAAGTGGCCGGTGAAGGGGCCCGTGTAGCCCTTGTTTGCAAAACTACCCTTGATGAAGCTAATACCGACCTGGCCCAGGGGGGGGTGGCTTCTGTCACTAACCTCGAAGTCGACGATTTCGAAAAACATATCCACGACACTATGGTGGCCGGCGACTGGCTGTCGGACCCCAAGGCGGTCCGCAAGGTTGTCACCGAGGCGCCGGGCCAGATACGCCAGCTCATCGAATGGGGCGTAAATTTCGACAGGAAGGACGACGGCACATTCGACCTGCACCGCGAGGGGGGCCACTCGGAATTCCGAATCCTCCACCACGCCGACAACACCGGCCACGAGATTCAGACGAGTCTCATCGAGGCAGTGCGCGCCCATAAGGACATCGACGTCTACGAGCACCATTTCGCCATCGAAATTATCACGCAGCACCACTTGGGCAAGATTGTAACCCGCCGCACCCCCGACATCACCTGCTACGGGGCGTACATCCTCACCCCGGAGGGGCGTGTCGACACCTTCCTGTCGCGCGTCACGCTGATGGCTACCGGCGGCTGCGGGGCCGTGTACACCACCACCACGAACCCCCTGGTGGCCACCGGCGACGGCATCGCCATGGTCTACCGCGCCAAGGGCACGGTGAAGGACATGGAGTTCATCCAGTTCCACCCCACGGCACTGTTCCACCCGGGCGACCGCCCGTCGTTTCTCATCACCGAGGCGATGCGCGGGTACGGCGCCATACTGCGCAACAAGCGGGGCGAGCGCTTCATGGGGAAATACGACGAGCGTATGGAGCTGGCGCCCCGCGATGTGGTGGCCCGCGCCATCGACTCGGAGATGAAGGCTACGGGCGACGACCATGTGTTCCTCGACGTCACCCACAAGGATCCCGAGGAGACCCGCCACCACTTCCCCAACATCTACAAGAAATGCCTGTCGCTGGGCATCGACATAACCAAGGACTATATCCCGGTGGCCCCGGCGGCACACTATCTGTGCGGCGGCATCGCCGTCGACACCAACGGCGAATCGTCGATCAAGCATCTATACGCCGTGGGCGAATGCTCGTGTACGGGTCTGCACGGCGGCAACCGTCTGGCCTCCAATTCACTGATCGAAGCGGTGGTGTATGCCGACGCGGCAGCGCGCCACGCCCGCGAGGCGGTGAAGCACATCGACCTGCGCAAGGATGTGCCCGAATGGAACGACGAGGGCACCACCCACCCCGAGGAGATGGTGCTGATCACTCAGTCGATACGCGAAGTGAACCAGATTATGGGCGTATATGTTGGAATTGTGAGGTCGAATCTGCGACTCGACCGCGCCTGGAACCGTCTCGACATCCTCTATGAGGAGACCGAGAAGCTCTTCAAGTGCTCGAAAGCCTCACGCGAAATCTGCGAGCTGCGAAACATAATCAACGTAGGCTATCTGATTATGCGTCAGGCACGCGAGCGCCACGAATCGCGCGGTCTGCACTTCACCCTCGACTATCCGCCAACAACCACTATCAACGATAAGAAATGAAAATTGAACCCGGAAAATATGTAGAACTTGTATACAAGCTCTACGAGGTACTGCCCGACGGCAGCGACAAACTTGTGCACGAATCTGACCCCGAGGACCCCGAAAAGCTGATTTACGGCGTAACCCGCGGCGTGATTGTCCCCTTGGAAGAGGCCATCGAGGGCCTGGAGAAGGGGGATAGCTTCAACGTGGAGGCCACGGCCGAGCAGGCCTTCGGTCCCTACGACCCCGAACAGATTGTTGAGCTCGACAAGGAACTCTTCTATGTCGACGGCAAATTCGACGCCGAGATGGTGAAACCCGGCTCGTATGTGCCGATGATGACCGCCGACGGTTTCCGCATCAACGGCCTGGTAAAGGAGGTCGGCGCCGACAAGGTGAAACTCGACTTCAACCACCCGCTGGCCGGCAAACCGGTGCGTTTCGACGGCAGCATTCAGGAGGTACGCGACGCCACTGAGGAGGAGCTTCACCCGGCCCACGGCTGCCACTGCGGCAACAAGGAGGGCGGCTGCGGCTGCGGCGACGACTGCGGCTGCGATGAGAAAGAGGGTTCGTGCGGCTGCGGCGAAGGCTGCGGCTGCCACTGATCCATACTATCCCCCATTTCCCAATCCCCTGTTCCCTTATCCTTTTCCGGCGGAATTATGGACGACAAGAAGCTGTTTCTGCTCGATGCTTACGCGCTGATTTACAGGGCGTACTATGCGCTGATACGCGCTCCGCGAATCACTTCGAAGGGGTTCAACACTTCGGCGATATTCGGTTTCTGCAACACCCTGCATGAGGTGCTCACCAAGGAGAACCCCACGCACATCGCCGTGTGCTTCGACCCCTCCGGACCAACTTTCCGCCACGAAATGTTCGGGGAGTACAAGGCCAACCGCGAGAAGCAACCCGAGGACATAACACTCTCGGTGCCAATTATCAAGGAGATAATTCAGGCATACGATATCCCCATCTTCGAGATACCCGGCTACGAGGCCGACGACGTAATCGGCACATTGGCCACGCAGGCCGCCGCCGAGGGGTTCACAGCCTACATGATGACCCCCGACAAGGATTTCGGGCAGCTCGTCACCGACCGTATACTGCAGTACCGGCCGTCGCTCCGCGGTCAGGATTTCGAGATACGCGGCCCGCGCGAGGTTTGCGAGCGCTACGGCATCGAGAATACCCGGCAAGTAATTGACCTGCTGGCACTTGAAGGTGACTCAATCGACAATATTCCCGGCTGCCCGGGCGTCGGGCAGAAGACGGCCGTCAAGCTCATCAACGAGTACGGCTCCGTGGAGAATATGTTAGGGCACGCCGACGAAATCAAGGGCGCGCTCGGCAACAAGATACGCACAAACGAGCGCCAGATACTCTTCTCGAAGGACCTCGCCACTATCCGCACCGATGTGCCCGTGACAGCCGACTTCAATGCGCTGCGCCGCGGGCCGGTAAACGTCGAGGCCCTCGCCGAGATATACCGACGCCTGGAATTCAAGATGTTCCTCTCGCGACTCAAGGGTGTACAGGCGTCGAAACCACAGGGCGCGAAAGCACCGGTAGCCGAGGCGAAAGCCGTGCCGGCCCAGCCGTCGCTCTTCGACTTCATCGAGAGCGACGCCGCCGACCAAACATCTGAGGTTGAGGCGTTTGACGCATCGAAAACCGAATACAAGGCCATCTCCGAACCCGATGAGATAAAGCGGCTCGTCGAGGAGGCCACCCGCCCGGGGAGCAACGTCGGGATAGTGGTCTACGCTGTGGGCGAGGAGGCCATGACGGCCCCCATACGCGCCGTGGCTGTCAGCACAGCCGACCGACGCGCCCGCCTGGTGAGGCTGTCGGCCGACGCCGACGCTCACCACGGGGTGATTGAGTTGCTCAGGCCGCTGTTCACATCGCCCGACATTCTGCTGTCGAGCCACGACATAAAGCGCGACATGGTGCTCCTGCATCGCGAAGGGGTCGAAATCACATCGCCCTACTTCGACACTTCGCTCGCGCACTACATACTGCAGCCGGAGATGCGCCACCGGTTGCCCGATATCGCGCTGAGCGTATTACAGTATCGCACAAGCAATTACGAGGAGTCGACAACTTCGCGCAAACCTTACGGCGCCATCGCCACCGAGGCCGAAGTAAACCGCCTGGGCGAGCAGGCCGACCTGGTGCGGCGCCTTGTCGAACCGCTGCGCAAATTGCTCCGCGAGAACGGCCAGCTCCCTCTGTTCGAGGAGGTCGAGCTGCCTATGGCCCGCGTGCTCGCCTCGATGGAGGAGGTTGGCGTAAGGGTCAACGTCATGGAGTTAGACCGGCAGTCGAAGGAGCTGACAGCGCGCCTTCGCGACATCGAACAGCAGTGCTATGAGCTTGCAGGTGAAAAGTTTAACATCGGTTCGCCTATGCAGGTCGGCGAGATTCTCTTCGGCAAGATGCAGCTCGACCCCAAGGCCAAGAAGACCAAAAAGGGCTCCTACTCCACCACCGAGGAGATACTCGAAAAATACCGCGCGAGTGTGCCGTTGGTCGACCTCATACTGCGCGCCCGCGCCCTCAAAAAGCTATTAGCCACCTACATCGACGCCCTTCCGGGTATGGTGAATCCTGCCACCGGAAAGATACATACCACTTTCGGTCAGACAGTTACAGCCACGGGACGCCTGTCGTCGGTGAATCCCAACCTGCAGAACATCCCGGTGCGTACCGAGGATGGCCGCGAGGTGCGCCGCGCCTTCATTGCCGACCCCGGATGCATCATCCTCTCGGCCGACTACTCGCAGATTGAACTGCGCCTGCTTGCCAACCTGGCCCACGACCCCGAACTGACCGAGGCATTCCTCTCGGGCGCCGACATACACCGCTCCACGGCCGCAAAAATATATCACGTTCCCCTCGAGGAGGTAACGGCCGACCAGCGCCGCAAGGCCAAAACCGCCAATTTCGGCACCGTGTACGGCATTTCGGCCTTCGGCCTGTCGGAACGTCTGAGCATTCCTCGCAGCGAGGCCAAAGAGTTGATAGAGGGATATTTCCGGACATATCCACATATCCGCCAGTATATCAACCGCGCCGTTGAGGAAGCACGCAAGGACGGTTACGTCACCACCGTGCTCGGCCGCAAGCGATACCTCCCCGACATCAATTCGCGCAACGCCACGGTGCGCAACTTCGCCGAACGCAACGCCGTCAACGCCCCTCTCCAGGGGTCAGCCGCCGACGTCATCAAGGTGGCAATGATAAAAATCTACAACGAAATGGTTGCTCGCGGTATGCGCTCGCAGATGATCATGCAAGTGCACGATGAACTGATTTTCAATGTCGTACCCGACGAACTGCCGGCCCTGCAGGAGTTGGTGACACGTCTGATGTCCGACGCTCCGAACCTTGTCACCGGCTTCCCGGTACCGCACTTCGACGTACCGCTCGAAGTATCGTCGGGCACTGGCGAAAACTGGCTTGAAGCCCACTGATTTTTAAAACTTTAAGAGGCATATTATATACCATGGAACACCCCGAAAACGACAAATCATACAAGGGACTCGCCGTAAAATCCGGCATACAGCAGCCCCCCCTGGTCAACCCCTACCTGAAGCCCCGGAAACGCCGCAGCCTCCCTACGGCCGGCGAGTTGGTTGAAGGCGTCCTCAAGGGGGATATCAACGCGCTCGCCCGTGGCGTCACCCTTGTGGAAAGCATAGCTCCGGCGCACCAACAGCTTGCACGTGAGGTAATTGAGAAGTGCCTCCCCTACTCCGGAAAGTCGCGCCGCATCGGCATCACCGGCGTTCCGGGAGCCGGTAAGTCGACATCAATCGACGTTTTCGGCCTCCATGTGCTGCGCGACGGGGGCAAACTCGCCGTGCTTGCTATCGACCCCTCGTCGGAACGTTCAAACGGCTCTATATTAGGCGACAAGACCCGCATGGAGAAACTGTCGCAACACCCCGATGCCTTCATTCGCCCTTCCCCGTCGGCCGGATCGCTCGGCGGCGTGGCACGCAAGACCCGCGAAACGATAATACTCTGCGAGGCAGCGGGCTACAACAATATTTTCGTAGAAACCGTGGGTGTCGGTCAGAGCGAAACAGCCGTACATTCGATGGTCGATTTCTTCCTGCTGATACAGATAGCCGGTGCCGGCGATGAGCTGCAGGGCATCAAGCGCGGCATCATGGAGATGGCCGACGGCATCGTCATCAACAAGGCCGACGGCGACAACGTGGAGCGCGCCAAACTGGCGCAGGCTCAGTACCGCGCGGCGCTTCATCTCTTCCCCACCCCGCCGTCGGGCTGGACACCCGAAGTGCTCACATACTCCGGGTATTACGAGCTTGGAATCAAGGAGATATGGGACATGATCGACCGCTATTTCGCCTTCGTGGAGCATAACGGCTACTTCGACGAGCGGCGTCGGCAGCAGGCGCGCTACTGGATGTACGAGACTATCGATTCGGAGCTGCGCCGCCGGTTCTACGATGACCCGATGCGCGCCCCGAAGATTGCCGAGGCCGAGCGGCTGGTGCTGTCGAACCGACTGTCGCCGTTCCAGGCGGCATGGCAGCTGCTGGATTCCTGATTAGCTTATTTTTTGCGATTAGCGATTTTTTCAGATCAGCTGTTTTTACGGATTAGCGTCAGACCGTCGCGAAGCGGCAGCATGACGACGCTGACTCGCGGGTCGCTGACAACAAAATCGTTGAACGCCATGAGGCCGCGCGTCTGTGCGTCGCGACTCTCCCCGTCAAGCACCTTGCCATCCCATAACGTATTGTCAGCCAACAGGAAACCACCCGGGCGGAGCAGTGGCAGAACCTGCTCGTAAGTCTCGAGGTAGATGCGCTTGTTTGCGTCGATGTATGCCATGTCGTATGGCTGGAAGCCGGTTGCGAAAGCCAACTGTGGCAGCACGTCGCCGGCATCACCGATGTGCAGCGTAATACGCTCTCCGTAAGGCGATTGCGCAAACTCGTGACGGATAAAGTCCTCCATCTCATCGTCAATTTCCACCGTGTCGAGGTGTCCGCCGGGTGGCAACCCTTCGGCGATGCAGAGGGCCGAATACCCGGCGTAAGTACCTATCTCAAGGGCCCTAAGCGGTGAGATCATAGACGTAAGCATCGACAGGACGCGACCCTGCAGCTTGCCCGAGCACATGCGCGGATAGAGCAGATGCAGATTGACACGCCGCTCCAACGCCCGGAGATTTTCGGGCTCAGGGGTGGTGTGCGCTTCGATATAATCCTCTAATTCACCGGGCGTTACCATCAGAGAAACGATTCGATAGCCAGTTTGTACGACTTCAGGCCGAACCCCTGGATGACGCCACGGCAGGCCGGTGCGATGAGCGACTGACGGCGGATAGGCTCGCGCGCCGCAACATTGGAGATATGCACCTCCACAACCGGTACGGTAATCGCGCGGATGCAGTCGGCAATAGCCAGCGACGTGTGAGTGTACGCCCCGGCGTTCAGTACGATTCCCTCGAAAGTTTCGTCAAACCCGTACTTCTGGAGGGTATCGATAATCTTTCCTTCGCTGTTGCTCTGTGTGTATAATATTTTGATATCCTGATGGATAGTTTTCACTTTCTTCAGGTAGCCTAGCACGGGCTGAGTGCCGTAAATCTGCGGTTCACGCACGCCGACAAGGTTGAGGTTCGGGCCGTCAAGCACAAGAATTTTTTTCATAGCTCGGTAATAATCAACAACGACCCTTGACCATCAGTTCGTAGATGGCGCGGGTGTCGTCGGGGTAAAGTGGATAATATGAACCGGCGGGGATGCCTTTGTTTTCGTGGAACCGTGCGACGAGAGTGTCGAAATCGGGGTGCTCGACGCCGAGTTCCTTCAGGTTGGTCGGCAGCCCTATCTCCCTGAAGAACAGACGCAGACGGCGTACACCCTCAAGTGCGGCTCCGAAATCGTCGGCCTCGGTGACACCGAAAACGCGGCGCGCGTACTGGGCGATTTTGGCCGGACGGTTGGCAGCCATATACTCCATCCATGCCGGGAACACGACGGCCAGCCCGGCCCCGTGGGTCACGCCGTAGAGGGCCGACAGCTCATGTTCGAGACCGTGTGAGGCCCAGTCCTCCTTGCGTCCGACTCCGCACACGCCGTTGTGTGCGAGCGTTCCGGCCCACATGATGTTGGCGCGCGCATCGTAGTCATCCGGCTGAGCCACAACCTGGTTCGCGCTGTGGATGATAGCGAGCAGGAGCCCCTCGCATAGTCGGTCGGTGGTCTCGACCCCTTCGGTAGTGGTGAAATAGCGCTCCATGATATGGGCCATCATGTCGGCGATGCCCGCAACAGTCTGATACTGAGGGAGTGTATAGGTTACTTCAGGGTTCATGACGGCGAATTTCGGACGCAACCAGAAGTCGGTGCGGATTGAGATTTTGCGCCGCTCGCTCTCGAGAGTGATAACCGAGTTGCCGGAACCCTCGCTGCCGGCGGCCGGGATAGTAAGCACCACGCCGATAGGCAGAGCCTTGGAAACCACAGACTTACCGCAGAAAAAGTCCCAGAAATCACCGTCGTATAGCGCGCCGGCAGCGATGGCTTTGGCTGTGTCGATCACCGAGCCGCCCCCCACGGGGAGCAGACCGTCGATGCCCTCGCGGCGCACAATTTCGATGCCCTCGCGCACGGGGCCGTCTACCGGGTTCGGCTGAATGCCCCCGAGTTCGGTGTATTCCACACCGGCATCGCGCAGCGATTTCTCCACGCGGTCGAGAAGGCCTGAGCGCTTGGCGGAGCCGCCGCCATAGACCACCAGCACCTTTTTGGCGCCCATTTCGTTGACTAACCGGCCGGTTTCGGCCTCAACACCTTTGCCGAACAGATAGCGCGTCGGCGAGCAGAAAGTGAAATTCTCCATTATAATCCGTAGTTTTTTCTTTCCCACAAATATAACACATAACGGCGAGAACAGAACAACGCCGGGCGAAAAAAATCACTCGGCGTAGAAGGGACGGTAGGGGAAAAGGTGGTATAGCCTCACACCGGACGTGGTTGTGAATGGTGCGCAGACCCATACATCGCCACCTGGACCGATATACCGGAAGCCGGGCCCCTCTATCGACAATACCCGGCATCCGGGCGGCGTATCGGGGGCGATGACCGAACCGTCGGCGAGGGAAACGGGGGCCGTAGGCGGATTGCCGATGTACTGCCGGGCGTCGGCCGGAAGCGGAACTAACTGACTCTTTGCGTAATAGCGAGCCATTTCGCCGAGATAGTAGGTATCGGAGGGTTCTACGGAACGAACACGTCCGAGGAGCCACAGCTGCTGCGAGTGTTCATCGGGGAGTTGGCCGAACCAGAGGCCGTCGGGAGTCGAAACGAGCGATTCCTGGGCGCGCGCTACTGTGACGAGGCGCGGGATAGGCAAAATGCAGACGGCGAGCGAAAGCACGCACATCAGCGTGGAAACTGTTGCAGCCGCCGGCCTGGGGAGCCTGACGTGTGAACCGCCAAACCATAAAAGCATGGCGATGATGGAGAAAATCTGCGAGAACCATCCGCTGCGGCCTAACACACCGCTCACCGCGCAGAAGCAGAGCGACACCACGGCCGCTACGAAGAAGAAGCCGAGCGGCCGGCGCAGCTCCGCGGCAAACCGCTGCCGTGACGCAGGGCGACACAGCGCGATGCCGAACAGCGCGAGCATCAGCAGCGTCATGGGCGCCGAGAAAATGACTATCTCCCACATCGGGCCGTCGGCACCGCGGCCGGGGTGAAGGAACCGCCCCCATATTCCGGGAGAAAAGAGAACCACCGCCACACCGAAAGCGAAGCACATCAGAGCGGCACGTGTGCGCTCCGGCAGCGAGCGCCAGGGAACCCGGTTTGACATCATGAGCCACACGATTCCGGCCATGACAGGCACGGCCACCGCCTCGTGCATACAGCCGGCCACGAGCCCCAGTGGGCAGAGTAGCCACGGCGAGAGGTTGGCGCGCATCCCAAGGAGGAACGCCAGCGGGAACACCGTGGCGACCACGTAGTTGAAATTGAGGTCTACCGAATACATCCAGTCCCACCAGGGGAAGAGAAGCAGAATCACTGCTACGGTACTGACAGCGAGCGTAGTGCGGCCGCTGCGGTGCCATACGCCGCCCAGGCGAAGCACTAAGGCCAGCATCGCGCCCACGGCAGCGCCGCAGAAGGCCGACACGAGCCATTTCGGCAGGAAAGCCATGGCGTAGGCCACCAGGAAATTGGCGCCGCGGCCGTTGACGCCGAGCCAGTGGCGCGGCATATATTTCACCACGAGAGTGGGCCAGTCGGGGTGAAGGGCGTCGTGGGTGCGGAATACCGATATATACGACCAGTCGTCGACGGCGTAAGGCGCAATCACGTAGGCGGCCACCATCAGGAGGGTTACCGCCGCCACAAGTATTGAAGCGGGATTGCGTTTCATGCCGGGGGTATTACATGGGAATCGGCTCGAACGAATAGCCGAGCGAGAGCAGGTATTCGATGGCGCGGGGGAGGACGGCCTTCATGTTTTTCTCGGCCTTGAGCGAGTCGTGGAACACGATTATTGAGCCGTTGCGGACGTAGCGGCGCACGTTCTGCATCACTTGCTCGGGCGAGAGTTTGCTGGAATAGTCGCGGGTCACCAGGTCGTAGAGGATGATGTTGTATCGGTCCTTGATGGCGCGGGCCTGCGCCCAGCGGATGATGCCGTGCGGAGGGCGGAAAAGCGGTGAGTCAATCAGGTCGTTAGCCTCGGTGATGTCGTGCATATACCGGTACGACGTGACCTTCATGCCCTGAAGATGATGCATGGTGTGGTTGCCGTAGGAATGACCGCGCCGTTTCACCTCCCGGAAGAGCTCGGGATTACGCGCCACGTTGTCGCCGACCATAAAGAATGTGGCCTTTATGCCGTACCTGTCGAGCGTGTCGAGCACCCAGGGGGTGACCTCGGGGATGGGGCCGTCGTCGAAAGTGAGGTACACTACCTTCATGCCCTTTCGCTTGAGGCGCCATACGCCTTCGGGGAAGAGCATTCGGTAGAGCAGCGGCGGTCGTTCGATGAGCATAACTTAGAGTTTGTCAACCTCTTACAGGCTGTTTAAGAGGCTGTTTAAAAATAAATGTTAAACAGCCTCTTATTCCGAGGGCAGATAGCGCTGGATATCGTTGATATTGATGCCTCGGGCGCTGAATTCGCGTGCCAGCTTCTCGGTATCGCCTCCGGCGTCGGTGTAATCCTGCAGGAGGTAATAGATGTAGGTCGGCACATAGCGGTCGGCAGCGCTAAGGCCCGTGAAACTGCCGTCGGCACGGCGCTGCAGGTCGTTGAAGTAGGGCAGATACTTACCGTAGCGGAGGAGTTCGTCGCGGAAGATAGCCAGAGCCTTGTCGTTCAAGGCCTTGTTGCCGGTCTCGCCGGCGAGGAACATATATGTGCGGCCGATCTGTTCACCAATCTGGATGGAGTAGGGCGCCACAGAGGTGGGGAGTTTCTCGCCGATGAGGTCAAGGATAGTCACAGCCTTCTTGTAGCGGTCGGCAGCGAAAGCCTTGTCGGCCTCGGTGACGGGCCGCTTAGCGCCGGTCGAATCGGCGGGATGAGTGGCGTCGTACCCCTCGAGGTAGAGGGCCGAAGCGAGGTCGGCCATAGCCGAGCGGTGGGTGGTGACCATGCGGCGCACCGTCTCGTCGAGGTAGATATTGCCGTCCTTGGCCTTGTCGATGCCGCCCCAGCGGAACTTCTCGGTGACGTTCTTGTACATCTTGTCGGTAGCGGTCCATGTGCGCATTCCGGCCTGTCCGGCCTCGGGATTGCGCAGCGGCGACACCTGGTAGGCGAGGCCGGTGTTGCGCATATAGGGCGACAGCGAGAGGTAATACTCCTCGGGAACAGTCATGGCGAAGTAAGCCGGTCTGTTCCAGCCGTTCTTGATCTGGGTGTTGATCATGTCGAGGCTGAGAGCCTGGCTGAGAGTGATTCCGCTCGACTGGTTGAAGGGGTCGGAGAGCAGATCAACGGTGATGGCCTCCTCGGCAGCGGGGAGTTCGCGTCGGCTGATGACGCCGGCTTTGACGGCAGCCTGAGCGTTGGCAGGCATATACATCACGGGGTTGCGCATCAGACGCGAGCCCTGATAGAGGGCCGTAGGCGAATGGTAGAGGTCGTCGAGCGCGGTGTCGACCGACACGGCATCGGTGATGCTGTCGGGCGTGTCGTAGAACGAGTACTGCAGGCGGTCGTAGGCGTAATCCTTCGGCGAAGCCGAGAAGGGGATGCCGGCGGCGCCGTCGGTGGCGATGCGCATCTGATTGGCATACCAGTCGGTGGTGAGGTACGAGAGGTTGACCACGCGCACGTCAGTGCGATAGCCTTCAACCTCCTGGGCGTACCACAGGGGGAAGGTATCGTTATCGCCGTTGGTGAAGATTATGCCGTTCCGGTCGACCGACGAGAGGTAGTTCATACCGAAGTCGCGGGTGGTGTAACGTCCCGAGCGGTCGTGGTCGTCCCAGGTCTGGGACACCATCTGCAGGGGCACGATGATGCCGACAGCGGCGGCGATGCACGCGAAGATGAGTTTTTTCGAAGCGTCGGGGTCCTTGGCGGAAGCGGCGTCAGCAGCGTTGGCGGCGGCTGTGGCTGCTTTGGGAGCGGGCTTCTTCTCCTTGCAGAAAAGCGCGTTAAGTATGCCCTGCAGGGCGGCCACACCCATGCCTATCCATATTGCAAAGGCGTAGAACGACCCGGCGAAAGCGTAGTCGCGTTCACGCGGCTGCAACGGCGGCTGGTTGAGGTAGAGCACAATGGCGATACCCGTCATGAAGAAGAAGAAGAATATCACCCAGAACTGCTCGATGCCCTTGGGGCCGCGGAAAGCCTGCCACGAGAGGCCGAGGATACCCATCAGCAGCGGTAGCATGTAGAACACGTTATGGCCCTTGTTGCCCTTGCCGTACTCGTCGGGGAGGAGGCTCTGGTCGCCCAGGCGTGCGTTGTCTATAACGGGGATTCCCGAAATCCAGTTGCCGCGGTTCACTTCGCCCTGACCGGCCAGGTCGTTCTGGCGGCCGGCAAAGTTCCACATGAAGTAGCGCCAGTACATATAGTTGAGCTGGTAAACCATGAAGTACTGCAGGTTCTGGAGGAACGTGGGTCGCGGCAGGGTGGTTTCGGTGACGGTGTTGCCCTCCTTATCCACTACGAGGGGTGCTTCCACCTGGGCGAGGTCTCCCTCGTTGATGCCGATCCACGCCATATAGTTGCTCTGGTGCGAAGGCTGGGTGGAGTACATTCGGGGGAAGAGCATCTGAGGCACCATCTTGTATTTAGTCTCCTGACGTGCAACCACATACCTGTCGGGGTCGGAGGGGTTGTCCTTCACCACTTTGCTCATGATGTCCTTGCCCGACTCCTTGGCGTAGGAGTAATCGCCGTTGTCGTCAAGCTGACGCTGCACGGTTGATGTGAAGGTCTGGCCGTAGAGCAGCGGGGTCTCGCCGTACTGTTCGCGGCTGAGATACGACGAGAGGTCGAATACGTTGTCGGGGGCGTTCTGATTCATCGGCGGGTTGGCCGTGGAGCGTATGAGCAGCAAGGCATAGGAAGAATATCCGGCGAAAATCACCATAATGCTGAGGGCCGAGACCGTGAGGATACGTACCGAGAGCTTTTTGACGGCCCACAGATATACGGCCAGGGCGCCGATGAGCACCACGGGGATTGCCCACGAGCTGCCGATGAAGGGGATGCCCGAAAGAATGACGGTGAGCAGGAACGACCAACGGATGGCGTTGGCCGAACGCTGGCGGTAGAGCGAAATGACGCACCACACGCCCACGGCCACGAATATCAGCGCGTAAATGAGCACACCTATATTATATGACGCACCGAGGGTGTTGACGAAGAATATTTCGAAGTCGCCGGCCATCTCGATGAATCCCGGCACGAGGCCGTAGAGAATCAGGGCCACGATGGCTGCTGCCACGCAGATGGCAATCAGCGAGCCTGTGGCGGTGACATTCTTGAACTTACGGTAATAAATCACCAGTACGATTGCCGGGATACAGAGCAAGTTGAGCAGGTGCACGGCAATCGAGACGCCGATAACATAGGCGATGAGCACCAGGTAGCGGTCGCTGTGAGGCTGGTCGGCACGGTTCTCCCATTTGAGAATCAGCCAGAAAACCAGGGCTGTACAGAACGACGAGAAAGCGTAGACCTCGCCCTCGACGGCCGAGAACCAGAAGGTGTCGCTCCAGGTGTAGGCCAGGGCGCCGCAGATGCCCGACCCGAAGATAGCAATCATCTTGCCGAGCGAGACAGAACCGGCGTCATCCTTGACCAACAGGCGTTTTACCAGATGGGTTATAGTCCAGAACAGCAGCAGGATAGTACCGGCTGAGAGGAGGGCCGACATGGAGTTGACCATGAGGGCGGCCTTGGTCATGTCGCCGCCGGCGAAATTGACGAAGAAGCGGGCGGCGAGCATGAAGATAGGGTTGCCCGGCGGGTGTCCCACTTCGAGTTTGGTACCCTGTGCGATAAATTCGGGACAATCCCAGAAACTGGCAGTGGGTTCGACTGTAAGCAGATATGTGACGGCAGCCACAAGGAAGCAGAACCAACCGAGGACGTTGTTTATTAAGTTGTATTTTTTCATTCCGGACATTTTGAGCCGTGGATAAGAATGGAATCCGATGCCGCCGGGCAGCCCGGGGCGTTGAGGTTCCGTGCGTTCATACGCTTTCAACCTGCAAAATTAACTTAAGCCGACTTCACAGGCAAATTTTTCACTATTTTTTACAATAAAGGCACATGCCGGGTTGATGACGAGCAAATATGAGGCTCAGACTTTGGCAATTTATAAAAAAGATGTAATTTTGCAGATAATTTCGCACAAAGCGGCGCCCGACGCCGCAGCCCGGATAAGAGCTATTTTTCAGCAGAATGACGCCGTTTCAGAAAATACAGCATACTCTGGCCCCCGACCTCAACCAGTTGAACGCACTGATTGAGCGCGCCTTGATGTCGCCCAACAAGCTGATGAACAGCGTCATAGCCACTTACCTCGAGAGCAAGGGGAAGCAGATACGCCCTATTTTGGTGCTTCTGGCCGGGCGCCTTCTCGGGAGCGTGAACTCTACCACCATGCACGGTGCGGCAGCAGTGGAGCTGCTCCACAACGCCTCACTGATACACGACGACGTGGTCGACGACACAAAGATACGCCGCGACAAACCGACAATCAACGGGCTCTGGGACAACCATCTGGCCGTATTGGTCGGCGATTTTTTTCTGTCGAGCGCCCTGCTGCAGAGCGTGAGCACCGGTGATATCAGGGTAGTGCAGTCGATATCGCACCTTGGACGGTTGCTGTCGATTGGCGAACTCGACGAAATTTATACCGCACGCGAAGGGTCGGCCGGCGAGGCCGCATATTTCGACATCATCTACCGCAAAACGGCGTCGCTGTTCATCTCGTGTGTGGAAATCGGAGCCTTCGCAGCCGGCATCAACGAGGGCGACCCGCGCCTCGAGGCGCTGCGCGAATATGCGCGGCTTTTAGGCCTCTGTTTCCAGATTCGCGACGATATTTTCGACTATTACGCCGACACCACCATCGGAAAACCTACCGGCAACGACCTGCGCGAGGGTAAAATCACCCTACCGCTGCTCCATGTGCTTGAGGACGAGTCACTTGCGCAGCACGGGGAGATGTGTGCCTTGGCGGCGAAAGATTCGCTGGAAACCGCTGAAATAGAGCAGCTTATAGCCTTTGCCGTGAATAACGGCGGTATCGAGTACGCCCGCTCGAAAATGGAGCACCTGGCCGAGGCCGCCGAGCAAAAACTGTATGAAACATTCCCCGAGGAGTGCGAAGCGCGCGATGCGTTTGTAGCGCTCATTCGTCACGTTATTGAACGTAATAAATGATTATTGAGAAATTAGAAACCCCAAAAACGGCCCGTGAGGGCCGTTTTTTGTATAGAAATGAATGGGAATCAGGGACGGATGACCGAATCGGGGGAGAAACGGCCGTCGGCTTCAAGAGCAATGAACCGGCGTCGCGGGATGCGGGGTTTCAGACGTAAAGGCGTGTTAACCTGACCGTTAATAGCGCAGGTGTAGAGCGGTTCAGGAATTTCGGTGCCATTGTCGCCGGAGATTTTCACCGTGGCGACGACGTCGGAACCGAGCAGGAAGGCCTCGACGCCGACAAACGGCGCGGTGAGCTCCCCTTTCAGACGCATCCGGCACCGCACGACATCGGGCATTCGTTCGGCCGCCGTATCGAACAGGCCGTCGGATGTAGCGATGAACAGAGTACCGGAGTGTGGATATAGAGTTGTGGCACCGTCGGCCTGAATCTCGTCGGCAAGCAGTTCAACCACATCGCCCTGAGATGTGTAGCGGAGCAACGTGTCTTTTCGCCGGAGCCACAGCTCATTATGCGCCGGAGCCCAGCCGATGGCGCCGACGTCGGAGAGACGCAGCAGCGCTTCGGTACCCGAGGGGAGCACGCGCAGGAGGTAGTTGCCGGCCATCGCCACAACCGCCGCACCCTTGGCCGTAGTGCATCGCGCCACACACTGCGGCGAAGCCACTCGCCGACCGTCGAGGAGAGCCGACGCACGCATAGCGCCCGAAGCGTCGAACGTCGCCAGCCATATACCCGAATCACTGAACACCAGCACCTTACTGCGGGCAAAATCCCATGCCGAGGCGGCGCGAGGCACCATCTCGAGGTGCACGATATGACTGTCGCATGGACGTGCGACGCGTGGCAGTTCGCCCGGAACGAGCCAGTGGAGCACCCCCTCATCAGGGGTTTCGGTCGGCTTGGCCACCTTTGCCGAAAAATCCCCTTCTGGTAGTGTAACCGGCTTCATGTCAGGCGCGAGATAGTACGCCAATCCGGTCCCGGTCAAAGGTGTGAGCGGAAATTTGCAACTTCGGGACGTTCCGTCGGAGAGCCGCACCGAGAGCGTGAGCGCCGCCGCCTTCTCGTAGGGTACAGTCAACAGCGGCGAGAATTGCGTCGGGAGCACTCCGGACGCCGCAGCTGAATCGGCCACCTCCACCACCGGGCGACCATCGGCGCCCCCGCTCATCTCCACGACCGTGCACCATGCCGGCGATACCGTGCCTGTGGATTCGGAATCGGTCGTTCCGTATGACGCCGGGGAGGCAGGCAGTTCCATTAAACGCTTGGGATTCAAGCCGTAGCATCCGCCAGGCACGGCACACATCGCAGAGTAGGAGAACTCCGGGGCAGGCGCCGAAACCGGCGCTGACACGCCCGGCGAAGAGCCGAACACCTCGGCGGTATGGCCGTCGAAAGGACGGTCGATGCCGAGCAGCACGCGCGGCGAAGCCACGGCGTGGCGCAACGCATTGATTACCAACGGTGAATACAGGCCCGGATTGGCCGCACGTGTGGCCGAACATCCCGGCAGATACACCCGGGCAGAGGAGACTCCGCCTGTGACGTCAACATCGACAAAGCCTTGACTTACAGCGCCCTGTTCATCAACCGGGTCAATCGGCTCCGAGACCTCCACCACCAAACGCCGCGCCAAGGTGGCCCACGGTTCGGGGAGTGCCGGTATTTCGCTGAGTTGCAACAGATAAGAGCGCGCCTGAAGCGTAGCATCTGTCACGGAAGCGAGGCTGTCGGCCGAGGGGAACGACACGCCGCCGACACACTGCAGACCATCAGCAGCCGAAGGCATCGTCCACGGGCCGCATATCAGCGTTTCGCCCTCCGGGCCAAGCACACGGTATCGCGCAAGCACCGGTTGCATGAAGCGTCCGAGAGCATCAGCCTGAAGCTTCAGCGCGCCGTATGCCGTCAGTGCCGAGTCAACCAACTGTAGATTGTCGGCCTGAGCAAGCGTCCCGGGGTTACGACCGTCGGAAGCTCCCGAGAGTTTTCGTCCGGCGGCACGGGCCGTCAGGAGTGCGGGATTAACCGCATGGATTGACAGCGCCGGAAATCGCGGGCGCGTGGCAGTGAGAATGGCTTTTAACTCACTGTCGAACAGCAGATAAGCCGGAGCGTGCCATTTCATGTCGATGCGCACAATGGCGTTTGACGGTGAGGAAAAACGCAACGGCTCGGCCGGCAATCGGCCAATCATGGTACGTTCAGCCGCAAAATTCACGCCGCTCCCTTCGGGTGATGTCGACATCGAGAGTTGCAGCCCGTCGGCCCATAGGGTGACGTCTCGCCCCGTACCCATCACCGTAAAAGTGAACAGCGGCAACGCGCCCGAGGCAGCGATGCGCGCCGGTGTGCCTGACGGGCGCCACACCGCCGGGTCATTGGCATCACGGCGCAGATTAACCAACTTACTAATTTTCAATGCAAGAGCCGTCACACCTCGACGCGAACCGGCCCTGTTTTTCTGAATAAAAACTTTCATTGTGTGTTTCCAAAACCGAATACAAGCAATATATTCAGGGAGCAAAAGTACGCCGCCGAGCGAGAAGAAAACACGCCCAACAATCTTAATATATGTTAATTATTTGGAAAGATAGAAAAAGATGACATACCTTTGTAGTGTTGTAGATGACTACAACACCAAAACATTCACCCAAACCACAACCCCATGGCAGAAAACATCATTACATGCGTGGTTATGATTCTAATTTGCATCATCCTCGTTTAACGGAACGTTAAAATTAATTTTTAACCAGCCTCTAAATGCTACACATCAACGATTTAACATACAGCTACACGCAACATACCGCGCCGGCAGTAAGCAATGCCCGAGGCGTTGTGGAGCCGGGAATATGGTTGCTGTTAGGCCCCAACGGAGCCGGCAAGACCACCCTGCTGAACCTGATAGCCACCCTGTTTCGCCCCGACAAGGGCGACTGCACATTCGACGGCGCCGTGATGCAGGAGCGCCGGCCGTCGCTGCTGCGCCGCATATTCTTCGTGCCCGACACACTGACCGTGCCGACCGCAACGATAGAAGCCCTGGCGAAATGCGACGCCCGATTCTACCCCAATTTCAGTTCTGAAGTGCTCGCCGAGAACCTGCGGGCGTTCGGCCTGACGGGGCGGGAGAAACTCGCCGACCAGTCGCTGGGCCAGCGGCGCAAAGCGTATATCGCCTATTCACTCTCGCTTGGCGTAGACCTGCTGTTGCTCGACGAACCGGCCAACGGCCTTGACATCGACTCGAAGAAAGTAATGCGCCAGATGATGGCTCGCTGCGTCGGACCCGACCAGACTGTGATTATCTCGACCCACAATATCGCCGACCTGCGCGAACTCTACGACGGACTGATGGTGATGCAGTCGGGGCATCTGACTATGTGCAGCTCCTCCGCCCGGATAACCTCAAAGATTTCATTCAGGCACACGCAACTACCTGTGCCTGACGCCATTTACAACGAGCAGAGCGCCGGTATCTATCACTCGTTGGTGCGCAATACTACCGGCGAGACAACCGATATCGACTACACGCTGCTCTACTCGGCACTGATGTCGCCGAAGGGACAGGAGATTTCGTGGATGATTCACCCCGTCACTACTAACGAAACCGAGAAATGAACATGGCAACTACCGCATCGACCGACCGATTTTCGTGGCGCCGGGTCTACGACTACTCTAAACTTTACTGGCCTATTCTGCGCTGGCAGATACTTTTTTTGTTGATATTCACAGTGTTAAATAATGTAGCACTCTCGTTTGCTGGTGAAGTGTTTGCCTCTCTGGTAAGCATTGTATGTGCTATCGCCATCATCGCTCTACCCTTTACCTTAGGTATCGGCGACAAAACCGTGATGCGCCTGGCGCCGGTAAAGGCCTCTGAACGTCTGGCATTCTATCTGACACTGATTTTCGGATTGTATATCGTCTGCGAAACGCTCTGGTCAAGCCTGGTACTCATTGTACTGTCGGCCCTCAGTGACACCCCCACACGGTTTGAGCAGATAATGGTCTCGCTGCCGCTGTCGGGATTCAGATATGTATTGGTTCAGGCGGTATCAACACTCTCTACAGGCGTGCTTTACCTGCTGATAGTCTACACTGTGGTGACTAAAAAGAGTCATCCGATACTTCACGGCATCCTGCGGGTGCTCGCCTGCTACGGCGTCTTTATCATTCTTGCCATAGTAGCCGGTGTGGCAGTTGCTTTCATGTCGATGGACGATGGAAGTTTTGATGATTCGAAGATGGTCGCCACGATGATGGACATAATTGTAAAGTCATCGCCTGTACTGATATTGGCATTACTCGGCGTATACGCCTGGCTCATACGCAGATTCTACCGTAAACTGCAATAAGAGGGTGTTTAAAAACAAATGTTAACGTTCCGGCCGAAAATTTGAGCCGGATTCAGAGTTAGAACGATGGAGCATAGCGGGCTATGTGACTGAGTGATAACTCTGAAGACGCTCAAATTTTCGCGAGGCGTAGCTATTGTTTTCAACCTCATTGTTTGTTATGAAACTGCTTAAGGACTTTAAAATTACCGTCGCCTTGGCCGCTTTTTGGTT
>CAMEPD010000003.1 GCA_945931475.1 uncultured Muribaculaceae bacterium | reverse complement strand
CTGATAACTCATGCCTGATTGTGATGTCGCAGAGTTGGCTATCCTTATCCCGAACTCGCGTTAAAAAATACTTCCGAGCTATATTGAGGCTCAGTCCGGCACCTCCGGGCCGGACAAAGCTTACCATAATCGAATCGCAAACAGTACAAAATTAGCCATTTTTTCCGAAGCAGCCCAAAATTTCCATATTTTCGCTATCCGCCTTATATGTAAGTGCAAAACAAATAAATAATAACGAATTTTTATTACCTTTGTGGCGCCTGATAAGAGGCTGTCTAAAATGATAATAAAATGAATAACAGTATATTTAAGATAGTGAAGCACCCGACTCCCGGCGGCGAAGTCACATGGATTACTTTGGGCAATGCTTCCGGAGCGACGGTTTGCCTGTCATCGCTTGGCGCGGGCATCGTGGCTGTAAATGTGCCTGACTCAAAGGGCAGGATGGCCGATGTGGCTCTCGGTTACGCTGAACCTGCCGACTACATGGCCGACGGGCCATGCCTGGGGAAATGCCCCGGGCGCTATGCCAACCGTATTGCCCGAGGTCACCTTGTGGTCGACGGTGTACTCCATCAGTTGGCCGTCAACTGCGGGCCCAATGCCCTCCACGGCGGTCCCGGCGGATTCCAGAACCATATCTGGAACGTAGTAGAGACTGCCTCCGACCATGTGATTTTCCAGTACACTTCGCCCGACGGCGAAGAGGGTTATCCCGGCGAACTGACTGTGCGCATTACCTATTCGTGGAGCGACGACAACCGGCTGCGGCTGCTCATCGAGGCTGTAACCGACAGGGCTACGGTAGTCAACATCACCAACCATGCCTACTGGAATCTGACGGGCCACGGCGCAGGGTCAGTGCTGGGGCATATTCTAACTCTCTTTGCATCGCGCTGGCTGCCGACCGACGACACGTTAGTGCCCACAGGCGAGTTAGCTCCGGTAGCCGGCACCCCCATGGATTTCACCGCAGCCAAGGCAATCGGACGCGACATCCTGGCTGATTTCGTGCCCCTGAAATACGGCAAAGGTTACGACCACTGTTGGGCGCTCGACGGCTACGACGGTCGCGGCACAGTGTGCCCGGCGGCGCGTCTGAGCGACCCCGTTTCGGGACGTGTGCTTGAGGTACTGACCTCGCAGCCGGGCGTACAGCTCTACACGGGCAACTGGATGAACGGCTGTCCGGGCGGCAAGGATGGCGCCACATATCACGATTACGACTGCGTGGCCATCGAATGCCAGGCATTTCCCGACTCGCCCAACCGTCCGGAGTTTCCCTCTGCCGAGCTTCGCCCCGGCCAGGTCTACCGCCGGGAAATCGAGTATCGGTTTTCAGTGGAGGACTGATGGTTACGCCCGGGAAACTATTCCGGCACGGTGGTTCGCGGTTACTTATAGAGGTAACGCTTGATTGATTTTTTGGGGGTCTTCTCGAATTCGTGAGGGATGAGGTGGATAGCCTCGATGCGTTCGTATGGCGCCACAAGACGATTCAGCTCGGCACGGTTCTGCTCCATTATGGGTTTCATGTCTGAAACAGTCAAGTGATCGGCGTCCATGCGCTCGTAATCGGGGTAAACTATGGCCGTAAGCCCTTTGCCGCGTTCTACCACCAGCGATTCGTTGACGTAGGGCATATTGTTGAGCTTGGCCTCAATCTCCTCGGGGTAGATGTTCTGCCCCGACGCCGAAAGTATCATGGTCTTGTAGCGCCCCTTGATGAAGAGGGTTCCATCGGAGGAACGTGTGCCCATATCGCCGGTATGGAGCCAGCCGTCCCGGTCGATGACCTCGGCGGTGACGTCGGGGTTCTTGTAATAGCCGAGCATTCGGTCCTGACCGCGAACCAGGATTTCGCCGGGTGTGTTCTCGGGGTCCGGGGAGTCGATGCGCGATTCCATATTCGGGAGGGTACGGCCGCAGCTTGTGGGCACGAATTCGCGCCACGGCGTGTGCGAAATCAGAGGCCCGCACTCGGTCATGCCGTAGCCGACGGTGAAGGGGAATTTTATCTGATGAAGGAAGGCCTCGACCTCGCCGTTGAGCGGTGCGCCGCCGATTATCACCTCCTCGAAGCGTCCGCCGAAGGCGTCGACCAGGCGGTTGCGGATTTTGGCATAAATGGCATTGTCGAGGAACGGCACGGCGAGGGCCCAGCGGATGGCGCGACGTGTAATCATCGGCACTATCTGCTTGCGGTATATTTTTTCCAGCACCAGCGGCACGCATATTACCAGGTTCGGGCGTACCTCGGCGAGTGCATTCATCAGCAGTTTCGGCACCGGCGGTTTACCGAAGATGGTGATGAATGTACCGACGGCCAGGGGAACAAGCATATCGAATGTGCACCCGTAGGCGTGGGCCATCGGCAGGAACGCCAAGGCCCGCGACCCCTCGAAGTGCAATCTCGAATGGATTCCGTACACCACATTCCCGACCATATTGTCGCACGTCAGCATCACACCCTTCGAGAAACCGGTGGTGCCCGACGTGTAGTTGATTATACACACATCCTGAGGGTTTACACGTGTGTATTTTACGTCCTCGCGCGTGAAGCCGCGGGAGTATCGGGTGCGGAAACGGCGTGTAAGGTTGCGTATGGCCCGTTCAACCGACGGCGCCCCCTCCACCGTGCGCTCGGCAAGGAGCTGACGGTCCTCGAGCGACACCACGGCGCGTATCTGCGGCAGCTCGTCGAAATCGTATGTTTCCCAAAGGTTCTTGTTGACGAACAGAATTGCTGCCTCGGAGTGGTTGATGATGTGCTGTGCGTCGTGAGCATTGAAATCGGGCAGAATTGGCACGATAGTGGCGCCATAGGTTATTGTGGCCATAAAAATCATGACCCATGTGGCGGAGTTTTTGCCCACGAGCGCCACTTTGTCACCCTTTTTGAGGCCAATCTGTTGATACAGAAGGTGTACGCGGGCGATACGTCGCGCCAGGTCGCTGTAGGCCCACACCTCCGAGCTGCCGTATTCGGTCAGCGCCGGCAGATCCCAGTTGGAGCGGAAACTGCGGGCATAGATGTCGAGGAGGTCTGCTTGGTATGAAATCATTTGGAATGTTGATGAAAGGGATTGGGAATTGGGGGATTTGGGAATTGGGGAATGTGTGTTCAGATGCCAGAAACGGGGATTTTGTCGATGCGGCGCTGATGACGGCCACCCTCGAAGTCGGTGTGGAGGAATACGTCGACTATCTCAAGGGCAAGTGACGGCTCGATGAAACGCGCCGGAAGCACCAGCACATTGGCATTATTATGTCGGCGTGCCAGAGAAGCGAGCTCAGTATTCCAGCAGAGAGCGGCGCGGATGCCCTGGTGCTTGTTCAGGGTCATGGCAATACCGTTACCAGAGCCACACATGGCTATTCCCGGGTAGCACCGGCCCTCCTCCACGGCGATAGCCGCCGGATGGGCGAAGTCGGGATAGTCGCACGATTCGGCCGAATAGGTGCCGAAGTCTTCGTATGCCAGGTCGTTGGCCTCGAGGTAACCCTCGATTATAGATTTGAGTTCGTAACCGGCATGGTCACTGCATATTGCTATTTTCATATTTTTGAGGAATTTTTGGGTATCAGGTATTATGGAGAGGGCTGTTTATCTTTTTTCGTTGATGATGTGTCGAATGGTTTACAAAGGTCGAGTGTATAATATATGGAGAAGGCGCCCCCGACCGACCCGTTGCGGGTGCCGTAGCCGGGGATGTACCACGGCTTGCCCATCGGCGTCTTCGACTCATGGAGACGTGCGCGGAACTTGAAGGCCCAACCCATCGACACAGGTCCCCATATTTTAACACGGATGCCGAACATCAGGTTCATATACACCACGGTACACGACTGGCGGGGGAAATCCATAGTGGTGGTTTCGTCCCAATAACCGCTGTTGACTGTAACGTCGGTAAGGCGGTAGCTGAACGGCGACACGCCCAGGCGTATGCCGGCGTATGCCTGATACGCGGGGTTGGAGTTGTATAGGAAGTTGTAGTTGGCGCCGATACGGAAGTAGGGTGTCACTCCGGTGTGGTAGGTGAAATTCTGCCGTGCGGGCGTGTTGTCGGCGTATCCGAGGCCCACCTCCACCACGGGGATATAGCGGTTGTGAAGGTTCAGCTCGCCCGAGAACTCTATCAGTCCGTATTTCTGGCCGAATGCGCGCATCACGGGGTCCCAGATGTCTACGCCGAGGGTGGTGGAGAAGAGTAGCGGCTGGAGCATACGTGGTACACGGGCCTTAGGCATCTGCACGAGCGAATCGGCGTATTCGCGCCCCGTGATGGTGTCGATATAGATTTTCTGTCCTTCGTCGGAGATTCCCTCGCGCAGGCGCGTAACATCTATGGTATCGGTGACCTCCTTCGCAAGGTTCTTGCCGGTTTCCGGACGCACGGGCGAGATGCGACGCTGAGCCACAGCCGGCAGAAGCACACACAGCACGGCAGTCAGTGACAGTATCAGGCGCACGGCTCTCATCGGCGTAAGCCCCTCCTGTGGCTGACTGTTTCGGGCACATCGCCCCCGGATGTGGTGCGGATGTACACTTTGAAGCGTTCGCGCTCGACGTTGGTCACCAGCGAGTCGGTCACAGCCACCGAGTCGATGAGGTGTGTGGTATGGCTGAGAGATGTCACACGGTAGCGGAACATGGCACCGCAATCCTCCGAGGCGAAATATGGCTCTGAAGTATAGCGGAATGTGATAGTGTCGTTCAGCTCGGGAACGTCAAGGCCCTGTTCCGGGTATGCGTAGCGGATAAAGAACGCCACTTCGTTCTGCTCGAAGCGGAAGGGTAGATATACCTGCTGCACTGCCGTGCCGGGCGCTACCAGCAGCGAGTCGCCGGGGGCCCCTACCCCGCCGATGGCCAGGGAATCGAGGGTGATGGGATCCCCTAAATGCGTGTCGTAGAAGCCCATCAGCGGCAGCGCCGAATGGTTGTCGGCGCACCCCTCGGAGTTGCAGGCCGGCAGCGAGGCGACGCCCGCAAGCAGTGCGGTCGCGGCTGTCAGTGTAAATATTCTGCCCCGAGTGCACCTCATATCTCCTCCTCTATCTCGTAGTCGTTGCGGCGGCTGGAATTACGGGCCACCAGTTCGCCTATAAAGCCGCTCAGGAAAAGCTGGGTGCCAAGAATCATCATCGTCAGGGCGATGTAGAAGTAGGGCGAGTCGGTGACAAGCCGATAGTGGGCCCCCGAATACATGGCGTGAAGCTTCACGGCCCCCACAACTATCACGGCGATGAATCCGATCAGGAACATCAGCGACCCCAACAGCCCGAAGAAGTGCATCGGCTGCTTTCCGAACTTGTTGGTGAACCACAGCGTCAGCAGGTCGAGGTAACCGTTGACAAACCGGTCGAGGCCGAACTTGGTCTTGCCGTACTTGCGCGCCTGGTGATGCACCACCTTCTCGCCGATGCGGGTGAAACCGGCGTTCTTGGCCAGGTAGGGGATGTAGCGGTGCATGTCACCGTACACTTCGATATGCTTCACCACCTTGTTGCGGTATGCCTTGAGTCCGCAGTTGAAGTCGTGGAGGTTATGGATGCCGCTCACCTTACGCGCCGTAGCGTTGAAGAGCTTGGTGGGGATGGTCTTCGACAGCGGGTCGTAGCGCTTCTGTTTCCAACCGCTTACAAGGTCGTAGTTGTCCTGCGTAATCATCCGGTACAGCTCGGGGATTTCGTCGGGCGAGTCCTGCAGGTCGGCGTCCATGGTGATGACCACATCACCCTGCGCGCGCCGGAAACCGGTGTTCAGCGCCGGCGACTTGCCGTAGTTGCGGCGGAAGCACACCCCCTTGACGGCCGGGTTGCGTTCCGCAAGGGTGCGGATTACGTCCCACGACCCGTCGGTCGAGCCGTCGTTCACATAAATTACTTCATACGAAAAACCGTTGGCCTCCATCACGCGCTCTATCCACTGCTGGAGCTCGGGGAGCGATTCGGCTTCGTTGTAGAGAGGTACTATTACAGAGATATCCATATTGCAATCGGGCTTCTGCCCGAAATGATTGTTAGTGTTAATTGATGCTGCCCGAGTCGGGATTAGTGTCGGCTTTTGGCGCCGGCACGCGCGGTATGCGCACCAGCATCGCCAGCAGCAACGACAGTATCGAGCCCGTCAGCAGACACGTCCACATCCACGACAGCACGAAGTCTGACGTGCGCGGCACCAGTCCGTTGGCTATCATTGCCCCGATTTCGTCGGCGAAAGCCGCGCTCTCACGGGTGCCTGCGGCCGCGAAGTACTCTTGCCCCATCCGTAGCACGCGCATTATGAAGTCGGGGTCGGCGAACCGCAGGTACACCAGCGCCCCCGCGCCGAATATCAGCGACGCGCAGGCAAACATCACGATGCCCTGCATCCACAGCGACGATACGGTGGTGATGCCGTGGCACGCCACATGGGTGCGGCGCAGCCGGCGCCAGGCGTAGGCCGGCACGTACAGCATCAGCGTAAGACCCGCGATATTCAGCAGCGGCAGCTTAAGCGACCACACGAACATCATGAAGATGCCCGCGAATATGATGCCCAGCCACAGCCCGTCGTCGGCGCCGCGCGCATAGATGCTCTTGGTTTTTTGTCCGGTCTTTACGGTCATACGGCATTACTCCTCCACGGGGCCCGATTTGAGGAAGGCGCCGGTAGCGGGATTGAAGATTACATACGATGGGGTTTTCTTGTCGGTGAGCGTGTTGGGCGACAGGGCGTACACGATGCCGAACTGTGCGAAATCGAGCGTCGTGTCGCAGTAGGTGCGGTCGCCGTCGGTGATGCTCACCTGTGCCTGACCGGGGATGCAGTATGCCAGGCCGTTCTTGGGCACAGGCAGCGGCTCACCCTTGTCGTTGACGGGCATCTCACCTTCCTGAGTCACCTTCAGGCTCAGGTACACGGGGGCGCCCGACAGATTGTCGGGGTCAACGAAGCCGTCTACGGCCGAGATACGCGCTATCACCGCGTCGGTAATATCGTCCTCGGGCATGATGTCGACGGTTTTCACCTCGGTATAGGTGGAGGTGGTGCCGCAGAACATCGCCTCGAGAGCCTCTTCCTGAGCCTGTAGTGTCTGGAGCATCAGTTCGAGCGATTTGCCGTCGGGGGGCATCGTGTCGGCGTTGCCCGATACGAGGTCGGCTCGCGCCTGACGGATTTCGAAGATCTGCTGGGCGGCCAGCTCGGCGCGTTTGGCCACTGACTGACTCTGCAGCATCTCCTCGGTAATCACCTGGCGCGCGGCAGGCTTCTGCAGCGGCGTAGGCTCGGCTTCGCGGGCCACCGGCAGCTCGGGGGTCTTCATCTGAGGCAGCGTGGAGGTGTTGAACGCCAGAGGAATGCCACTCTCGGTGAGTATCATGTATGGGTTGGTGTTCTTTACGGTGACGAGAAACCGCTGCTCAGGGTCGGGAACACCGTAGGTCTGCACTACGGCTGATTTCAGCTCGGCCGTACGGCTTTCGCGCGAGATGGGGTTATCCTCGTTAAGGTATTTGCGGGCGTACTCGTAGAATTCGCCCGGCTGCTTCACCGTAATCTGCGCTTCAAGGGTGATGCGCAGCCCGGTGACGGGGAGAGTGTAGACCAGCGCGTACTCGTTGGCCTTTGTAGCTGTGATGCGCTGGGTGCTCTCGGCCGCGCCGCTGAGCGCGGCGGTTATGGCAAGCAATGCTATGGCGGCTTTTCTGTACATAATCATTTGAATTATTTGGTCATCACATCCTTGATGGCTCGGCCTACGTTGTCGGCGATATCGCCGGCCGTCACGCCGTATTCTCCCTGTTCCTGGGCGGCCATATCGCCCGCCAGGCCGTGGATATACACCGCGATTATCGAAGCAATCTCGGGGGGATAGCCCTGCGCCAGCATCGCTAAGAGTATGCCGGTGAGCACATCGCCGCTGCCGGCGGTTGCCATCGCCGGGCCACCCGACGAGTTGAAGTAAACCTTGCCGTCGGGGCGCACTATGGCGGTGTAATGCCCTTTGAGTATGATGAGGATGTTGTAATATTTAGCCATCTCGATGGCCTTGCGCAGGCGCGCCTCGGCCGTGGGCTGCGGACCGAACAGGCGGTCGAACTCACCGGCGTGCGGCGTCAGTATCGACAGCACCGGGATGGTGTTGAGGATGGCCGGCTTCAGGGCTATGCAGTTGAGGGCGTCGGCGTCGAGCACCACAGGCTGGTTGATGGCGGCCAGAAAGTCCTCAAGGGCCTTGACTGTCATTTCGTTGGTACCGATACCGGGCCCGATCGCCAGCGACGAGAAGTCGCGGTCGGGATGTATCTCCACTATGTTGAGCTCGCCGCGGTTGTGGCGGTACATCGCCTCGGGCACAGCGGTCTGCAGTATCGAGTAGCCGCACTTGGGCGAGCACACGGTGAGTTTCCCTACTCCGGCACGCATGGCACCCCGGGCCGCCATGATGGCTGCTCCCATCATGCCGTACGACCCCGCGTAGAGCACGGCCGAACCGAAGTCGGCCTTCGAAGCGAAGTCCTTGCGGTGGCGCAGACGCCGGTGCACGTCGCGCTTCGACACCAGGCAGAACTCAGCCTGCGTGGCCGCTGCGGCGCGTTCGCTCAGGCCGATGTCGAGCACCTTCCATTCACCCACGAGCTCGGCCGTTTCGGGTAGCAGGAAGCAGAGCCGGGGGTACTGGATGGTAAGGGTAAGGGTGGCATGGATGGTGTTGCGGTTGACCAGCTGCGGGTTCCAGTCGCCGAACATTCCCGAGGGTAGGTCGATCGACACCACCGTGGCGCCCTCGTCGTTGATATACTGCACCAGGGCCTTGAAGCCGCCCTGCAGCTCCTCGCGCAATCCCGAGCCGAAGAGGCCGTCGATTACCAGGTAATTGGGCGTAATCTCGGGCGGCTTGAAGGTGCTGAGCACCTCGTGGAAAACTATTTCCGGCACGGTTTCGAGCAAGTGGTCGCGGGCAGCCATGCAGTCGGGCGACAGCTTGTTGCCTCCGATATTGAAAAGGTAGACCTCGGGGCTGAACCCTTCGAGGGCCAGCAGGCGGGCTACAGCGAGGGCGTCGGCACCGTTGTTGCCCGGGCCGGCAAAGATGATTGTGGGTTTGGTGGCACGCCAGCGGGCCGTGATTTCATCCACAACCCCTTCGGCCACACGTTCTATCAGTTCGGCGGGTGCCACACCCTCCGTCTCTATCGTGTAGCGGTCGATGGCGCGTATCTGTTCGTTGGTGAAAAGTTTCACTGGCTGTGTTTGGGGTAGAATATTTTGACAAAGGTACATAAAAAGTACGGGTATCGCGCCCGTGTATGTTGAAATTTTAGCCAAAATTCGATTTTTTTTGCTCCCGGCTACGCCTGTACACGAAAAATCACTACCTTTGCGTAATTATTTAACCACAATGGCACAAGTGACTTACAACGGGCTCACATTCGAACCCTACATCAAGAGAGAGAAAATACAGGCCCGCATCGAGGAGCTGGGCAAGCAAATCACCGCCGACTGCAAGGGCAAGCGGCCCCTGTTCTTAGTGGTGCTCAACGGCGCTTTCCCCTTCGCCTCGGAGCTGTTCCTGAACGTCGACACCGACGCCGAAATCTGCTTCATCAGGCTCCAGAGCTATGAGGGCACCTCCTCGACAGGCTCTGTAAAGAAGCTTATGGGCCTCACCCACAGCATCAAGGACCGCACCGTAATCGTGGTGGAGGACATCGTCGACACCGGCACGACCATCGACGGCCTGCTCAACAACCTGCGCAAGGAGGAGCCCCGCGATATCAAAGTGGCTACACTCCTGTTCAAGCCGGAATCGCTGCGCTGCGATGTCAAGCCCGACTACGTAGGATTTGCTATCCCACCCAAATTCATAATCGGTTTCGGTCTCGACCTCGACGGTCTGGCCCGCAACCTCAAAGATATTTACGTACTGAAAGAACAGGCCGACTGACCTCACTTTCAGGTTATTGGCGAATGGCTGCGGCGACCCGGCTCTCCGCAGTCGAGGAGAAAATGCGCTCTCGGGCGCTCTCCCGTTATCAATTTCAAAGTGTAAAAATGAATGTTGTAATTTTCGGTGCCCCCGGCAGCGGCAAAGGCACCCAAAGCGAAAAACTCATCGACAAATACGGTCTGTACCACATCTCGACAGGTGAGGTGCTCCGCGACCATATCAACCGCAAGACTCCCGTAGGACAGATTGCCAAAACCTACATCAACCAGGGGCAGCTGATTCCCGATTCGCTGATGATTCGCATCCTCGAGGAGATTATCGACAACGAACCCAAGGCCAAAGACGGCGTAATCTTCGACGGCTTCCCCCGCACAATCCCCCAGGCCGAAGCCCTCAACCGCTTTTTGGCCAAGCGCGGTCAGAAAATCCACCATGTCATCGGCCTCGAGGTACCAGAAGAGGAGCTCATGGGCCGTATGCTCAAACGCGGCAAGGAGACCGGACGCGCCGACGACAACCCCGAAACCATCAAGAACCGCCTGAAGGTTTACCATCAATCGACCACCCCATTGCGCGACTTCTACATCAACGAGGGGAAATACCGTGCCATCCCCGGTTCGGGCGACATCGACGAAATCTTCGGCCATATCGCCGAAGCCATCGATAAGCATTCCGATGAATAACAATAAGCACACCAAATTATTACGCACAATCGGGCTGGCGGCCGCCGCAGCCTTGGCGACCCTGTCGGTCATGGCCGGCAACGACCACCGTACCCACCCCTCGGAATATTTCCTTCAGGAGGGCGACCTGCCCAACAGCGCTTACGTGCTCCCCGCGCCACCCGACAGCGGCTCAGTGGCTCTGTACAACGACATGGACCGCTACAATTGGGGCAAAAGCCTGCGCAACACCGAGCGCGGCGACACCGCCGCGAGCGATGCCCGCGTTAACGGCAACGGTGTGCCCGAAGCTTTCTCGGAGGCTTTCGGTGTAGTCATCGACAGCCACACCCCGGAGATTCTGAAACTCATCATAGGGATGCGCGAGGATGCCGGTGACCTGGCCACTCGCGACGCCAAGGTGCATTACGACCGGCAGCGCCCATTCATTTTCTTCGCCGAGGAAACCTGCAACCCCGAGCAGCAACATGAGCTGTCGGGCAACGGCTCATACCCTTCGGGCCACACATCAATCGGCTGGGCTACAGCTCTTGTGCTGGCCGAAATCAACCCCGAGCGACAGAACGAGATTCTCCGCCGAGGCTACGAGATGGGCCAGAGCCGCGTAATATGCGGATACCACTACCAGAGCGACGTCGATGCCGGACGCATCACCGGCTCCATGGCCGTGGCACGCCTGCACGCCGACCCTGCATTCCAGGCTCAGCTCGCACGGGCCAAAGAGGAGTTCCGCCGTCTCAAACAGGCCGGCAAAGTAGCCAAAGGCACACCGCTGCCCACTCCTACCACCTCCGACTGAGCCCATACCACAAGCCCACAGATACCGGAACCGCCGCGCAAACCCACCAATAAGTATATAAGGGATATGATAAGTATATATATATAAAGGATATGACCATGACTGACAAATCCGACTACATAGAGGAGATTCCCGACAGCTCGGCGCCGCTCTTCTCCATTATCACCGTCACATACAACGCTGAGAAGACCGTGGGTCGCACCCTCGAGTCAGTACGCAGTCAGTCGTGCAAACTCTTCGAGTACCTGATTATCGACGGCGATTCGCGCGACCGGACCCTCGAAATATGCCGTCGCGGCCACACCGACCGCGAACGCATCAGTTCGGCTCCCGACAAGGGTATCTACGACGCCATGAACAAAGGCATTCTCCTCTCCAAGGGGAAGTACCTGATTTTCATGAACGCCGGCGACAAATTCCACGATTCGGAGACTCTTCAGCTCATCGCCAATACTATCCTCGCCAATAATTATCCCGGCGTGGTATACGGACAGACCGACATCGTCGGCGACGACGGCCGCAAGGTAGCCGACCGGCATCTCACCGCGCCCCGTCACCTCACCCTCGCCAGCTTCGCCTACGGGATGACGGTGTGCCATCAGTCGTTCATAACCCTGCGCCGTATCGCCGGACTGTACAACCTGAAATACCGCTTCTCGGCCGACTACGAATGGTGTATCCGCGTGTTGCAACATTCGCGGTGCAACGTGCTTATCGACAGGCCGTTGACCGACTATCTCGCCGAAGGCACCACCACCGGCAACCGCATGGCGTCGCTGCGCGAGCGGTTCCGCATCATGTCGTATTACTACGGCTTCCTCCCTACCCTATGGCGACACATACTGTTCATTCCACGCTTCCTGCGTCGGCGTCGCCAGGAGAAAGAATTCCTCAACCGCCACTGACACATGATTATTCTTAACACCACATTCTTCGCCGAGGAGCCCCTGACGGAGGAAATCAGCCGCTGGCTCGCCTCGGTATACCTCCCGGCAATCCACGAGAGCGGTCTGTTTGAATCGGCCGAGTGTGCCCGCGTTCTCGAACCCGCAGAACCCGGCGCCGTCAGCTTCGCCTGCCGCTGCGTGACCCATGACCTATCCGCGGCACGACGCTGGCACGACGACACCGCAGCTCTGCTGCGCGACGACCTGAGCGCCCGCTGGGGGCAGCGCGTAGTGTGGTTCACTACTTACATGGAGGTGATATGACGACCCTGCGCTCCGGTTCAGAAATTCACGGCATAGGCCACGCACGCTCAGGTGCCGAATGGCAGAAGGTGCTCATCGGCATCGACCCCGGTACGAATGTGATGGGCTACGGCATACTCGGCGTGAAGGATGGCAAACCACAGATGATTGCCATGGGCGTCATAAAGCTCTCGCGGTTCGAAAGCCACTACCTGCGCCTGAAACATATCCACGACCGCGTCGGCGCCCTGGTGAGCCAGTATCTCCCCGACGAAATGGCCATCGAGGCTCCGTTCTTCGGCAAAAATGTGCAGTCGATGCTCAAACTCGGACGAGCCCAGGGCGTGGCCATGTCGGCAGCCCTCGAGCGCGACATTCCCATCACCGAATACGAACCCCGCAAAATAAAAATGGCCATCACCGGCAACGGTGCGGCCTCAAAAGAGCAGGTACAGGAGATGCTGCGTCGCATCCTCAACATACCCAAAGAGATGTTGCTGCCGGAACTCGACGCCACAGACGCCTTGGCAGCCGCCCTTTGCCACTTCTACGAGTCGAAGCGTCCGACGGCTGCAGCCGGTCCAAAGTCGTGGAAAGACTTCATAGCACGCAACCCCGACCGGGTAAAATAACCCCGCCGGGGTGTGTATCATTCATCCAAATTCAGCAAGTGGATTCTCCACTTGAAAACTTCAGGTTCCGCAGAACTTAGAGGTGTTTAAAAATATCCTCTTATTTTGTGTGCTCGCAGATCTTACCCTCCAGGAGGTCGGCCTGCTGTACACCTACCGTACGCCATACCGGTTCGCCGTTCTTGAACAGTATCAGCGTGGGCACCGACTGCACGCGATAGCGGGCGGCCAGTTCGGCATTACGGTCTATATCTATTTTCAGAATAGTACCTTTGTCTCCGATTCGGCTCTTTACCTCCTCGAGGATAGGTGACTGCATTTTGCACGGTCCGCACCAGGTAGCAAAGAAGTCAACCAATGTGGGCACTGAACTTCCGATAATTTTGTTGAATTCGTCCATAATCTGTTTTTTTAATTCTCTTTATTATATTACAACACTCTTGCATGGACGGATGTTCAATAAAATTCGTATCTTTGCCGAAAGAAAAATTTCACAAATTTATGAACACCCGATTCGACCCAACAGGCACAGGCGTAGCCCTGGCCACCCCCTTCAAGAAGGATTTCAGCATCGATTACGACGCTTTAGGCCGCCTGGTCGACTTTCTTATAGAACGAAAAGTTGAATACATTGTTGTGCTGGCTACCACCGGCGAGGCCGTTACCATGACATGGGAGGAACGCTCGCACGTGGCTCGCTTCGTAGCCGAGCACGCCGCCGGCCGCATTCCCCTGGTGCTGGGCATGAGTTCCAACGCCACCGTATTCTTAGCCCAACAGCTCCGCACCATCGACCTGACGGGCTATTCGGCTGTGCTGTCGGTAGTTCCGTTCTACAACAAGCCCTCGCAGCGCGGCATCCTGGCCCACTTCTCGACCGTAGCCGAAGCCTCGCCGCTGCCCGTAATACTCTATAACGTGCCCTCGCGCACCGGCGCCAACATGGAAGCCGCCACCACCCTCGAACTCGCCCGCAAATACCCCGGCAAGGTTATCGCCGTCAAGGAAGCCTCGGGACGCATCGGCCAGATTCGCGAAATCATCGAAAAGAAACCCGCCGGATTCCGCGTGCTCAGCGGCGACGACGCCCTCACCCTGCCGCTCATCGCCATGGGTGCCGAAGGTGTCATCTCAGTGATAGCCAACGCCTTGCCCGACCGGTTCTCTACCATGGTGCGCCTGGCCATGGCCGGCCGCTTCGACGAAGCCGGAGCCATCGACCGTCCCCTGCAGCCCCTCTACCGCTACCTCTTCACCGACGGCAACCCCTCGGGCATCAAAGCCCTTCTCAGCATCCTCGGCCTCGCCGAAAACGTCCTTCGCCTGCCGCTCGTCCCCGTCACCGACCCAACCTTCGAAGCCCTCATGGCAGCATCAGCAGCCGTGCCCGACTCCTTCAACGCCAAATAGCCCCTTGCTATTTCACAAAAATTTGTTAACTTTGCAGACGCAAAGGCGCCGTTGCCCGACGATAGCGCCCGACGCGATGGTCTGATAGCTCAGTTGGATAGAGCAACTGCCTTCTAAGCAGTCGGTCGGGGGTTCGAATCCCCCTCAGATCACTTCTTCATAACCTCTCACGCTAAACACCATGAAAATCAAGGCTTTTCGACTTCTGCCGGCCATTCTTACCGGCGCGCTTCTAATATCGATAGCCGCAGCATGCAGCTCCAAAACACAAAAAGATGGCACTGACGAAGCCACCTGCGATGAAACAGAGGGAAAATTTACCACCGATTCTGTATTTTACGCCGATTCCGTAGCCGGAACTGACGGTTTCTCGGTCATTGTAAAATTCGGCGGACAGTATCCCGTCGGCGAAGAAAGCCCTGTGGTTGACAGTATACGGCTCACTATTGCCCAAATGCTCTCCGCCGCTCCGGTCGACAAGTTTACACCTCCCTCAAAATCACTGCTAAGCAACGGTCAGGCCCTTGTTGACAGCACCGGCCGCGCCGCTATGCGTGATATGCAGGAGGAATGGGATGGTTCATGGGGTATGGAAAATATGTGTACGTTCCGTCCGATTTTCATCAATGATATAGTCATCACCTACTGGTTCGAAAACTACATCTACGGTGGTGGCGCACACGGCTTTAGCGCTAATTTAGCCAGGTCGTACGACCGTAGCACCGGCCGCCAGTTCACCTGGGACGAAGTAATCCCCGGTGGCATGACCCCGCAGTTGCGTGAACTTATCCTGTCGGGCCTGTGGATGCAATATTTCAACAAAGACAAAGATCAGACCGGCAACATTAACGATGTGCTGCAACTTGTCGACGGCAAGCTTGAACTCCCGTCATACGCCCCGCAGATTATGCCCCACGGCATCCGCTTCTCATACGGCGAATACGAGATTGCCGCCTACTGTTGGGGCGAACCCTCGTGCTTAATCCCTTACAGTTCCCTCAAACCTTTCCTCTCTAAAAAAATGCAGAGTGTCGCCGACAAAAACACCGCCGACGTCGTCAAAGACCGTCAGCCCGGCAAATAATCACTATACAGGAAGGTTTTTCAAAAACGATTAACCTTCTTTTTTTTGGCAGCCTTCCCTACTACATGTTCATTGGACTTCTACGGGCCGTTGAACCCCTCCGGGAAGCACCCATTCGTTCATCAACCCGTCTAACCCATTTAAACGTTAATATGTGGGAATTTAGTGGTAAAATGTAAGGTTACGTCATAAAATTTTGCTAACTTTGCACTCTAAAGCAAGTTTTTTGAAGTGACTTTAACTGAAACATATAATGTTCTTTTCGGGCCGGGCAAGCTTAGGCTCGATATTGCGTCGATGGCAAAGGTCGCCGAATGCTATGACTTCCTGTGCGGATTCGCCAAGGAGAAAGTGATCTACGGCATCAACACGGGTTTCGGCCCGATGGCTCAATGGCGCGTTGACGACGCTCATCTCAAGGAGCTGCAGTACAACATCATCCGCAGCCACGCTACCGGCACAGGCTCACCCCTGCCGGATCTCGATGTCCGCGCGGCGATGGTGGCACGCATCGGCACATTCATGCAGGCGCGTTCGGGCATCAATCCCAACGTTATCACTCTGATTCAGGAGTTTATCAACCGCGAAATCTACCCTTTCGTCCCGCAGCACGGTAGCGTGGGTGCCTCCGGCGACCTTGTGCAACTGGCCCACATAGCCCTCTGCCTCATCGGCGAAGGGAAGGTGCATTACCGCGGTCAATGGTGCCCCACAGCCAAGGTCATGGAGACCGAAGGGCTCCGGCCGATGCATATTTATGTGCGCGAAGGTCTGTCGGTCACCAACGGTACTTCCGTGATGACCGGCATTTCGGTCGTAAACCAGTATTACGCCGAAAACCTGCTGAAATACGCCACCGTGGCCGGTGCATGGATTAATGAAATCGCCGATTCGTTCGATGACTACATGTCGGTTGCCGAGAACGAATGCCGCCGTCAGCCCGGTCAGCAGGTGATTGCCCGCTGGCTGCGCGAGGTGTCGGCCGGCAGCCATCACCTGCAGAAGCGCGAACACGAACTCTACGACCCCGAGCGCAACCGCGACACCTACTTCGAGCACAAAGTGCAGGCCTACTACTCGCTGCGCTGCGTGCCGCAGATTTACGGCCCCGTCTACGACACCCTGCGCAACGCCGCCGAAGTACTTGAAAACGAACTGAATTCAGCCTGCGACAACCCCATCGTAGACTACACTACCCACAACATATACCACGGCGGCAACTTCCACGGCGACTACATTTCGCTCGAAGCCGACAAGGTGAAAATCGCCATGGTGCGTGTGGCCATGACCGCCGAGCGCCAGCTCAACTACCTGTTCCACGACCGCATCAACGGCATACTGCCACCGTTCCTCAACCTTGGCGTGCTCGGCCTCAACTACGGTATGCAGGCATGCCAGTTCACGGCCACTTCGACCACCGCCGAGTGCCAGACCCTGGCGATGCCAAACTATGTGCACAGCATCCCCAACAACAACGACAACCAAGATATAGTGAGCATGGGCACCAACAGCGCGCTGCTCTGCCGGCGCGTCATCAACAACGCCTACCAGGTGATGTCGATTCTCTACATCGCCCTGGCACAGGCCACCGACTGCCTGCAGCTCGCCGACAAACTCTCACCCCGCACGCGGCAGCAGTACGACGCCATACGCGCCATCTGCCCGAAATTCGTGGAGGACACCCCGTTCTACAACGAAATCGCGGAAACTGAAAATTATCTACGAACCAACATTATCGAATATCTCCAATAATGAATTACGCGTTAGTAACCGGAGGTTCGCGTGGCATCGGAGCCGCCATCGCACGCCGTCTGGCAGCCGCCGGCCTCGGTGTCATCGTCAACTACCGCTCGAACGCCGAAGCGGCCCGCGCCACAGCCGACGCCATCGCCGCCGAAGGGGGCACGGTCTGCCTCCTCCCCTTCGACGTGGCCGACGAGGCCGCCGTCGACAGCGCGCTCGAGGCCTGGGAGGACGCCCACCCCGACGACCGCATCACCGTGCTGGTCAACAACGCCGGCATCCGTCGCGACAACCTCATGATTTTCATGCAGACCGACGAATGGCACCGGGTAATCGACACGACGCTAAACGGCTTCTTCTACGTGACGCGCCGCGTGCTCAAGGGGATGCTCACCAAGCGCTTCGGCCGGATTATCAACATCGCCTCCCTGTCGGGGCTCAAGGGGATGCCCGGGCAGGCCAACTATTCGGCGGCCAAAGCGGCCCTTATCGGCGCAACCAAGGCCCTTGCCCAGGAGGTTGCCCCACGCAAGGTTACGGTCAACGCAGTGGCCCCGGGGTTCATCCGTTCCGACATGACGCATGACCTCGACGAGAACACGCTCCGCAAACTCGTTCCCGCCGGCCGTTTCGGGGATCCCGAAGAGGTAGCCGCACTGGTGGCATTCCTGGCCTCGGACGACGCGGCATACATCACCGGAGAGACAATTTCGATAAACGGCGGCCTCTACTGACCGCCACATAATCCCGATAAATCTGATAAATCATTCCCGATAAATCTGATAAATCAGATTACTCCGATAATTCAGAAATACAGCACAATGAATAGACGCGTAGTCATAACCGGCATGGGCATCTGGTCATGCATCGGAAAAAATAAGGAGGAGGTTCGCGACTCGCTCTACCATGGCCGCTCGGGCATCGGTGTGGAGCAGGCGCGCCTCGAATACGGCTATCAGTCGGGCCTCACCGGCATAGTCACGACACCGAAACTCAAGGGTGTGCTCGACCGTCGCCAACGCGTAGGGCTCCCGGAGGAAGCGCAATACGCCTATATGGCCGCCAGGGAGGCGTTCGACGAGGCTGCCGTCACCCCGGAGTATCTCCGTGAAAACGAGGTTGGTATCATCTTCGGCAACGACTCGTCGGCCAAGCCGGTAATCGAAGCCGCCCAAATCATGAACGAAAAGCACGACTCGGCGCTGCTCGGGTCGGCGCTCATCTTCCAGTCGATGAACTCCACGGTCAACATGAACCTGAGCACCATCTTCGGCCTGCGCGGAGTGAACTTCACCGTCAGCGCGGCCTGTGCCAGCGGTTCGCACTCCATCGGTCTGGGTTATATGCTTATCAAGCAAGGACTTCAGGACATGGTTCTGGCCGGCGGCGCTCAGGAGACCAACTACTATTCCATGGCGACATTCGACGCGCTCAACGCCTTCTCGATGCGCATGGACGAGCCCACCAAAGCTTCGCGCCCCTTCGACAAGAACCGCGACGGCCTGATTCCCAGCGGCGGCGCGGCAGCACTCGTTCTCGAGGAGTATGAGCATGCCAAGGCCCGCGGCGCCAATATTTTAGCCGAGGTTGTGGGCTACGGATTCTCGTCGAACGGCGGCGGAATCTCGCAGCCCAGCGACGAGGGTTCGGTGATAGCCATGAGCCGCGCCATGGAGGATGCCGGCGTCACACCCGCCGATATAGACTACATCAACGCCCACGCCACATCAACGCCGCAAGGCGACCGATTCGAAGCCATCGCCCTCGACCGACTGTTCGCCGGCACAAAGGCCCTCATAAGCTCCACAAAGTCAATGACCGGCCACGAATGCTGGATGGCGGGGGCAAGCGAGATTGTTTACAGCATCATCATGATGAAGCACAACTTCGTAGCGCCGAACATCAATCTCGACGAGCCGTCGGATGAAGCGGCTAAACTCAATATCGCCCGTCAAACGGTGGATATGCCCGTCGACCTCGTGCTGTCGAACTCCTTCGGATTCGGGGGTACAAACAGCGCCCTCGTAATCAAGAAAATAACCGACTAACTCACTCTGAATGAACCTTTTTCCCGACCTGGACAAACGCTACAGCCGCGAACAGCTTTCGGCCCGCGAAGCGCAGAGACAGGCGCAGTACATAGCCTTCGGCCCCGTGATTTTCCAGGTGGCCCGTATAATGCTGAAACGCGGCATCCTCGATATGCTGCGCGACAGCGATAACGGATTAACTATCAGTCAGGTAGCAATCAAGGCCAACCTATCGGAATACGCTGCCAAATGCCTGCTTGAGGCATCGCTCAGCATAGGAATCGTACTGGTCGACCCCTCCACCGACCGCTTCACCCTGTCGAAAACCGGATGGTTCCTCATCAACGACGCCTCGACCCGCGTGAACATCGACTTCAACCACGATGTGAATTATCTCGGATGGTTCAACCTCGAGGAGTCGCTCCTCAACGGCAAGCCCGAAGGGCTGAAGGTCTTCGGCCAATGGCCCACGGTCTACGAAGGACTTTCGCAGCTCCCCGAGCAGGCACAGAAAAGCTGGTTCGGCTTTGACCATTTCTACTCCGACTGTTCGTTCGACCAGGCTCTTAAGGTGGTGTTCGCCGACCGGCCGCGGACACTGCTCGACGTCGGCGGCAACACCGGCCGCTGGGCCCTTCGTTGCGTGGACTATGACCGGGACGTACGCGTCACAATCCTCGACCTGCCCCAGCAGATTGCGATGATGAAGGCCAACATCGCCGGGCGACCGGGTGCCGACCGCATCGACGGACTGAGCATAAACCTTCTCGACCCACAGGCCGAAATGCCTGCCGGGCGCCGTTTTGACGCCGTGTGGATGAGCCAGTTCCTCGACTGCTTCTCGCCCGACGAAATTGTGAGCATCCTGCGCCGCGCCGCCCGCGTGATGGACGCCGGTTCGCGCCTCTACATCATAGAAACCCTCTGGGACCGCCAGCGATACGAGACGGCGGCCCTCTGTCTCACCCTCACGAGCCTGTATTTCACGGCGATAGCCAACGGAAACAGCAAGATGTATCACTCCGATGACCTCCGACGGCTTGTCGAAGAGGCCGGCTTGAAAGTCGACATTATCCATGACTTCCTCGGTTGGGGCCACTCCATCATGGTCTGCTCCCTCGCCGACCCCCAAGAGTAAATAACAAAACATTAATATATGGAACGTAAAGAAATAGAAGAAAAAGTAAAGGCATTCCTCATCGATGACCTCGAGGTCGACGAAGAGAATATCGCCCCCGACGCCCGCCTCAAGGAGGACATCGGCATCGACAGCCTCGATTTCGTCGACATTATCGTTATCGTCGAGAAGAATTTCGGCTTCAAAATCAAGCCCGAAGAGATGGCCGGAGTGCTCACCCTCTCGGATTTCTGCGACTATATCGAACGCAAAGTCAACGCCTGACGTCGCCCTGTGGAGAAGCTGAATCACGGCAAATGGTCGGGCACGACCTACGGCAACGGTCTGATGCACCGATGGTTAATCAGGTTGCTCAGGGTGACTGACGTGCGTCTGATGTATGCATTCGCCACCCTGTTCGTGATTCCGCCCACCATGCTGGTCAACGGCCGTGCGGCCAAGGCAATTTACCGCATCTACCGGCGCGGGCTCATGAACGGACGCTGGCGCTCCGCATGGCTCACCTACGCCAACCACTGCGCATTCGCCCGTATCATCATCGACAAGTTCGCGATGTACGCCGGCCGGAAATTCCGCATGGACATCACCGGCTACGAGAAATTCGCCTCCCTGGCCGAAAAGCCCGGCGGCTTCATCCAATTGAGCTCACACATAGGGGGGTACGAGATTGCCGGCTACTCGTTGGTGGCTGAGACAAAGCGCTTCAACGCCCTGATTTTCGGCGGCGAAAAGGAGAGCGTGATGGCCAACCGTGAGCGCCTGTTCAGCGGCAACAACATCCGCATGATAACGATGCAGCCCGATATGTCGCACCTGTTCACCATCAACCGCGCGCTCGATAACGGCGAAATCCTCTCGATGGCGGCCGACCGCATTTTCGGTTCGCAAAAGTCGTTCACTTTCGACTTTTTAGGGCGCCCGGCTCAGTTCCCGCAGGGACCGTTCGTCATCGCCGCGATGAAGGAGGTGCCGGTGCTGTTTGTATGCGTGATGAAGAGCGGAGCCGGCAGCTACCGAATCATCGTCAACGAGGTCAATGTGCCCGAGGGCACTCCCGGGCGAAAGCGCGCCGAGGCCCTCGCCCGTGAATATGTGCGGCAACTCGAGGAGGTGGTTCGCCTCTACCCCACTCAATGGTTTAACTATTATAATTTCTGGGATTCCGATGGAAATCAGTGACATAGACATTCATGAACTCCTGCCTCAGCAGGAGCCGTTCGTTATGGTCGGCTGCCTGACGCACTTCGACCGTGAACTTGCCGTGACCCGCACTCCGGTGTCCGACACCAACATTTTTGTCGAAAACGGCTGCATGACGGTCTACGGAATCACCGAAAATATAGCACAGACCTGCGCTGCCTCCATCGGGTACTACAACAAATATATTCTGAAAAAAAGCATACGCATGGGGCTTATCGGCGCCATCCGTCACCTCGAATTCCTCCGCTTGCCGCACGTGGGCGAAGTGCTCGAGACATCGGTGGTAACCGTCGACGAGGTGTTCGACATGACCCTGGTCACCGCCACCGTAAAGGCCGGTAACGACCTCATAGCCCGTTGCGAAATGAAAATCGCCCTGAGCGATCCTCTCCCACTGACTGGAAATTGACGAAAATGGAAAAACTCACCGCTGAAAAACAGCTCGATATACGCTTCAGCGAGGTAGACTCGATGAACGTGGTATGGCACGGCTCGTACGCCCTCTACTTCGAGGACGCACGCGAGGCGTTCGGCAGCAAATACGGACTGGGATACATGACCATTTTCTCCAACGGCTTCTACGCGCCGCTGGTCGAACTTAACTTCAAGTATAAGAGGCCGTTGGTTTATGGCATGAAGCCTGTAATCCGCATCACGTACATCCCTACCGAAGCCGCCAAAATTGTCTTCGACTACGAGATTATCGACGTGAGCGACGGCTCGACGGTGGCTACCGGACGCTCTGTGCAGGTTTTCATGGATAAAGACTATCACCTGATATGGGAAAATCCCCCGTTTTACCGCGAATGGAAGGCGAAATGGGGGGTTGACGAGATGCTATGATTCGTGTTATTGCCGACAATATCATGTCGCCGCTTGGGCTCACCACCGGCGAAAACTTGCAGGCTATCCTGCGAGGCGAGTCTCAGCTGCGCGTACGCCGGGGGCTGTTCGGGCTCCCGGAGGATTTCTGCGGCTCGGTTTTCGACCGGGATATGGTGCCGGAGATAGCTGATACACAAGCCAATGACGGCGGATTCAGCTTTTTCGAAAGGCTCTGCATCGCGTCGGCGGCGAAGGCTGTCGCGCAGAGCGGCATCGACCCCGCGGCCGAAGATGTGATTTTTGTCATATCCACAACCAAAGGGAATGTCGATGCCATCAGCCGCGACCTTATGGCTCCGGAGGCGTACATCGGCGAATCGGCCCGACGCATAGCCGGATACTTCGGCTGCAGCAACTCGCTGGTGACTTCCAATGCCTGCATATCAGGCGTCTGCGCCCAGATTGCCGGAGTACGCGCACTCTTGGGAGGCCGATTCCGATATGCCGTGATTGTCGGCGCCGACGTGCTGTCGCGCTTCATAGTGTCGGGCTTCCAGTCGTTCAAGGCGTTAAGCCCCGAACCGTGCCGCCCCTACGACGCGGAACGATGCGGCCTCAACCTCGGCGAGGCCGCCGGAACCATCATTCTGGAGCGCTGCGACGACAGCGACGCCGACCAAAGCACCTGGCAGTTCGTGGCCTGCTCGAACCACAACGACGCAAACCACATCTCCGGACCGTCGCGAACAGGCGAAGGCTCCTACCGCGTACTCCGCGACCTGCTCGCCGCGCTCCCCGCCGATCGGCTGGCTTTTGTCAACGCCCACGGCACCGCCACGCTCTACAACGACGAAATGGAATCGATCGCACTCGACCGCGCCGGACTCGCCGCCACACCGGTAAACGCCCTAAAGGGATTCTACGGCCACACTCTCGGCGCCGCCGGTATCATCGAAACCATCCTGTCGATGCACGCCGTCGATAATGGAATTGTGCTCCCGACCCGTGGCTTCGCGAGCCAAGGCACATCGCATCGGCTTAACGTCTCGGCCGATGTGCGCCCCACCGACCGCCGAGCATTCTTCAAAATTCTGTCGGGTTTCGGCGGCTCCAACGCCGGAATCGCTTACCGGAAAGGGGGTGACCGATGAATGTCACCATAACCCCGGAAGGTGTAAAGCTCGACCGCGCTATTGTCGCTACCGGCTCACTCGCTGAGATTTACCGCGCGCATATTGGCGACTATCCGAAGTTTTTCAAGATGGACAGCCTCTCGAAGCTCGGATTCCTCGCCGCAGAATTCCTGCTGCGCGACATTCCGCCCGAGCAGAAGGAGAACGCCGCGGTAGTGCTGTTCAACCGCAGCGGTTCACTCGTTACCGACCGCAACTACCAACGCACTATTACCCTGAACGACAACTATTTCCCGAGCCCGGCGCTATTTGTCTACACACTGGCGAATATCGTCACCGGTGAGATTGCTATCCGCCACAAAATTTACGGCGAAACAGCCTTCTACATCCTGCCCGAGCGCGATGACGCGACCATCGAACGTGTGGTGGCTGATATGCTGCTCACCTCGTCGCCGACGATGGTGGTGGCCGGATGGGTCGACTGGCTCGACGAAAATAACTATATTGCTGATTTGAAACTAATTACAAACTGAAATATTATGGAAGAACTGATTCTTCAACTCAAAAAACAGATAATCGAGGCACTCAACCTCGAGGATATGACTCCAGCCGACATCGACGAGAACGCCCCTCTCTTCGGCGAAGGTCTCGGGCTCGATTCCATTGACGCGCTGGAACTTATCGTGCTTCTCGAAAAGGAATACGGCATCAAGCTGACCAATCCGGCCGAGGGTAAAGCCATCTTCGGTTCGGTAGCCACTATCGCCGACTTTGTCTCCAAAAACCGCAAAAAATAACGAAACTCTCCCCGCTTGTAGGGACGTGCCTTTGGCAAGTTAATTTACCTGCAACATCCGTTGCACTGCCTATCGGCATCACAATTTACATCTCCTACTTGATTTTCAATCGTATGCCCGCAAAGATTTTCGTGACAGGTGCCGGAATCATATCGGCTCTCGGTAACGGCCTGGAAACCACTCTGCAAGCCCTTATGGAGGGGCGAAGCGGAGTCGGTGCGATACACCATCTACGCACCGGCCACGCCGACATTCCGGCCGGCGAGGTTGCGGCGTCAAACGCCGAAATGGCCGAAATGCTCGGCGTGGGCTATCCCGAGAGCGAATTGCGGACGGTGCTTATGGGCGCCATCGCGGCACGCGAGGCTTTAACGGCCGCCCGGCTCTCTGACGCCGACGTACGCCGCGCGGCGTTTATCAGCGGCACCACCGTGGGAGGCATGGACAAGACCGAAGAGTGTTTCCGTAAGATTTTCGAATCGAATGCCGCCACCGACGAGGTCGCAGAGCTGCAATACAACGACTGCGGAATCACCACACGGCTGATTGCCCGACGCACCGGCCACTTCGCCATGATGACCACAGCGTCGACTGCCTGTTCGTCAGCTGCAAACGCTATCATCTTAGGCGCCAATATGATACGCGCGGGTATGTACGACATCGTGGTGGCCGGAGGGAGCGAGGCTCTCACACGCTTCCACCTCAACGGCTTCAACACCCTGATGATACTTGACCGCGACCGCTGCCGCCCGTTCGACCGCGACCGCGCAGGCATCAATCTCGGCGAAGGCGCCGCCTACATCGTGCTCGAAAGCGAAACCTCGGCTCTGAACCGCGGAGTTACCCCGCTTGCCGAGCTGAGCGGTTATGCCAACACCTGCGACGCCTTCCACCAAACGGCATCGTCGGCCGATGGCGAGGGCCCGTACCGCGCTATGTCTGAAGCACTTGAGATGGCCGGACTCACCCCAGCCGACATCAGTTACATCAATGCCCACGGCACCGGAACGCCCAACAACGACGCCAGCGAAATGGCAGCAATGAAGCGTATTTTTGGGGAAAAGCTGCCCCCCTTCTCGTCGACCAAACCGCTCACCGGTCATGCCACAAGCGCCGCCGGAGCAATCGAGGCGGTCATCTGCCTGTTGGCCTTGCGTGAGCACTTCATTCCGGCATCTGCCGGCTTCGCAAATCCTTTCGACGGGGGCAAAGCTCCCGTAACGGTAACCGTACGCGACATCGAGCTTAACCACGTGATTTCCAATTCGTTTGGCTTCGGTGGCAACGATTCATCGCTGATTTTTTCACGCACAAAACAATGACCGGCATGAAAAAATGTTACGTAAAATCGATAGCGCAGATCAGTTGCCAGGACCCGCTGAGCGACGCCTGGATGGATGCTCCACGAGCGCTCAACGCTCCATTCATGCCTGCTGTCGAGGCTGACGCGCGGCAGTTCATCGCTCCGGCCGAAGCCCGACGTATGAGCCGCATTCTTAAACGCGCCTTATGTGTCTCGCTCTCAGCGCTTAAGGCATCCGGAATCGAAATGCCCGACGGCATTGTCACAGGCACGGGCATGGGATGCATCGACAATACCGAGCGCTTCCTCAAAGACCTGTCGTTCAACGGCGAAAGCTGCCTGAGCCCTACGCTGTTCATGCAGTCAACCCACAACACAATCAGCTCATTGATAGCCATTAAGCTCAAATGCCACGGCTACAACAACACCTACTCGCACGGCGGTATATCGTTTGACAGCGCTCTGTTCGACGCTTGGATTCAACTGCGCTCCGGCGCGCTTACGAGTGTACTTGTTGGCGCCCACGATGAAGCGACCGATTTTATGGCACTGGTGCTAAACAAGATACATTCTGAATACAACATCGTATCCGAGGCATCGGTTGCATCAATGCTCTCCATCGATTCGACCGGAGCGCTGTGTGAAGTAGCGGATGTGCGGATTTTCAATGACCCTGACCTTCAGGAGGTTGCAGACTACCTCTCAGCCGCCGGCGACAGCGCCCTGATGCTCGGAACTAACGGTAACCCGCTGAACGACAATGAATACCGCCGCTTGACCGCCCTGCTTGGACGCGCCATGGAAACCGCCCCCCTGCTACTGCACTTCAAGCATATTTTTGGCGACAGCCCATCGGCATCTGCCACCGGTTTTTACACAGCCGCCCGAGTGTTGGCCGACGGCCATATACCTGATATTCTTGTCGATAGTGAAATCAGCATTCCTGACTCCGGCAAATGCGGCAGTCGCTCTGCGCCCACCTCTGCATTAACCATAATCAACCGCACCGACGGCAACACATGGTCGCTGGTACGCCTCTTGAAGGCTTGATTCTCCATTAATTATCTCTCGGTAATGAAGCTACTCAACAATCTATACAGCATACAGTCACACGACCCCGACAACCGTTCTTTCACGGTGAGACTGCTCGCGGATTCGCCTGTTTTCAAGGCGCATTTCCCCGGTATGCCAATCATGCCGGGTGTATGTATCATGCAGACAGCCTCCGAATTACTCGAAACGCTTCTGGGACGTCACTGCGAACTGTCTCACGCCTCGAACGTAAAGTTTCTCCGCGTAATAAACCCTACGGAGACCCCGGAAGTTACCTTCATTTTCCGCAAAATCGAACCCGACGAAACCACAGGGCTCACCAAAGTGACCGCCGAGGCTTCATCGGCTGCCGGAGTGATGACTAAAATGTCACTCTTCTACAAAACCTCAATAAAAATCTGATATCCAACCCAATGCGCGAACCTCACCGCGAAATACAGGCTGAAATGAAGCGCCTCCGGGCGTGTGTGCTGATTCCGACGTTCAACAACGCCGGGACGCTCGGCCGTGTCGTGGAGGAGGTGCTCGCATACGCCCCCGATGTGATTGTCGTGAACGACGGAAGCACCGACTCCACAGCCGATATCCTTGCCGGATTCGGCGACCGGATTACTGTCGTAACCCATAGGGTCAACCGAGGCAAGGGGGCCGCGCTGCGCACTGGATTCACACGCGCTACCGAGGCCGGTTTCGACTACACAGTGACTCTCGACTCTGACGGTCAGCACCTTGCGGAGGACATCGCGCTCTTTGCCGACGCCATCGCCTCGCATCCCGGAGCACTCATCGTGGGGGAGCGTGACCTCTCAGATGTCGAAATCAACGGCAAAAGCTCGTTTGCCAACAAATTTTCGAATTTCTGGTTCTGCGTGCAGACCGGTCGACACCTGCGCGACACCCAGACCGGTTTCCGCGCCTATCCGCTACGGCAGCTCCGCGGGCTCGGGCTGCTCACCAGCCGTTACGAGGCCGAATTGGAGTTGCTCGTTTTAGCCGCGTGGCACGGCACCGACATAGTATCCATACCCATCCACGTCTACTATCCACCTAAGGCTGAGCGCGTTTCGCACTTCCGTCCCGGCATGGATTTCGCCCGGATAAGCCTGCTGAACACCCTGCTCTGCGGCGCGGCCATTCTATACGGAGCACCGCTGCGACTCTGGAACGCCCTACGTCGGCGTCGCCTCTTCAACGGCGAATTCCGCCCGTTCACACGACGAAAAGGGGTGCCGAAGGAGGCCGCAACCACTCTCGGACGCCTCAGCCGCTCGGTCTACGCCCTGACCTTTTTCGTGGTAAATGCCCTGCTGATTCTGCAGCCGGCGGCGATGATTTATGCCATGGCCGGCCGAAACACCGACCGTAAAAAATACCGCTTCCACCGCGCCCTGCAGCGCATCTCCATCTTCCTGCAACGACACTTCCCGGGCGCGCCCGTCACCTGCGAAAACCCGGCCGAAGAAACCCTCGACAAGCCCGCAATCATTATCTGTAACCATCAGTCGCACCTCGACTTGCCCGTGATAATGGCACGTCACCCACGCATGGTGTTCCTCACCAACGACTGGGTGTGGAACAATCCGTTTTACGGGCGCCTCATCCGCTACGCCGAGTATCTGCCTGTTTCAGAGGGGATTGAAACCCTGCTTTCCAAACTGCGAAGCCTTCGCGACCGCGGCTATTCAATCGTGGTGTTCCCCGAAGGCACGCGCTCGGCCGACTTCTCGATAGGGCGATTCCACAGCGGCGCCTTCCACATAGCCCGCGAGCTGCAGATGGACATCGTACCGATGGTGCTTCACGGCGCCGGACACTACCTGCCCAAACGCGATTTCATGTTCCGCAAGGGGCGTATCACCCTGCGGATTCTGCCACGCATCCCCTACGACGCAGGCGACACCACACCGTCGGTGCGCCGCGCTTCAGCCTACCGAGCCCTCTTACGCCGCGAATACGCCGCCCTGGCTCGCCGCGTGGAGGACGCCGCATATTTCCGCAGCTATCTGCTTTACCGCTACGCTTACCGCGGCTGGAGCACCGTGGCGCGGTGCAAATCGGCCCTCAGCAGACTCGGAAACTGGCAGCGGCATATCGACGACGGCACTGAATCGGCCCGCGTGCGCGTTGTCAACAGCGGTATCGGCGTGTTCGCCCTCGCTTTCGCTCTGGTGAACAAGGAAACGGAAGTTTACGCCTTCGAAAGCGACATCCGTCTGCATCGCATCGCAGCCGCAACCCCGGCGCTGCCGCCCAACCTCCACTTCCTAAATGCAGTAAGGAGCGCTGATTTCGAAACCGGCGCACCCTTCGACCGTACATATATTCTTGATTCCCCCACCCGACTACCCGCCGACATAGAACGCGGAGCAGTCAGAATTCCGCTGAAATCATGAGCAGGAAACGGTGCATAATCATCGGCAGCGGTCTCGGCGGCCTGTCGTGCGGAACGATTCTCGCCCGCAACGGATACGACGTGACGGTCGTGGAGCAGGGTGCCCGGGCCGGAGGGTGCCTGCAGTGCTTCGTGCGACACGGTGTGAAGTTCGAGACCGGCATGCACTTCATCGGAAGCGCACGGCCCGGCGAACCGCTTCACCGTCTGCTACGCTTCTTAGAGCTTGACAATCTGCCGCTCAACCCCCTCGACCCCGACGGCTACAATCGCGTGAAAATCGGCGGCGACGAGTTCGCGTTCCCCAACGGGCGCGAGCCGTTCATCGAGCGGATGGCATCGTATTTCCCCGCCGAAAAAGACGGTATAGCGCGCTACATGGATTATGTAGAGCGTGTAGCGGGTGCCTCGCGCATCAGTTCTACCGAGCCGCTTGAGAGCGTGATGCCGGCTGAAGCATGGCTCCACAACCGCAGCATCGACGACGTGCTCGCCGAAATTATCAGCGACGATATGTTGCGGCGCGTGCTCGTGGGCGACCTCCCGCTCTACGCCGCCGAGCAGGGGCACACTCCGTTCTCGCTCCACGCCTTCGTGATGGACTTCTACAACCGCAGCGCATTCCGCATAGCCGGCGGCAGCGACATCATAGCCGACCGGCTCACCGATCTGATCAGGGAGCGCGGCGGCCGGGTGCTCCTGAACTCGCGAGCCACACGCATCGTCTGCGACAACTCACGCGCCACCGGGGTGGAAATCAACGGCAGCGAACTTCTGGAGGCCGACCTGGTGCTCGCCACCATCCACCCGGCGCGCCTGATGGAACTGCTCGACACTCCGCTGCTCCGCCCGGCCTTCCGGCGTCGTATGTCGTCGATGCGCAACACACCGTCAAACTTCTCGGTCTACATGAAATTCCGCCCGGGTACCGTGCCGTACATGAACAACAACTGCTTCAGCTACCCCGGCGGAACGCCCTGGAACTGCGAACGTTACACCCCGGCAGAATGGCCCAAGGGGTACCTGTACATGCATTTCTGCCCGGCTGAACCAACGCCATACGCCACCAACGGCATCGCGCTGAGCTACATGAGCATCGACGAAGTGGCGCGCTGGAGCGGCACACACGTCGGCCATCGCGGTGACGAATACCTCGCGTTCAAACACGCGAAAGCCGAACGGCTCATCGACACCCTTTGCCACGATTTCCCGGAGCTGCGCGGCAACATCGAGTGCTACTATACCTCCACTCCGCTGACCTACCTCGACTATACCGGTACCGAGGGCGGCTCGATGTACGGCGTGGCCAAAGACATACAGGCCGGCATCGCCGGACGCGTCCCCCACCGGACACGCATCCCCAACTTGCTGATTGCCGGACAGAACATCAACTCGCACGGCATACTCGGAGTGCTCGTAGGCACTATCGTAGCCTGCTCCGAAATCCTTGGCGAACATACAGTTATACAACAAATCGGCGAATACAACCAATGAAGCAGACGGCAGTAATTATCGGAGGCGGCATAGGCGGCCTGTTCACCGGCGCGTTCCTCGCAAAGAACGGTTACAGCGTTACCGTCCTCGAAAAAAACAGCATCATCGGAGGCGGCCTGCAGTGTTTCCACCGCAAGGGCAAATCGTTCGAAACCGGCATGCACATCATGGGCGGCTTCGGCGAGGGGGGCACTCTCCACCGCATCTGCTCATATCTCGGCATCCTCCACCGCCTTGACATCCAGCACATTCCCGACAGCTGCATGGACGAAGTCTACTACCGCGATACCGACGAACGCTATCGGCTTGGCGGAGGACGCGAAGGTTTCACCAAGTCGCTCTGCAGCTACTTTCCACAGGAGAGCGACAACATACGGCGCTACATCGACGCCATATACCGCCTCTCGCACGAGGTGCCGCTGTTCCGGCTGCTGCCCGAACCCGACAGCAGCACAGTGCATTCCGACGAATTCTTCATGCCCGTCGACGAGTTCATCGCCTCGTACGTCACCGACCGGCGTCTGCGCGACTTGCTGGCCTACCTCAGCCCGCTCTACGGCGGTCACAAAGGAGAAACACCGGCCTACATCCATGCTCTCATCAATGTGCTGTATATCAACGGGTCATCGCGCTTCATCGGCGGCAGCCAGCAGCTGGCCGACGCCCTTGCCGAGGTAATCACCGACGGCGGTGGCCGCGTGATTTCAGGCCGCGAGGTCACCGCCATCAACGTGGAGAAACAGATGGTGACCGGCGTCGTCACCGCCGACGGACACACCTACACCGCCGACCGCTACATCTCGTCGGTTCACCCCCTGGAGATGCTGCGAATAGTCACCCCAGGCACATTCCTGAAGGCATTCCGCAACCGTATGGCCGAGATTCCCAACTCCTACTCGGCTTTCTCGCTATACATCGACCTCAGGCCAGGATGCCTCCCCTACATCGACCACACCTGCTACGAAATAAACTCCCACGATATCTGGAACCAGCACACCACAGACCCCAGCGACTGGCCCGCAGGATTCATGTACATGACCCCTCCGGAGCCCGGTCAGGGGGAATATGCCTCGCGAATGCTGGTACACTGTATCATGAATTTCAACGATGTACGCCGCTGGCAGGACACCACCCCGGGGCACCGCACCCCCGAATACGAGGCATGGAAACAGGAGAAAACCGAACGGGTGCTCGACAGGCTCGAACGCATTTTCCCCGGTTTCCGCTCCATGACAAACTCCGTGTACGCCTCGTCGCCTCTCACAATCCGCGACTATTACCATACCCCGGAGGGCTCCATCTTCGGTTTCCGCAAGAACTGCAACAATCTGATGCTCACTCAGATACCTGTGTATACCCGAGTGAAGAATCTGCTTCTTACCGGACAGAGCATCAACCTCCACGGGATATGCGGCGTGCCCCTCACGGCCATCAACACCGCCGAGGCCATCCTTGGCAAGAACCGTATCATCAACCAAATCAATGAAATACTCTAACGACGACATAGAATTCTGTTCACCCGCGGAAATCGACGATTTCCAGAACGAGCGGCTCCGCGAGGCGGTGGCCTACCTGGCGGCCAACTCCCCCTATTATCAGCGGATATTCAGCCGCGAGGGTATCGACCCGGCGTCGATACGCACCATCGACGACCTGCAGCGCCTCCCTTTCACCGAGAAGAGGGATCTGCAGCTCTACAACCGCGATTTCCTCTGCGTTCCGGCCGAAAAAATCGTTGACTACATCACCACCTCGGGCACCCTGGGCGACCCGGTGACATTCGGGTGCACTGACCATGACCTTGACCGCCTGGCTTACAACGAGATGAAATCCTTTGCCTGCGCCGGAGTCGGTCCCGGCAATATCGTGCAATTGATGACCACGCTCGACAAACGGTTTATGGCCGGACTGGCATACTTCTTAGGTATCCGACGGCTCGGTGCGAGCATCATTCGCGTGGGCAACGGTATGCCCGAACTGCAGTGGGACACCATCACGCGCCTGCACCCCGACACCATAATGTGCGTGCCGTCGTTCATACTGCGTCTCATCGACTACGCCGAGCAAAACGGCATCGACTACCGCAATTCCAGCATCCGCCGCATCATCGGCATCGGCGAGGGACTGCGCGAGCAGGACTTCTCGCTGAACTTGCTGGGACGCCGCATCAGGGAGAAATGGGATGTGGAACTTTTCGCCACTTATTCCTCCACCGAGATGGGCGCTACATTCTCGGAGTGCCCGTGCGGTTGCGGAGGCCACGTTCATCCGGAGCTGATTATCGTGGAGATTATCGGCGAAGACAATCGCCCGGTGGCCGACGGCGAACAAGGCGAAGTGGTGGTAACCACCCTCGGCGTCGAGGGGATGCCGCTGTTGCGTTTCCGCACCGGCGACATCAGCCGCAAAATCACAGGGCAGTGCGGCTGCCGACGCAACTCCTACCGCCTCACACCATTGGTTGGTCGCAAAAACAACATGATAAAACTCAAAGGCACAACCATTTACCCACCGGCTATCAACGATGTGCTCGACAATACGCCCTACGTCTCCAACTACGTGGTGGTGGTGCAGGACAGCTACGCCGGAACCGATGAGGTGGTGGTGAAAGCGGGCATCGCAGGAAATCACCCCTTCGACATCATCAAGGACCTGAAGGACCGCTTCCGCTCGCGAATACGTGTGGCACCAATTGTCGAAGTGCTCTCGCCCGAGGACGTACACCGTATCAACTTCCCGGGCAGCAACCGTAAACCCGTGAAATTCATCGACAAACGCCATAAAGACTGACCCTTATCCCATGTCTGAATCTATGCCCGACTTCGATTTCGAAAGCATCCGACCCTACCGCGATGATGAGATTCCCGCCGCCATGGCACGCATCGCCCACAGCGAGTATTTCCCGCTATTGGCGTCCTATGTCTATCCTGACCGTGACACGGAGGATGTACGCGCCATGATTCGGGGCATGCGCAGCATCGATGAATTTCAGCAGCAGGTGATGTACGCGGTGAACAGGCAGATTCTGCAGCGCAGCTCCACGGCATTCACCTACGGTGGCACCGCAAATATCAACCCCGGTGTGCGATACCTGTTCGTCTCCAACCACCGCGACATCATGCTCGATTCGAGCCTTCTGCAACTGATACTATACCTTAATGGCCACACTACCACCGAGATAACATTCGGCGCAAACCTTATGAGCCATCCGCTGGTCATCGACATCGGCAAGTCCAACAAGATGTTCCGTGTGGAGCGCGGCGGCTCAAAAAAAGAATTTCTGCGCTTCTCTCAGCTGCACTCGGCCTACATCAGGCACACCCTCACGGCGCGGAGGCAGTCGGTGTGGATTGCCCAGCGCAACGGCCGCACCAAGGATGGCAATGACCGCACCGAACCGGGACTGATACGAATGTTTGCCTGCTCGCTCCCCGGGAGCCCTGCCCGGGCGCTCGCCGAGCTGAACATCGTGCCCGTGGCCGTCTCCTACGAGTGGGAGCCGTGCGACATCCTCAAGGCAGTAGAGCTCTACAAATCGCGCACCGCGCCATACGTCAAGGCACCCGGAGAGGACCTCAACAGCATACTCACCGGCATACTCGCGCCTAAGGGACACATCCACATCGAGATATGCAGCCCGCTGTCATCCTACGATCTGACCGAGCTTGAAACGCTTCCGCGAAACGAATACCACAAAGGGGTCGCCACCCTGATTGACCGGCGCATCAACAGCGCTTACTATCTGCACCCCAACAATTACATCGCGCACGACCTGCGCGAAGGCTCGCAACGCTATGCCGACCGTTATACTCCCGATGAATACCGGGCTTTCATGCGCCGGCTCAATCTGTTGCTCCAGACCGACCTCCCCGAGCCCGATGTACTGAAAGACATTTTTTTAGGTATTTACGCCAACCCCTTGGATTCCCGTCAGAAATCACTTGCCGGACGCTGACACGGCTCAGCATCAGCCCACGGCATTCCCCCGCTCCATACCGGAGGACGGAAAAATCACATTGTACCGAGAACAAGTATCACGAGCACCAACGAGCAGATGATGGCGGAGAGGCCGAAAACCGCTGCCCATGTGCTCAGAATCATCCGGTTGGCTGTTTTACCCCGCGTCATACTGTAAGTAGTGTAGACCATTCCTCCCAAACTCAGGAAGTCAAGCAGTATTATACAGTTAAACAGCGAAAATTCAATTAAATGATAGGTCATGGCATTATAGATATGCTGAAGGGGGTAACCTTTGATGAATGCAAATAAGCAAACGTGAGAGAGATCTATATTTCCGAAACAGCCCGAAGGTGTCAGTTGTCGGTTCTTCCGACGGATGATGCATCAACGCATCACTTTCCACTGACTGCCGGGGGCTCTTTCATGGTTTTAGCAATGCAAAGTTAAAAAAAAGAATTGTATATATCCAATCATAATACAATTTTTATGCCGAACTATATTTGATGGCGCCATTCGACCTCAGGGTAAAAAAAGGAGATGCGCCGGTGTTGACACATCTCCTTGAATAATTTCTGTATCTGATACCGGGGGGATTACTCCTGGTATTTCTTGACGATAACGGTAGCGTTGTGACCTCCGAAGCCGAAAGCGTTGCTCAGGGCTGCCCGGACGGGACGCTTCTGTGCCTTGTTGAAGGTGAAGTTGAGGCTGTAATCGATTTCCTCGTCTTCGTCGCCCTCCTCATGGTTGATTGTGGGGGGTACGATGTCGTTGACCACGGCCTGAATCGAGAACATGGCCTCGAGTGCGCCGGTGGCACCGAGCAGGTGACCGGTCATCGACTTGGTCGACGAGATGTTGAGTTTATGGGCAGCGTCGCCGAAAACCTCGACGATGGCCTTTACCTCAGAGATATCGCCTACCGGGGTAGAGGTGCCGTGTACGTTGATGTAATCGATATCTTCGGGCTTCATGTTGGCGTCCTCGAGAGCGTTCTTCATCGAAAGGATAGCGCCGAGACCTTCGGGGTGAGTGGCTGTCAGGTGATAGGCATCGGCCGACATACCGCCGCCGGCTACTTCGGCGTAAATCTTTGCGCCTCGGGCCTTGGCGTGCTCGAGTTCCTCAAGGATAAGCACCACGGAACCTTCGCCCATTACGAAACCGTCGCGGCTCTTGGAGAAGGGGCGCGAGGCTGTCTCGGGTGAATCGTTGCGGGTCGACAGAGCGTGCATCGAGTTGAAACCGCCCACACCGGCCGGGTAGATGGCAGCTTCGGAGCCGCCGGTAAGCATAGCGTCGGCTTTGCCGAGACGAATCAGGTTGAAGGCGTCGATGATGGCGTTGTTAGACGATGCGCAGGCCGATACCACGCCGTAGTTGGGGCCGTGGTAGCCGTAGTCCATCGAGATGTGACCCGAAGCGATGTCGGCAATCATCTTGGGGATGAAGAAGGGGTTGTATTTGGGGCCGTTGGCTTCGTTGATTGCATAATAACCGGCCTCCTCCTCGAATGTGTGAAGGCCACCGATACCGGCGGCTACAATAACGCCGACACGGTTCTTGTTGAGGTCGGCATCATCTTCGAGACCGCTGTCCTTGACGGCCTGGCGGGCTGCAACCATTGCGTACTGCGCATAAAGGTCGAGCTGACGCAGCTTCTTGCGGTCGAAATGGTCGGCACCGTTGAAGCCCTTGACTTCGCAGGCGAATTTGGTCTTGAACAGAGAGGCATCAAAATGGGTGATGGGAGCCGCGCCGCTGACACCCTTCAGAGCGTTTGCCCAAGTGGTCTCAACGTCGTTGCCGATAGGGGTAATGGCACCCATTCCCGTTACTACTACTCTTTTTAATTCCATATAAGAAATTGTTATTGGGCAGGCTTAACCGCCGACTGATGACCCGCAGGGGTATCGTGAAGAGGCTTAATGCCCGCAGCCGGGGTGAGAACCGGCAAATTTGACACCCGGCATATCGCTATGCCGAAATATGTGAAAGCGAGAGGTTTTTTACATGAATCAGCCCGGGACCACTGAATACGCTCCCGGGCTGTGTTTCTGTACGAAGGAGCGAGCTTGATTACTGAGCTGCTTCGATATATTTGATGGCGTCGCCAACGGTTGAGATGCCCTCAGCCTTATCGTCGGGGATGGTGATGCCGAACTGTTTCTCGAATTCCATGATGAGTTCTACAGTGTCCAGGCTGTCTGCACCGAGGTCGGTGGTGAAAGCGGCATTTTCTGTTACCTGGTTTTCGTCAACGCCAAGCTTGTCAACGATGATAGCTTTTACGCGATCTGCAATTTCTGACATGATAAATAAGTGTTAAATTTTAGAATATTCAAAATTAGCGATGCGAAAAATGAGCTGTATCTGAGAGGGGTCGCCCACTTTCCGACTGCAAAATTACAAAAACATTGTCAAACGGCATTATTTTTCAACCATTTTTTTCACTTTTGGGCCTCTGATTATGCTCCGGGGGCTTTTTTGCGTTACATTTCTGCAACAAAAACGCCTTTTTGTCCCGTTTTTCAACTCTTACGAAAATTTTTCAGTCGTAACTTCGGCCATATATTTCGAAGTCGAGAGGGTAAGGGTACTGAATATTATGCAAAAACAACGGGCCGCCCGGCATGGAGGTTCCGGCGGCGCAACGGTCGCGTCGGCCGATGACTTCCCGGAAACCCTCAAGGCTGAGTTTGCCGCGCCCGACTTCGACGAGGGTGCCTACGATGGCGCGGACCATGTTGCGCAGAAAGCGGTCGGCGGTTATCTCGAAATAGCCCTCGGCGCCCATTGGCACACGCCCGGCGTCGGCCGGAGTTACGGGCATCCACGAGGCTGCGGTCACCCGGCAGATGTTGGTCTTGGTGTCTGTGTGGAGTTTGGAGAAAGAGGTGAAATCTGAGGTGGTGAGCAGCTCGGCGGCCGCGCGGTTCATGGCGTCGAAGTCCACAGACGGCGGAGCGAACCACACCAGGCCGTCGGAATATGGCGAACGCCTGAGCGCAAAGTAGTACCGGTAGGTACGCGCCGCGGCATCGAAGCGCGCGTGGGCGTCGGGGTGAACGGGTACGATGCCGTAAACCACAATATCCTGACCCAGAATCGAGTTGATGGAGCGGGGCAGCGAGGTGACACGTTCAGTCGGGACGTCGGTGTCGAAATGCGCTATCATGCACGAGGCGCTGACACCGGCGTCGGTGCGCCCTGCTCCGGTGACGGCAACCGGATGGCGGAGAACCGTCGACAGGGCTTCCTCAACGCGCTGCTGCACGGTGATGTCGCCCGGCTGTCGCTGCCAGCCGTGGTATGCGGCCCCGCGGTATGCCAGGTGCATGAAATATCTCATCGGCTGGTCAGTCTTTTTCAAGGTAGGTGTAGCCGTAGAGACCCGAACGGTAGGTCGACAGGAATTCGCGTCCCTCGTCGGGGGTTATCTTCCCCACCTTCATGGCCTTGGTGACCCACCCCTCGACGTTGCGCACTAACTTCTTGGGCGAATACTGTACGTAGTCGAGAACCTCGGCTACAGTTTCGCCGTCGATTACCTGCTCGATTTCGTAACGGTCCTTGAAACAGTTGATGTGCACGGCGTTGGTGTCGCCGAAGAGGTTGTGCATATCGCCGAGAATCTCCTGATAGGCGCCCACCAGGAATACACCTATATAATATGGCTCGCCGGGCCGGAGGGTGTGGACCGGCAGCGACGACGCTATACCCTGGGGCGAGATGAAGTTGGCCATCTTGCCGTCGGAGTCGCAGGTCATATCCTGAAGGGTGGCCATACGTGTGGGTTTCTCGTCGAGACGCTGGATGGGCACCACGGGGAACACCTGGTCGATAGCCCACGAATCGGGCAACGACTGGAAGAGCGAGAAGTTGCAGAAATATTTGTCGGGGAGCAGTTTGGAGATTTTGCGCAGCTCCTCGGGCGGATGCTTCATGGAGACGCCTATTTCGCCTACTTCGCGCGCGATGGCCCAGAAAAGTTTCTCAGTGAGGGCGCGTGTGCGCAGGTCGAGCATGCCGAGCGAGAACATATCCAGTGCCTCTTCGCGAATCTGCAGGGCGTCGTGCCAGCTCTCGAAGATATTCTTCTGGTTGAGCCTGTCCCATATTTCGTAGAGTTCCTTTACGAAATCATGCTCATCGCCTGTGAGCTCTTCCGACTCTTTCCATGTGGGGAGCGAGGTAGTCTCAAGCACATCGAAGATGAGCATCGAGTGATGCGCCGTAAGGGAGCGGCCGCTCTCGGTGACGACGTTGGGTTGCTTGAGTCCATTCTTCTCACAAGCGTCTACTATCGAGTAGATTGTATCATTGGCATACTCCTGGATGGAATAGTTCATGGAGCTTTCGGAGTGCGACGAACGGGTTCCGTCGTAATCTACGCCGAGTCCGCCCCCGATGTCGACGAAGTCAAGGTCGAAGCCCATCTTCGAGAGCTGCACATAGAACTGCATGGCTTCGCGCAGGGCGTTCTTGATGCGGCGAATCTTGGTAATTTGGCTGCCGATATGGAAGTGTATCAGCTTGAGCCACGAGGTTATATCGTATTTCTGGAGGTAGTCGATGGCCTCGAGAAGTTCCGACGAATTCAGACCGAACTTCGACTGGTCGCCGCCCGACTCCTCCCATTTGCCCGACCCGGAGCTCGACAGCTTGATGCGGATGCCTATCGAGGGGGTGATTTTCAGGCGTTTTGCCACCGAGTGAATGAGTTTCAGCTCGTTGAGTTTCTCCACCACAAGTATGATGCGGCGACCCATTTTATGAGCGAGCAGGGCCAGCTCCACATAATTCTGGTCCTTGTATCCGTTGCAGATAATGAGGGCGTTCTGGTCGATGTTGGTGGCGAGTACGGCGTGGAGCTCGGGCTTCGAACCGGCCTCCAGACCGATGTTGAACTTCTTGCCGTGCGACACGATCTCTTCCACCACCGGGCGCATCTGGTTGACCTTGATGGGGTAGATTATGAAGTTCTGTCCCTTGTAGCCGTACTCCTCGGATGCGCGGTGGAAGCAGTTTGAAATCTTCTCCACGCGGTTGTCGAGGATGTCGGGGAAACGGAGCAGCACCGGGGCGGTGATGTCCTTGAGCTGCAGTTCGTCCATTACCTCGCGCAGATCGACGGGCGCCAGGCCCTCGCGGGGAATCACCACTATATGGCCTTTGTCGTTAATCGAAAAGTACTGACGGCCCCAGCCCGGGATGTTGTAGAGCTCGGCGCTGTCGTCAATTCGCCATTTTCTCATTTCTATATCAGGATTTTGGATTACTGAGAGTTAACGTGCAAGTTTGAGAGCGGTTGTGGTACCGTCGGAGAGTATCACGCGCACTACCATGACGGGCGAGTCGATAGTGCCCACGGGGGCGGTAACCGTCTGAGCCGGAGTGTTGCGGGGCATAGCTATCATGCGGCCCGACAGGTCATAAATCTGGAAACCAAGGATGTCGGCGCCCTTCGACTCCAGGGTGAGCACATCGCCGTGGATGGAGCCGGTAACCTGCGACGCCCCGTTGTCGGCCACAATATTCTCAATGTCTGAAACTTTTATCACTGTGACGTTAAACTCTTTCCACTGAGGCGATTCGGAGAAGAGAGTCTCCTGCTCCTCCTTTACGAGCAGCGGTATCTGCGACTGGTTGACGCCGTGCCAGACCTCGTCGCCGAGGGAGGGAACGTTAGTGCCGAGCTGACGCGCGTCTACTTTCTGCAGGCCGTTCCATCCGGCCATGCCGCGAGTGCCGATATGTTCGAGAGTCGAGGGGAAGGTTATGGTATTCTGGGTAGCGAAACCGCGCAGGGCGTAGTCGCCGACCGACGCCACGGAGCTGTCTTCGAACTTCGTGACCTTCATGGCTGCGTTGTCGGTGAAGGCATAGTTGTTGATTTTGTCGGTCAGGGCTGCAAAGTCGTTCAGGTTGTTTCCGAGGGTGACATTGCGGAAGAATGCACCCTCCTGCAGGTCGAGCGAACCGACCGACGGTAGGCTTACCGTGCTGAGCGAAGCACAGTTGGCGAATGCCCAGGGGCCGATTGTGCGGAGGTTGCGGCAGCCGGAAAGGTCAGCCGCGGTGAGGCCGGTGCCGGCGAAGGCCTGGCTTCCGATACCACGGAGCGAAGCCGGAAAAGCCACTGTAGTCAGGGCGCTGCAGCCGGCGAAGGCCGATTCGGGAATCTCGGCAACCGAGCCGGAGATTGTCACCGATTTCAGCGCCGTGCAGTTGCGGAAAGCGCCGGTGCCGATGGCCGTCACGCCCGAGGGGATGACGGCGGCGGTAAGCGACGGGCAGTCGGCGAAGGCCGAAACGCCTATCTTCGTGACGGTCTGCGGCAGCTCCACGGCGGTGATATGAGAGCCGGCGAAAGCGCCGTCGCCTATCTCGGTGATGCCGGCCGGGAGGCTCAGTGTGGTGATTTGCGACCCGGTGAACGAGTACTCTGGCACCACGTCGGCGGCCGATGCGAGGCGGCCGGTAACGAGGCGCTCACCCTGATATTCGGCAACCTGGGTGCCGGAGAGGTTGAGCGATGTAAGGTCGGGCAGCCCGTAGCGGATAAACTCCAGGTCAGCGGCGTTGACCTTGCCGGTGACAGTGAGCTCGGTGAGCCCGTCAGCCTGACCGCTGATTTTATCCTTGAGGGCACCGGCCTGAGTATCGACTGTAAGGGATGTTGCACCGGCAAACAGAGTCGTGACGAGGGCACAGCCGGCAGAAAGTATTCTGGAAATTTTCATTTTAAGGTAAAGGCGCTGGGTTGCGCTATGTTATGGTCTGCCGACCCGGGGCCGGCGGTGATAATTCGGGAATTTGGAGTCGGACACATTAAATATATAAGATGTGCCACAAATATAACTGAAAACAGGGCGTTATATTGCTTGCTTTCGGCCAATTCAGCACAAAGTTACTCATTTTCCATCGTATTTGCCCCCAAATAGCGCAAATTTATTAAATGTGAGTTTGTATATACGTTTTGTCGAACCCTTCACGGGATAGTGACGCGATGCACGCAGCCCTCCCACAAGGAGGATGCGCCCCGTTGCAGCCGCCTCTACAACTCGCAGGCGACGCTTGTCGGGGTCAGAGAGTTTTGCGTCGCGGAAGATATCGCTCAGCAGCCGCGACCCCTTCATACCGTATGGTTCGAGACGGTCACCCTCGCGCGGCGCCCTGATTATCAGGCGCGTGTCGCCCTGCATAGCGTCGGCGTCGAGCCACAGCGTATCCCCCTTGCGGTCGGGAGCGAACGCCCGGCACCCTACCTCTTCGAGCGTTACCCCGGCAGGGAGGGTAGACGGGTCGGCCAAATCAAATTCCAGCGGGAGGTCATCGCCCCGGGCATCGGATGCTTCAGCACTGTCGGTCAACGGTACAAGCACACCGCGGTCGAGGAGAAAGCGGGTATCTCCGACATCGAAATATTTGCCGGAATTGCCGCTGCGGGCGCTCACGACAATCTGTCGCGCCACGTCGGCATCAAATTCCGGGTAATCCATGCGGAGCAGCCGGAACAGCAGCTGCCCGGGCACCGACTCGTCGCGCAGGATGCCGGCGACATCAACCCGACGCTGTTCGTCGACATATTCCCGGTGTTTCTGCGCGAGCAACCCTTCGAGTAGCAGCCAGTCGTCCATCAGGTGGCGCATCGACCGGGAAATGCGCTCGGCGGCGCCCGGGAAATCGCGCTCGAGTTGCGGCATCACGCTGTTGCGCAGGCGATTGCGGCTGAAATCACAACTCCCGTTGGTAGAGTCGGTGACGAAGTCGAGCCCCTCGATGTCAAGAAATTCCTCGATTTCGGTGCGGGTAAGGTCGAGCATCGGACGCACATATCGGCCGCGCAGGGCACGCATTCCGGCCATACCTGCGGCGCCGCTCCCCCGCAGTACGTTAAGGAAGAAAGTCTCAACATTGTCCTCGCGGTGATGCGCCACGGCCACGAAGGTAAGTCCCAGCTCGTCGGCCATGTGTTCGAACCAGTTGTAGCGCAATTCGCGACACGCCATCTCTACCGATTCGCCGGTAACGCGGCGCCGGGCAGCCACGTCGAACCTTACCGTATGGAGCTCGCACTCCAGACGGCCGCACAACCGACGCACAAACTGCTCGTCGCGCTCGCTTTCAGCGCCTCGCAGCCCGAAATTGCAATGCAGCGCCACGCACCGGTAGCCTGCGCGAAGCAGGGCCGCCAACAGCGCAACAGAATCAGCTCCGCCACTCAGGGCTACGCCGACACGCTCCCCCTCGCCGACCGGGGGCATCGACCGCCGCACCTTCTCATAGAACTGCATATATCAGGGGTTCAGCTGATTAGGGTCGAAAAAATCCATAATTTTCCGGCTGTGTTCCAGCAACAATGCACCGGGGCCGTCGGGGTCGGTCTGGGCCGACGCCTCGTAGCAACTGATGGCCGACGCCTTCTCGCCCAACTTCCAGAGCAGCTTCCCCTTCTCGGCCAAAGCGGCTGCGAGGGGCGCTTCGCCTCCGCTGTTGAAATTGTCGGAGTCGCGCAGCCCCTCGATAATCGGTTCGAGCTTTTCAAGCGCTTTTTCGGGCGAATTTTTCGTCACAATCTCTTTTATATTTTGAAGTATTTCCATAATTTCGTAAGTTTGCCTACAAATATAACAATTTCCATACAAATTATGCGACGACTCACCCTCATTTTTTCCATCATATTGGCAATCGGCGTTCTCAGCGCAGGTGCGCAGGACCCGACAGCCACAAATTACTCCCCGGCACAATGCGTCGGCTCACACCGCCCCTACCCTGCTCCAACCGAGTTGACGGCATACCCCGACACGCTCACACCGGTTTTCATCAATCACGTCGGACGCCACGGGGCGCGCTTCCCGTCGTCAGCGCAGAATACCACACTACTGATTAAGGCGTTGGTGACAGCCGATTCGGTAGGTTCAATCACTCCTTTGGGCCGCGACCTGCTCAAACAGGCCCGCTATATCAGCGAATACTGCCGCAACCGGTGGGGCGCGCTCGACTCGCTCGGCATGGCCGAACAGCGAGGCATCGCCTCGCGAATGTTCCGCACCTATCCACGCCTTATCGACGGCGGTAAAGTGTCGGCATTGAGCTCATACTCACCGCGTTGCATCATGTCGATGTATGAATTCACCCATCAGCTGTCGCGCCTGAACCACAATGTGGAGATGACCACCTCGTCGGGCAAACAGAACTCACCGCTGATGCGCCCCTTCAACGTCGACACCGAGTACATCGACTGGCGCGCATCCAACGCCTGGGAGGAGCCTTACAATATGCTCTACGAGACAACCGTACCTGCGGCCCCGGCACGCAAAATCGTAGGCAACATGCTCACTGACAGCTCGCTGAACCGCGAGCTCTCGATGACGCTCTACTCGTTTCTCGCATCGCTGCCGGCCATGAACATTCCGGCCGATTTCGACAAATATTTCACCCGCGAGGAGCTCAACGCCTGCTGGGCCGTCGACAACCTGCGGCTGTACCTGCGTTACAGCGCGTCGACACTGTCGACCCTCCCGGCCGACATCGCCGGCGAACTGCTTGCCAATCTTATCGCCACCACCGACCGCGCCGTCTCAGGGCAGTCGCCGCAAACGGTGATGCTGCGTTTCGGTCACGCCGAGACACTGATGCCGCTGCTGTCGCTGATGCGGCTGCGCGGCTGCTATTACATGACCAACTACTTCGACACCACAGCGTTACACTGGCGCGACTTCGACATCGTGCCGATGGGCGCCAACCTGCAGATGATTCTGTTCAAGTCGAAAAAGGGGAATTACTATCTGCGCGTCGACCTCAACGAGAAGCCCATACCGCTGATGCCAAATTCCGACACCATCTATCTGCCGTGGGACACCGCCCGCGACTATCTCAACCGCTGTCTCCCCCTGCATCTCCAGCTCTGACACACAAAAGCATATTCATGAATGCGCATTCCCGAGGCTCTGAATATCACATGACCTCCGGGATAACATTTTATGCCCGAAAACAATAACCTCCGGGACGAGTCGGCGTATAAAGTTTTAAAAAATGTTAGGGAAGGAGCCTTCCACAGAGGGAGGCTTGGCGTTATGGCGAAAAATTGCTAAATTTGCGCCAACCAAGCTAAGAGGAGGCGTCATAATCTGAGGTTCACCACCGGAACCGGACCTCCGACGCGATGTTTCGGTCCGGAATTATGATACCGTCCTCACAAAGTGCTGCTACATGAGTTTTCAAGTCAAATCTTCCCGTAATTCCGGGATTGACAACAACATATCACATTCCTGGCTCCTCAGCGTTTTACGTGCCGTTGTGGTGATTTTTGTTTTTACCGCAACCGTTCCGGCGCTTCAGGCTCAGCGAGCTGTGCCGCATCCCGAGCGTAAATCTCACGCCAATCCGGCTGCCGCCGCGCAAGCCAATCTGCCCGACTCACTCTACATCGGAGCCCCGGCGCCTGCCGGCACCGAAACCGAGGTCATCGAGTCGTCAGTGCGTTCTGCAGGTGACTCGCTTCAGGTAGTACCTGTTGACACCGTGCCGGTGCTCACCGCCGGCGAGGCGTACGCCCTGGCCGCCGATTCAATCGCGCCGTTCCCCAAGGGGAAAGCCGACGAATGGGAGCCGCTCGACAAGGAGTTTTCGCCCGACCCCACACGCGCCGTGTGGTTCTCGGCGCTGTTCCCCGGTTTGGGGCAGGTCTATAACCGGCGCTACTGGAAGCTGCCCATCATCGTGGGCGGCTACCTCGGTCTGGCTTACGCCACCAACTGGAACAACACCATGCTGAGCGACTACTCCCGGGCCTATCGCGACCTGCTCGACAACGACCCGTCGACCAACTCGTATATGGATATGTTCGCGCCGAATGTCAAAGAGGAGGACCTCGACAAGTCGTGGCTTGAAAACGTGCTGCGTTCGCGAAAAAACTATTTCCGCCGCAACCGCGACCTCTGCATCATCGGCATGGTGGGGGTCTACCTTCTGGCGATGGTCGACGCCTACGTCGATGCATCGCTGAGCCATTTCGACATCTCGCCCGAGCTGTCGATGGACGTGGTGCCGTCGCTTATACCCGACGGCCGAAACAAATACCCGTCGGTCGGAATGACCTGGGCACTAAATTTTTAAGGCGTCGTCTCCGAGCGCTGCGATGCCCCTGAAAACCAATCGCGTATGAGTTACATCAAAAAGATATTGACAGGCGCAGCCTGTTTAGTGGCAATTTTCACCGCCGACGCCGCGAGCAGCCGGCAGTCGGTGCTACAGATTCCCACCTACAACAACGATTCAACAGTAGTATTCCCCGAGAGCGTCGAGACCGACACCCACAAGATGATGCAGAACTGGTATCTGCAGACCTACACGGCCCTCGACCAGAACATCGAATCACGCCCCGACGTGGATGTCACCGACGAGGAATACATCCGCCGCCTCGGCGCTATCCCCACCACCATCGAGATGCCCTACAACTCGATTGTGAAGCAGTGTATCGAACGCTACACCAAAAAGGGACGCGGCTTGGTGGAGGCCATGCTCGGCATGAGTCTCTATTATATGCCGATTTTCGAGGACGCGCTCGAACGCCAGGGCCTACCCCAGGAACTCAAATATCTGCCGGTAATCGAATCGGCCCTCGACCCCAACGCCGTGTCGAAAGCCGGCGCCACCGGCCTGTGGCAGCTCATGCTCCAGACAGCCCGCGGCATGGGTATGGAGGTAAACACTCTCGTTGACGAACGCCGCGACCCCTACCGCTCCACCGAAGTGGCCGCCACATTCCTGCGTCAGCTCTACGACATCTACGGCGACTGGTCGCTCGCCATCGCCGCATACAACTGCGGTCCCAGCAACGTCAACAAGGCCCTGCGCCGAGCCGGCGCCTCGGAGAACAACCCCGAGAAGAAAGACTTCTGGGCCATCTACGAGTACCTGCCCCGCGAGACACGCGGTTACGTTCCCGGTTTCATCGCGGCAACCTACGTGATGAACTACTACAACAAGCACAACATCTCGCCGGCCCTGGCCAAGCGACCGATCATCACCGACTCGGTGCATGTAAACAAGCGCGTGCACTTCCAGCAGATTTCCGATATTCTTCAGATTCCCGTCGAGGAGATCGCCATACTCAACCCGCAGTACCGTCAGTCGGTAATCCCCGGCGACATCGCGGAGTGCTCGCTTGTGCTACCGGCCAATCAGGTTTACTCATACATTATCAGCGAGGACGCCATCGTGAACCATGACGCCGACCGCTACCGCCGCCGCGACATAGTTCAGCCCGGACAGGATTCGGGCACATACCTGGCCTCGGAGAACAGCAGGAAGGACGCCGACTATGCCGGTGAGAATGCCGATGACAGCGCCAGCGACCTCGCCGATGCTTCCGAAGCCGACGAACCCGACGAACCCGACGAACCCGGCTACACCAAGTCGACCCCGCTCGGCTCCGACGACGAGGGCGAATGGGTCGTGACCGAAGAGGTGCGCTACCACAAAGTGAAGAAGGGCGAAACAATGGCCTCGATTGCCGAGGATTACGGTGTATCGCTCTGGACACTCAAGCATGCCAACGGCGACATATCCAACCCCACAAAGGGTCAGAAGCTGAAAATCGTCACCACCCAGCGCGTATTCCAGCGCAAGGGCGAGCCCCAGGCCGATGACAACCTGGTAGTGCGCAAGCGTCCGCAGCAGCCCAAAGCCGAGACCGCCTCGGTGCCGGCTCCGCGCAAGAAGGAACAGACCCAGCAGCCCGAGGTTCCCTATCCCCCGAAAGCTCAGGTGAACGATTCGTTCGCTTCGTCACAGGCCAAGAAGGAGGCCGCCAAAGAGACAGCCTCCACTACCTCAGGCAAAGCCGCGTCGAAGGCCCCTGCCAAGGCCTCCTCGAAGGCCGACACGGCTGAACAGCCCGCCAAATCCACAAAGGCCGACAAGAAATCGGCCAAAATCACCGACAAGGAAACCGCTTCGACCTCAACCTCCGGCAAAAAGAACAAGAAATCGCTGCAGGCTCAGGATGACAGCAATTCCAAGAACGTAAAGGGTAAGAAGGGCAAAAACAGCAAGGAAACCGCCAGCTCCAAAAAGAACAAGAAGAACAAAAAGAAAGAGTCAACGACAGTCACCGTCAAAAAGGGTGATTCTCTGTCGCGTATCGCCAAGCGCAACGGCACCACCGTCAAGGAGCTTCAGCGACTCAACGGCAAGAAGAGTGAAAACCTGCAGCCCGGCGATAAAATCCGCGTGAAATAAACCTCTGCCCTCTCCGTGAAAAAATCCTCTGTGAAAAATCATGGACACTAACCACCACGAAACTGCCGCACAGAATCTCGAACTGATTCTCATCAATATATCAGGGCAGGACCGTCCCGGCGTAACCGCCGCTCTGACAGCCATTCTGGCCAAATACGACGCTACCGTGCTCGACATCGGCCAAGCCGACATCCACCACACACTGTCGCTCGGCATTCTGTTCCGCACCACCTCCGACGTCTCTGGCGAAATAATGAAAGACCTGCTATTCAAGGCCTACGACCTGCAGGTAAAGATTCGCTTCACGCCCATATCGATTGAAAATTATAATTCGTGGGTAAGCCGTCAGGGCAAGAACCGCTGGATTATCACCCTGCTCGGCCGCCAGCTTACGGCCCGGCACATCGCCTTAGTATCGGAAATCGTTGCCGACCAGGGCCTTAACATCGATGCCATACAGCGTCTTACGGGCCGGCCGCCGCTCGATTCGGCCGAAACGCCCCAGGCCAAAGCCTGCATCGAGTTCTCGGTGCGCGGCACTCCCAACGACCGCGAGGATATGCAGCGCCGATTCATCCGCATCGCCGCCGACGAGGATTTCGACATCTCGCTCCAGGAGGACAATATGTACCGCCGTTGCCGTCGCCTGATATGCTTCGATATGGACTCCACACTCATCCAGACCGAGTGCATCGACCAGCTGGCCGAACGTGCCGGTGTCGGCGACAAGGTGCGCGCCATCACCGAACGCGCCATGCGAGGCGAAATCGACTTCATCGAGAGCTTCACCGAACGCGTGGCCCTGCTCAAGGGCCTCGATGTCAGTGTGATGGACGACATCGCACAGCATCTGCCTATCACCGAGGGGGTTGAATCGATGATGAAAGTGCTCAAACGCACAGGCTACAAGACGGCCATCCTTTCGGGCGGTTTCACCTTCTTCGGCGACTATCTCAAGAGCAAATACGGTTTCGACTACGTCTACGCCAACGAATTAGAGGTCGAGGATGGCAAACTCACCGGACGCTACGTCGGCGAGGTGGTCGACGGGCGCCGCAAAGCCGAACTGCTCAAACTCATAGCGCAGGTCGAGAACGTCGACCTGGCGCAGACCATAGCCGTGGGCGACGGAGCCAACGACCTGCCGATGCTTTCAGTCGCCGGTCTGGGCATCGCATTCCACGCCAAACCGAAAGTGAAGGAAACGGCCCGACAGTCGATTTCGACCATCGGCATCGACGGCGTGCTTTACTTCTTAGGTTTCAAGGATTCGTATATCCAGCCCTCGAAATGACGCCCGGGACACGGTCTGCGCTCCCGAAAAGTACCATATTATGATTTCTGACGCCACTTTCGGCACTCTCAAAGCCCTGTACCACACGTTCGGATGCAAGCTCAACTTCTCCGAGACCTCCACGGTGGCCCGCGAATTCGGCCGCCGCGGCATCCGTCGTGTCACCGCCGGCGAGACTCCCGACATTGTGGTGGTAAATACCTGCTCGGTTACAGCCCTCGCCGACAAGAAATGCCGTCAGGCCATACGCTCGCTTCACCGCCGCTACCCCGACGCCGCCATCATCGTCACCGGATGCTACGCGCAAATCTGCCCCGATGAAATCAGCGCTATTCCAGGCGTGGCAGTCGTGGCCGGCAACGACCGCAAGGACCGCCTCGGCGCACTGCTCGACCGGTTCATAGCCGAACACCAACCGCAGATCGAGATAACCCCGTTCAAAGAGATACAGCGATTCACACCCTCGTGTTCGCGCGGCGAGCGCACCCGTTATTTCCTTAAGGTTCAGGACGGTTGCGACAACTGGTGCACATACTGTACTATCCCGCGTGCGCGTGGCCGCAGTCGCTCGGCCACCGTGGACGAACTCGTGGCGCAGGCACGCGAAGCTGCCGCCGAGGGCGGACGCGAAATCGTACTCACCGGCGTGAACATCGGCGACTTCGGCAAGCGCTCGGCCGCCGCAGCGAAAGAGACTTTCCTCGACCTGATACGCGCACTTGACGGCGTCGACGGCATCGAACGCTACCGCATATCGTCGATCGAGCCCGACCTGCTCACCGACGAAATCATCGGTTTCTGCGCCGGGTCGCGTGCTTTCATGCCGCATTTCCACATCCCGCTGCAGTGCGGTTCCGACGCCGTGCTGCGCCTGATGCACCGCCGCTACAACACCGACCTGTTCCGCCACAAGATTGAACTGATAGCCCGACGTATGCCCGACGCATTCATCGGTATCGACGTCATAGCCGGAGCGCGCGGCGAAACCGACGAGGAGTTCGAGCGGTCGCTCCGCTTCATCGAATCGCTGCCGATTACGCGCCTGCACGTATTCCCCTACTCCGAGCGGCCCGGCACTAAAGCGCTCGAAATCGACTACGTGGTGCCCCCACAGGTCAAACATGAGCGTGTCAACCGTCTGCTGCGCCTGTCGGAAGAGAAACTCCACGCCTACGCCGCCCGGTTTATCGGCACAGTGCGCCCGGTGCTGTTCGAGACACCCGACGCCGACGGGGTAATGACCGGACACACCGACAATTACCTGAAAGTGCGCGTTCCCGGTGTCGCCGCCGCGATGGAGAACCGCATCGCGCCGGTGCGCCTGCTCTCGGTTGCCGACACCGACGGAGAAGACATCGTAGTAACCGGCGAACCCGCCGACACCCTCATCGACCGATGAAAGCAAAGGACTGGAAATACCTGCCGCTCGACCTGCTGCTCCACGCCATGGCATTCCTGCCGATGTGGATACTTTACGGCATAGCCGACTTTGCCTTCGTAGTCCTCTGCTACGCATGGGGTTACCGCAAGAAAATCGTGATGAGGAATCTGCGCGTATCCTTCCCCGGAAAAACCGAGAAAGAACTGCGTGTCATAGCCCGTAAATTCTACCGCCGGTTCGCCGACCAGGTTGTCGAGACAGTCAAGCTGCTGCATATCAGCGACAAAGCCATGCGGCGTCGCACCACATTCGCACCCGACGAGATGAAACGCATCGACCGTTGCCTCAGCGAGAAACGCCCAATTGTGGTGTTCTTCTCGCACTGTTTCAACTGGGAATGGGTGCCGTCGGTAACGCTCTGGTCGACGCTACGCCCCGGAACCGACGCCGAATTCTGTCAGATTTACCGACCGTTGCGCAATAAATGGTTCGATGCCATAATGCTGCGTATGCGCTCGCGCTTCCACTCGGTTTCGCTCGCCAAAAAGGTGGCGTTCCTCGACCTGATGCGTTACAAGCGCCGCGATATACCCACCATCACAGGCTTTATGAGCGACCAACACCCCTCGGCCGGCGACCCGGGCTGCCCGGTGATGTTTCTTAACCACCCCACAGCCATGATTACCGGCACCGAAACCGTAGCGCGGCGCCTCGACGCCATGGTCATCTACTGGGACATCCACCGCCTGCGCCGCGGCCATTACCACGTCAAGACCCACTTCCTCACCGACGACCCCGGGTCGCTCCCCGAGGGTGAACTGACGCGCACCTACGCCCGTATGTTGCAACAGACCATCGAGCGCGATCCCGCCAACTGGCTGTGGACCCACAACCGTTGGAAACACCCGGTAACCCTCCCCGAAAACCACTCTGAAAAATGACTGCCGAAAACTCAAAACCGCCCTGCGCGGTAATAATACTCAACTGGAACGGCGCCCGACTACTCCCCGAATTTCTGCCGTCGGTAGTGACCGGCACCGCGCCTGATATAGGCCGCGTTATAGTGGCCGACAACGGTTCGACCGACGAATCGGTGGAGATTCTTCGCCGCGATTTCCCCGGAGTGGAACTGTGGGAATTCACTGAAAACTACGGCTTTGCCGAAGGGTATAACAAGGCACTGGAACGCGCGCACCGCGAGGGCTATCGCTACGCCGTGCTGCTGAATTCCGACGTAAAGACGCCCGGCGGCTGGCTGCAGCCGCTGGTCAGTTATATGGAGCAACATCCCGAGTGCGGCGCCTGTCAGCCCAAACTGCTGAGCTACAAGGAGCCGGAGAAATTCGAGTACGCCGGCGCATCAGGCGGCTTCATCGACCGCAACGGCTACCCCTTCTGCCGCGGCCGCATATTCGGCGTGGTAGAGGAGGACAAAGGGCAATACGACGACATCCGCGAGATATTCTGGGCCACCGGCGCTGCGCTGATGGTGCCCGTCGAGCTTTATCTGACGGCCGGAGGGCTCGATGCCGGATTCTTCGCCCACATGGAGGAAATTGACCTCTGCTGGCGCATACATCTGTTGGGCAAGAGCATCGTGGTTGTGCCGCAATCAGCTGTGTATCATCTCGGTGGCGGTTCGCTGCCGGCCTCCGACCCGCGTAAGACCTACCTTAACTTCCGCAACAACCTGCTGTTGCTCCACAAGAACCTGCCCAAACGCGACCTGCGAGGCACCCTGATGCGCCGTCGGCTGCTCGACACCGTAGCGTGGGCCAAATTCATGCTGACCTTAGATTTCGGCAACGCCAACGCCATACTCCGCGCGCACCGCGATTTCCGCCGTATGCGCCGGGCCTACACCCGGCACCCCGACGTCAACCTGCTGCGCCAGCCCCTCCAGCGCCGCAACATCCTGCTCGACCACTACCTCCGCCGCATCACCACCTTCTCCAAGCTGCCGCTGTAAACAAGTTCGGCGCGCCATTGTGGCGCGCCGAACTTGTTTATGGGGGGTGATGTATCTTATGTTTCGTATGTATCGTATGTGACTTGCCTGTTACCGGATGAGGAGCTTGGTGGCGCGGGAGCCGCGGCGCACGATAATCAGGCCGTGATAGCCGGTGAGGTCGTCGAGGCGCCGGCCGTCGAGTGTGTAATACTCGGGGGTCGAGAGGTAATCGCTGTCGGGATTGTAGAGGTCGCCGGGTGCGTTATCCGTCTCGACACGGTCGATGGCCGTTGTGCCGGGGATTCCCTCGATTTTGAGATTGCGAATCTCCCAGGTGGGAGCCTCCGACGTGTTGGAGGTGTAGCGGAATCCGAGCCGCCCCTTCTTACCTGCTAAATCTTTCATGCTGCCGGTTACGCCCTCGATGAAGGTCCATTTGTTTCCGGCAGGCCATGCCGAAAGGGTTACGGGTGTGCGCACACCGTCGGTGGTCTCTACGATTACCGACAGGAGCGACTGCGGGGCAGATGTGAAGTTCACGCATTGGTCGATTGTGAGGCGCACATCGGTATAATTGGTGAAGTCATATTCCGGTGACCACAGGATGGCTTCGGCCGCATGCTTGGTATTGTTGAAGAACGCCGAGCCCTTCCAGCCGTATTGCGAGTCGTTAATCCAAATATATGAAGCGCCTTCGGGAAGGTTGATTACCTCCTCTGCGAAGCCGGCTTCGCTGCCGGTAAGGGGGTCACTGACAAGCACGGTCCATGTGCTGACGGGGTTGTCGGGGTCGTCGGGATCCGGGCCGGGGAGCGAACCGCCGCCGATGGTGCGGGCCGATTTTATGGTTGTCTTGAGGTTGAACTTGATATCGGTGGAGTCGCCCCAGATGTACTCCATGAGGTTGGGGAAATCCACAAACGGATTGCGGTTGTGCTGCAACTCCTCGACCTTGTCGTTGCGGACAGTCTCGATTTCGGAGACACGGTCGTTGCGCGCCCACTCCAGGTAAAGGTTGTATGCCCACTCCTTGAGAGTTAGGGCCGACCCCTTGCTGACAGTATAGCCGCACGATTCGTAATTGCTTGTTAGCCAGTTTAGGTTCTGATAAGCTGTAAAGATGTAGAAGTAGTCGCGCGCGAAGTCGCCCTTCCATTTGTCGGCCGGTTCCCATACCCACTGTTTCTGTGAGTCCTTTCCGACTTTGGTGCAGCCGTTTCCACGGTCGTCGGTAAGTACAACGCCCATGGCATAGTTGCTCTTGGTACTGTTGATTTTGGCCTCGCAAGGCATCAGCTCGAAGAGGTCCTTGTAAGCGTTGTTTTTCGTGCCGCCCCACCAGCTGTTGGCCACGGAGTGCTCGATGTTCATGCCCGACACCGAGGAACCGCGTGAGCCGAAATATCTTTTGTCGTTGGAGTAACGGTCGACAACCATCCGTTTTGAGCCGTCCATCTCGTAGTCGGTTTCATAGAAACCGTACCATGTGCTGTTCTTACCCGAACCGTAATTGAGCATACTCACCTGCGAGTTGGTGACCAGTTCGTGAACTGCGTTCTTGAGAGCCACGCCCTTCAGGCCGTCGATGCTCTTGTAGTAATCCAGGTCGATGACAGCCGACGCCTGGCTGACGGCGCAGAGCACCGCCGCCGACGCGACAAAGCGTAAGAATTTTTTCATAGACGTAGAATGTTGATTTTTCAGGCAATATAGAATAAGGGTAGTAGAAAGATATCAGTCGAATACATCCTCGATGGATGCCTCCTGAGAGCCCTGTGAGTCGTCGCTGCCGCCACCGTAGCCCGAGAACGCTTCGCGGCCGGTGAATTCGTCGGCGCAGACCTCACTGAAATCGACATTGAATTTGGCCCCGGTGCTGAAGGGTAGCGACTTGTCGGCGTATACCTCTTTGAGGAAGCCGCCCACGATAGGCAGGGCGGCAGCCGAACCCTGGCCCTGTGCACCGCTGAGGAAGTGGATGAAGCGTTCCTCGCCGCCGACCCATGCGCCGGTGACGATTTCGGGGGTGAATCCCATGAACCAGGCATCGGAGTTGTAGTTGGTGGTACCGGTTTTGCCGCCCATCTCTACGGTGAGGTTGTATGGTGCGCCGCGCAGGCGGTGGGCCGTACCGTTCTCAACGACGCTCATCAGCATCGACAGGATTTTGGCGTAAGCCTTCTCGGAGATTACCTCGGTGTGTGCCGCGGCGAATTCCGATATTACGTTGCCGTTGGAATCGCATATCGATGTGACGTAGAGCGGCTCGGCGCGCAGGCCGTGATTGGCGTAGGCCGAGTAGGCTCCCACCATTTCACGCAGCGAAATCTCGCAGGCGCCCAGCGAAATCGACATCACCGGCTTGATGGTGTTGGTGATACCGAAGTTGTGGAGGTTGCGCACCAGGATTTCGGGCGAGAGCTGCTCCATCAGGCGTGCCGAAATCCAGTTGTTGGAGAATGTAAGGGCCCATTTGAGGTCGACCATCTGGCCGATACGCGCGCTGCCCGAGTTGCGTGGGCGCCAGATAGTGCCCTTCTCGTCGCGTATTTCGGGCTGAGCATTCAGCAGGCGGTCGCAGGGGGTGAAGCCCTCCTCCATGGCGTAGGTGTAGAGGAACGGCTTGATAGTCGAGCCGATCTGACGGCGCCCGGTTGCCACCATGTCATACTGGAAGAAGTTGAAGCTCGGACCGCCGACGTATGCCACGACATGGCCGTTGACCGGTGTCATGGCCATGAAGCCGCAGCGCAGGATGTGCTTGGTGTAAATCAGCGAATCCATCGGGGTCATCAGCGTGTCGATGGGGCCGTCGTACGAGAATATCTGCATCTCGCGCTTCTCGCGGAAGGTCTTGCGGATATCGGCCTCCGACCATCCGCCCTTTTCGAGGGCACGCCATCGTTCGGTCTGCTTCATGGCGTGGTTGATGAGATATTCGGGGGTGGCTTTGCCGAGCTCGGCGGGATTGCTGGAATAGGGTGCGCCCTTCACGCCGCGTTTCTCGGCGAAGAATGCGCGCTGCAGCCGCGACATCTGGTCGTGCACCACATTCTCGGCGATGTCCTGCATACGCGAGTCGATGGTGGTGTGGATGCGCAGACCGTCGGTATAAAGATCGTATTTCGAACCGTCCTTCTTCGGATTTTTCTCGATCCAGCCGAAGAGCGGATTGGTTTCCCATGCGATGGAGTCGTCGATGAACCGCTGAATCTCCCAGCCGTGATAATCCTCGCGCTGCGGTTTCTTGGCGGTAAGCACACGGCGCAGCTCCTCGCGGAAGTACGGAGCCATGCCGTCCTTGTGGTCGACACGCGAGAATTTCAGTTCGAGCGGCAGTTGCTTGAGCGAATCAGCCTCAGCCTCAGTGATGTAGCCACTCTTGACCATCTGGTCGAAAACGATGTTGCGGCGCTGACGGGTACGCTCGTTGTGGCGTACGGGATTGTAGTATGCCGGATTCTTGACCATGCCCACGAGCGTGGCGGCCTCCTGTATGTTGAGGTCCTTGGGCTCCTTGCCGAAGTACACGAAGGCCGCCGACTTGATGCCCACAGCGTTGTAGAGGAAGTCGAACTGATTGAGATACATCTTGATAATCTCGTCCTTCGAATAGTAGCGCTCGAGCTTCACGGCAATCATCCACTCGATAGGTTTCTGGAATATACGCGAGAATACGCCGGAGCTTTCAGGGGAGTAGAGCTGCTTGGCCAGCTGCTGTGTGATGGTGGAGCCGCCGCCGGCGTTCTTGTTCTGCATGATGAGGGTCTTGACGAACACACGCATGAACGCGCGCATATCGATGCCGGAGTGCTCGGTGAAACGCGAGTCTTCGGTGGCTATGAGGGCGTCGATAACGTATTGCGAGATGTCGGAATAGTCGGCATAAACGCGGTTGCCCGAATTGCGGTAGTAACGGCCCATCTCCTTGCCGTCGGCTGTGTAAATCACCGAGGCAAATTTATCGTTAGGGTTCTTAAGCTCCTGAACAGGCGGCATATAGCCAATCCAACCGTTGTAAATACAGAAGAAGAGCAACAATACGGCAACGGTGCCGATTGCGAAAATTTTCCACATCCAGCCTACGATACGGCTTGAACGCGATTTATTGTATTTGGGTCGTTTAGAATCCATTGGTAAAATGTGACCGGAATTTACATAAATCTAAATGGTATCCGGCAGATGTGCCGTTCAAACCGCAAAGTTACGAAATTTACTGTAATATGGTATTGCTGTGTATGGTTCAATTTTAATATTTTTCGTAATTTTGTGATAATTATGGAGAATAAGAGCACAAATCAACCTGACCGGCCGGATGTGGAGCGCACACCGGCGTTCAATATGATGCAAGCGGTGAAACGCCGCTTCTTTGCCATGCGCAACGGCGACCTTGCCGCACAGATGTCGGCCGGCGGCGTAAATTACAAGATAAATTTCGGCCTTAACTTGCCGCAAATCCGCGAGATAGCCACCATGACCCTTGATGGTTCCCTGCCTGACTATCCCCACAAACTCACCGATGACGAGCGGCGCGATCTGGCCGCAATGCTCTGGAATAACGGTACCACACGCGAAAGTCGCCTGATTGCACCCATGCTGATGCGGGCCAACGAAGTCACCGCCGACGAAGCGCGCCTGATGCTGACGCAGGTAGCCACTGTAGAGGAGGCAGACATACTCTGCCACCGATTGCTGCGTAACCATCAGCAGGCCATGCAGACAGCTTTAGGCGTCTATAACGGTGCCGACGCTTCGCCGCTGCAGCGCTACGGGGCGTTACGACTGATAATGAACCTCTTGCAGGCTCCGGACGCCGCGCTCAATCTTCAGGAAATCAAGGAATTGGCCGCCAAAGAGGCGCAGTGCCCCGACAGCATGGCAACCCTCTTGTGCCGACAGATAGCCGACGAGGTTGACTGGCTCACCGCAAACAC
>CAMEPD010000002.1 GCA_945931475.1 uncultured Muribaculaceae bacterium | reverse complement strand
AGGTGCCAGCCCTAATTTTCAGCCTGCCTCAAAAATTTTTATCGGACAGCAATAAAAAAGAACCGGCATGGCATACCCGTTCAGAGTGATGCCATGCCGGAGAAATCGTAAAATGATTATCAGAGGGCTACCTTGGCAACCGAGTTGCCGGCCTTCACAACGAAGAGGCCCGAACCCGGGGCAAGCGGCTGACCGGCTGCGCCTTCCATGATTTTGCGACCGGCGGTGTCGTAGATTTCAACGAGGGTCGAGGGGTCGCCATCAACGAAGATAGCGCCTGATTCGCAGCGGATTACGTTTTCAGCTACATCGCCCTTGACATTCTCGATACCGGCGTTCTGACCCACCTGAAGGAATTCGGTCATCGGCGAGAGGAAACGCACGGTAGTGATATTTCGGGAGTCGTCGAACTCCTTCATGACGGAGCGTAGCTGTATGCCGTAGGTCCAGTCGGTTTCGGTATCATTCAGGGGGATAGTCACGCTGTTTTCACCGCTTTTGGCTTCCACCTCGACGAGTTTGCCGCCGTAGCGCACGAAGTCGCCGGGCTGCATGTTCACGTCAACCTTGAAATTGTTAATCCATAGGGCCGACCAACCGTTGCCGTAGAAGCATACGCGGGTGCGGTCGAGAAATACCTCGGGGGTGCAGTCCTCGGCGTAGTCCTGAAAACCGGTGGTTGAGATGTCGGAATAGTTGTGGTCATGGCCGTCGACGGGCTTGTAATCGTAATTCTTTTCATCCCACCACTCTTCGCTCCAGGTGTAGAGGGCGAAGCCGCCCGAAACCGATTCAGCCTCCTTGGCCAGCGAGCAGGAGATGTGTAGCGTGGGGTCCTTAAGACCATAAACATTATAGTCGGGCGAGAGCATATACACTGCGCCGAAGATATCACTGTTGTCTGAGCCGGCAAAATTCTGGAATGCATCGAGGCCCATGGCCTTGTCCATATAGAGGGGCGACTTCACGTACCATCCGGGGCAGTCGGGCAGATAATCCCAAATGGCGCCGCGCTCCTCGTGCTTGTTGATTGTGCCGGTCGATTCAATCCAGTCGAAATCGCTCTGAGCAAGAGTAAACGTTTCGGCTTCCTTGGCCTGGTGCATATTGTGCAGCAGAATATGGAAGTGGGTTATGCGGTCGTTGGGGGTATTGTTGTCATCCCACACGATTTTGAGCTGACCGTTTTCCACTTTTGCCGAGGTCACCTTAGGGGTCGACAGCATGTACACTGCATTAGCCGAAATGAGTGAGAAGCCACAAAAGGCAGCGAGTAACAGTTTTTTCATCTGAACTTGAAATTTAGCCGAGAAGCCTCGGCGTGAATAATGATAGTTAGTTAGAGAGACTCACTCCGGGGTCATGCGGAGTGATATATGACTGTGTAATATTGGCAAAGTTAAACAAATATTTTTAAAATTTCGCCTTCCCGTCAAAATTTCAGGTTAAACTGCCCAAAAAAAAATGCATAAAATGCAAAATTTATCATTTTTTGACATTTTGGCATCACGCCGGTATCACGCCGACGATTTTTCATAATGAAAAAAGGTGCCCTGTAAGCACATCTTATCACGAATTTTTGCTACATTTGTGAAATTATTCTGACTAATCCCACATTTATAGAATGAAGAAGTTAATTTTGATTGCAGCCGCAGCAGGTGCCGTAGCCGGCGCTCAGGCTGCCGACGGACTTCAGTTCCGCGCTCAGCAGGGCTTCGACGACACTCCCAAGGAGGCTAAGGCCGACACCACGGGGTTCAAATTCACCGACGTGAAGGTGCTCCCCCACACTTCGGTCAAGGATCAGAACAAGAGCGGCACATGCTGGTGCTTCTCCACAACCTCGTTCCTCGAGGATGAAATCCTGCGTCAGGGCGGCGACTCGCTCGACATCAGCGAGATGTTCACCGTGCGGCAGTGTTACCTCGAGAAGGCCGACCGCTTTGTGCGCATGTACGGACAGGCCAATTTCGCCGCCGGAGGCGCCACCCTCGATGTACTCCACGTGTGGGACGAATTAGGCGCTGTGCCCGAAGAGGTCTACACCGGCCTCAACTATGGCGAGAAGAAGCACTCGCACGGCGAGCTCGATGCCGCCCTCAAGGCTTATCTCGACGTCATCAACTCAAAACCCGACAAGAAGATTTCCACCGCATGGCGCAAGGGTCTGGAAGGGATTCTCGACGCGTACCTCGGAGAGGTGCCCCAGACCTTCCAGTACAAAGGCAAGACCTACACCCCCAAATCGTGGGCCGCTTCGCTGCCGATAAAGACCGCCGACTACATCCCCTTTACCTCGTTCACACACCACCCCTTCTACGAATCGTTCGCCATCGAAGTGCCTGACAACTGGTTGTGGGAGAAGTCGATGAACGTCCCCATGGAGGAGATGAAGGCCATTGTTGACAACGCCCTTGAGAACGGGTACCCCGTAGCCTGGGGCGCCGACGTCAGCGAACCCGGCTTCAAATGGAAAGAGGGCTTCGCCGTGATGCCCAAAGAGCGTACCGCCGCCGACATGGAGGGTACCGAGCTGTCGCGCTGGGTTCACCTCACCGACAAGGAGCGCAAAGAGCTTCAGAACGACATCAAGGGTCCGGTCGACGAAATCGAAGTCACCCAGGAGATGCGTCAGCAGATGTTCGACAATCAGGAGACCACCGACGACCACGGCATGGAAATAATCGGCTACGCCACCGACCAGAACGGCAAGCGCTACTACAAAGTACGTAACTCATGGGATACCAACCAGATATACGACGGTTACTTCTATGTTTCCGAACCGTTCTTCCTGGCCAAGACTATGCAGATTCTCGTGCACAAGGACGCCGTGCCCAAGGATATCGCCAAGAAAGCCAAGCTCTGAACTCTCAACTCTCCAACCTCGACTCTCAACTGTCGACTCTCGACCCTCAACTAATCACAAAATGATTACCCTCCGCAGATACACACCCCTGACTGCCGCGACCATCCTCTGGCTGGCCGTGGCGGCCGGGTGCGTCTCTACGGACCATAAAGCACCCGCACCGGGCGAAATCGGCGACTGCGCACAATTCCTCATCAAAGCCGACTCGGCCGACCTGCGCGACAACGGCACTGTGGCAGTGGTCAACGATTCGACGCTGCGCATCCGCTCAGGGAACACATCACTGACGCTCAACGTACCCCGCTTCACCGCGGGCGACGGCCACGGGTTCGGCTATGTCAGCGATCAGCCGCTCATCGACATGCTCGTGCGGCTTGAGAATGCCGCTCCGCTGCCACGCTCTTACAGTCCGACGGTCACACCATACGAAATCTACCTCACTCCGCTTGAGACCGACTCTCTTTTCGACCTGATTTTTAGCCGCGAACACGAAGGCGTGCTGCTCCCGTCAGACAACCGCCGCTACGACTGGCCCGCCGTCAACGACAACGGCTCATGGTACATGGCCGCCACTGAGCTTTGCGTAGTCAGCGGCGACCCCCTCAAATACCGCCGCGTGCGCAACATAGCGCGCAACATGGAGCCGCTCGACAGCACCACATCGTGGGACGCCTCAATCGGCCTCTTCCGCGGAACCCCCAACTATATGGCCGTCACACCCGGCTTGCCCGACTGGATGACTCCCACCGACATCCTGCAGAACCTCACCCTCTCCGACAATATCGCACGTTATACCGCAGCAGAGGCGATGCTCAGCCTCGACAGATACCACGGCTACGAGGATCCCGGCTACCTGCCGGTTACACCCGATTCGCTGCGGCGCAACATCAACTCGCGCCTCTGGATTCCCAATCTCGGATACTACTCCGGGATGCTCTACGGCTCTCCGACGTGCCCCATACAGCTCAATTCGGCCGACAACCTGGCCCAGGCCATGGCTGTCACCTCGGGTGCGGCTTCACTGCCGATGGCCCGGACGCTGATACGCCGTACGCCCACACCGCGCACCGGAATTGAACAGAACACCCCCCGCTGGTCGCCCGCGCAGACCGGCCACCCCCATACACAGAGTTTCTGGACCACCGCCTGCGCCCGCACCGGCAACGAGACAGCCTACCGCGCTTCGGTGGCAGCCCTGCTCTATCACTGCTGCCTGGAGCTGACACAGCGCCCGTCGATGCCCGATTCGGTGCTTCGCGAGCAGATGCCCTCGCGCCCACTGACGGCCATGCTGCTGCGAGGTCTCCTCGGTGTGACCTACTCGCCCGAAGGGATGCACCTCGCACCATTCGTGCCCGAATCGCTCCCCGGCACCAAGTCGTTCACCGGCCTGCGTTACCGCAACTCGACCCTGAACATCCGGATTACCGGCACCGGCAACGCCATCTCTACCTTCATGCTCGACAGCACCGCATCCGAACCGTTTATCCCCGGCAACCTCAGCGGCGAGCATCAGGTGGCAATCACCCTGGGCGGCGCGTCGGCCGACCCGGGCGTGGCAAACATCAGCGAAGAGCCTTCGCCGGTGTGTCCGGCCCCCCCGGCGGTGAAATGGAGCAACAACCATACCGCGCAGATTTCGGACACGGCATCCACGGCACCCCCCGAAGCTGACGACAACAACGACGCCACGACGCCGGCTGCCGATTCATACATGGTCTACATCGACGGCATCATCTCCCAACAGATTTTCCGCAACAATTATACCCTCTACGACGCCCCGGGCTACACCGTAGCGCAGTTCGTGCCCATGAGCAGCGACAATGTCACCGGCTTCTCCGGCACTCCTTATTATTATATGCCGCCGGGGCAGCGAATCCTGGTGTTCGCCACGGCCATCACCAAAAGCGGCACACGCCTCATCCAGGACAAAAACACCGCAGCGCGCTTCGTGGAGCTGAACCGTTACCGCAACTCCAACCTGCGCTTCACCGTCGATGCGCCGCAGGCCGGACGCTATCTTGTTGACGTGCAGTATATCGACGGCCTCGGTATTGTCAACAACAAGCGGCGCACCGCCATCCGTACCCTCGAGGTCAACGGCCGTCAGCAGGGCACGCTCGTCTTCCCGCAGCTCACCGCCTCGTGGTGGAACAAAGACCTCGGCGACTCCTGGCAGGGGCTCACCGGATGGAGCTCGGCCGTGCAGGTACAGCTCCGTAAGGGAACCAATGAAATGGCTATCCGATTCACCCAACCGTCGCCCGTTTACCTCGACCCTGACAACAATTCGGTACTTGCCGACGTAATAAGAATTATACCATTTACATAACTTCTCCCCATCATCAGTACTAAAATCAGCAACTTCACCCCATGAAAATCAAACGACTTACATCCCTTACGCTCGCCCTGGCCGCAGGCGCATCCTCGCTGTTAGCCACCAAAGCCCCGGCACTCGTCAACTCCATCGAACCGCCATACTGGTGGGTCGGCATGGCCTGCGACACCCTGCAGCTGATGGTGCAGGGTCCCGACGTTGCCGACGCCGACGTAACTGCCTCATATCCCGGAGTTAAGCTCGTGGAGCAGGTAAAACTCGATTCGCCAAACTACAAGCTCCTGTACCTCACCATCGACCCCTCGGCCAAGCCCGGCAACGTGAAGCTCGACTTCTCACGCGGCAAACAGCGCCAGCAAGTCGACTATCAGCTGCTTCAGCGCGACCGCAAACCCGAGGAGTACACCGGCTTCGATGCCTCCGACGTGCTGTACCTCATAATGCCCGACCGCTTCGCCCGCAGCGAGGCCTTTGGCAAGAACGCCCGCAAGGCCGAAGCCCTCGAATACGCCGGTCTCGAATACCCCGTCAAACCCGACCGCACCGACAACAACGGCCGTCACGGCGGCAATATCCGCGGCATCATCGACCACCTCGACTATATCGACTCGCTCGGTGTCACCGCCATCTGGGTATGCCCCGTACTCGAAAACGATATGCCCGGCGGCTCATACCATGGATACGCCACCACCGACTACTATCGCATCGACCCCCGTTTCGGCACCAACGCCGAATGGCAGGAACTTATCGAAAAGGCTCACGCCAAGGGGATTAAGGTGGTGATGGACATGATTTTCAACCATTCCGGCTCAAACCACCCCTGGATGAAAGACAAGCCCTCGGCCGACTGGTTCAACCATCCCGAAGGTGACGAGATGACCAACTACCGCCTCACCACGGTTCACGACCCATACGTGTCGGACTACGACCTCGACCACACGGTCAACGCCTGGTTCGTGCCCGCCATGCCCGACCTGAACCAGCGCAATCCCCATCTGCTCAAATACTTGACCCAGAACTCGATATGGTGGATTGAATCATCGAAAATCAACGGCATCCGCATGGACACCTACCCCTATGCCGACGCTCCGGCTATGGCGAAATGGGCCGAAGATGTACTCAAAGCCTACCCCAACTTCAACATCGTAGGCGAATGCTGGTATGCCAACGAAGCCGGTTCGGCCTTCTGGCAGTCGGGCAGCAAAAACAACCCGCTCGACACCCATCTGCCCACCGTGATGGACTTCTTTCTCACCATCAACGGCCGCAAGGCTTTCAACGACCAGACAAACCCCTGGACCGGCCTCAACGCCGTGTACGACCATCTGGCGCAGGATTTCCTCTACGCCGACCCGCAGAAGGTGCTCACCTTCCTCGACAACCACGACACCGACCGCTTCCTGCTTGAGGCGCCCGCCGATACAGCCGCCCTCGGTCCCTGGAAACAGGCCATCGCCTTCCTGCTCACCTCACGCGGCATCCCCCAGCTCTACTACGGCACCGAGCTGCTGATGAGCGGCTCCAAGGAGGGTTCCGACGGGTATGTGCGCCGCGACTTCCCTGGCGGATTTCCCGGCGACACCACCGACGCCTTCACCCCCGGGGGACGCACCCCGCTCCAGAACAATGCATGGGACTACCTCAGCCGCCTGCTCAAATGGCGTCGCGGCGAGGCTAACGAGGTGATTGCCAAGGGCTCGCTCAAGCATTTCATGCCGCAGAACGGCATCTATGCCTTCCGCCGCAAACTCGGCGACAAGGAGGTGACCGTGCTGCTCAACGGCAACGACACTCCGCAGACCGTCACCATGGAGCGCACCCTCGAAGTGCTCCCATACGGCACCAAGCGCCACGACATCGTCTCCGGCGAGGATGTGGTCATCGAAGAGACCATGACCTTCGCACCGCGTCAGGTGATGATTCTCCAAAACTTCTAAGAATGAAAAAGATAGGCATACTGTCAGACACTCATTCGACCTGGGACGACCGTTACGCCCTGCATTTCGCCGGCTGTGACGAGATATGGCACGCCGGCGACATCGGCTGCATCGACATCGTGGAGCAGCTGCGCAACGTGGCACCGGTGGTCCGTGCCGTCAGCGGCAACATCGATTCGGGCGTGGTGCGCCGCAGCTGCCCCGAGGAGATGGTGTTCGACTGCGAGGGTTTGACGGTAATGCTCAGGCATATAGGCGGCTACCCGGGGCGCTACGCCCCGGGGTTGCTGCCGCATCTGCGCCAAGTGCGCCCACGCCTGATGGTGTGCGGCCACAGCCATATTCTTAAGGTAATGTACGACAACCGTCTCGACCTGCTTCACATCAACCCCGGAGCCGCCGGAACCGCCGGATGGCAGACGCGCCGCACCCTGGTGCGCCTCGAAATCGACAACGCCACTCCCGGCAACCTTGAAGTCATCGAGTTGGGCAATCCAAAACTTTGATTATGCGAAAGTTACTATATATCGTTCTGCTCGCTCTCGCAGTCACCGCCTGCAAGACCACCGAAGCCAACTACCGCGCGGCCTACGAGAAAGCCAAAGCCAAGCAGTCGCAGGGCCTCACCCAGGAGGAAATTGTGGGTTTCGCCCGCGAGGAAGCCATGCCGAAATCGGTTTATCACGGCGACTCTATTCCGCTTAAACGTATGTATGCCAGCACCGTACGCGAAACCGACACCACCACAGCCGCCGCGCGTTACAGCGTGGCGTTGGTGTCGTTCTCCCAGCGTTTCAATGCCGGAAGCGCAGCCGACCGCCTGCGCGGCCTCGGCTACGACGGCGCCCGCATACTCGTGGACCGCGAAAAGAAATATCACGTAATCTGCGGCAGCTCGGCGTCGCTCGACACGGCCGTCACCCTGCTGCGCGCCGTCGAGGCCCGTCCCCCCTTCGCCGTCAACCCACCCTACCCCACGATTATCGAAAAAATCGGCAACCGCTAAGAGCCCCTCAACCATGAGGGCGCATCAAAATTGCTTTGAGGCCGCAACCCTACAACATGACGCAAAAAGGAGGTATATCCGATTTATGATACGTCCTCCCTTGAGGCACCCCGAAAGCCATTCCGAAAAAGTCAATCCATGTTTTCAATAAGCGACTACATCAACACCACCTGGGTATGGTGGTCGGCAACAGTGATTTACGCCGTGGTAATTCTCTCCACGGTGGTAGTCGTCGTGTCGGAAAACCGCAACCCGGTGAAATCGCTGGCATGGGTGACGGTGCTCCTTGTGGTGCCCGGACTGGGGCTCATCCTCTACCTCATCTTCGGCCGGAACATTCAGAGCAAACGTATCATATCGCGCCGCAACCGCCGCAGACTCAGACGCCTGCAGGGGAAACCCTCCAAGAGCGACTTCTCGCGCCTGCGGCTGAGCCACGACAATCTCCAGCTGGCCCAGCTCGCCTACAACCTCTGCATGACCCCTTACACCGAAGGGAATTACGCCGAAGTCTTCGATAACGGCACCGACAAATTCAACGCCTTGCTGCGCGACATTGCCGACGCCCGTTCGTACATCAACATCGAATATTACATCATCGATGACGACCGGACAGGCACTGCCGTAGCCCGCGCGCTCGAGGAACGCGCCCGCGCCGGTGTAACCGTGCGGCTCATCTACGACCATGTCGGCTCGTTCAAAGCCCCCAACCGCTTTTTCCGCGCCATGCGCGAGGCCGGCGTCGACGCCAAGCCCTTCTTCAAGGTAGTGTTCCCCTTCCTGGGCACGCGCATCAACTGGCGCAACCACCGGAAGATCTGCGTGATTGACGGCCGGATAGGCTACATCGGCGGCATGAACATCGCCGACCGCTACGTCAACGGCGGCAAGATGTTCAAGACCTGGCGCGACCTGCACCTGCGCATCGAGGGACCAGCCGTGGGGCAGCTCCAGCAGGCTTTCGCCGTCGACTGGAACTTCATGGGCAACCCGCTGCCCGAGCAGCCCACCGACTTCTCGAAAGCCCGTGTGCCCCACCCGATGGGGATGCAATTCATCTCCGGAGGTCCCGTGAGCCGCTGGATGAACCTCACCCTCATCTTCCAGAAAGCAATATCGAACGCAAAAAAATGCGTCTACCTGCAGACCCCCTACTTCCTGCCGTCGGAGGGTCTGCTCCACGCCCTGCAGATGTGTGCCCTGGCCCGCGTCGACGTTCGTCTGATGCTGCCGCGGCGGTCAGACAGCGATATGCTCCGCTGGGCGTCGTTCAGCTATATCTCCGAGTGCCTCCGCGCCGGAATAAAGGTGTATCTCTACGACGAGGGAATGCTCCACTCCAAAGCCATTATCATCGACGATGACATAGCCACCGTAGGCTCGTGCAACTTCGATTTCCGCTCGTTCGAGCACAATTTCGAGGCCAATATGCTCATCTATTCCCGCGAGTTCAACGCCCGTATGAAGCAGATTTTCCTGCGCGACCAGGCGCAGTCGGTGCGCGTGCTCCCCGCCACTTGGCGCCGACGTCCCATCATAGAGCGCGGTATGGAATCGTTCATGCGCCTGTTCGCGCCCATTCTATAAACAAGAATAATTAAGCAATGAGAATCATAATAGCCGGCGACGGCGAGACCGGCACCTATCTGGCACAGATGCTGTCGGTCGAGAATCAGGATGTCGTGCTTATGGGCACCGACAAATCGCGACTTGACGAGCTCGATGCCTCGGGCAACTTCATGACCTTCGAGGGAAGCCCCGTGTCAATCGAGAACCTCACACGCTGCGGAGCCGAACGCGCCGACGTGTTCGTGGCCGTTACCCCCGATGAATCGGTCAACATCATCGCCTGCGAAATGGCCAAGGAATGCGGCGCGCGCCGATGTGTGGCGCGCGTCGACAACCCCGAGTTCACCCTCGCACGCGTCACGGCGATGCTACAGCATAACGGCGTTGACCAGATCATTATCCCCGAGAAGGTTGCGGCTATCGAGGCTTCGCGCTTCATCGAACATTCATGGGTGAGCGAATGGATTCCATTCCACCGGGGCACATTCTTCGTGGTGGGCATACGCATGGAGGCATCGGGCACGCTCTGCGGCCTGTATCTGCGCGACATCCCCTCGAATCCCCGTAAATTCCACGTCGCGGCCATAAAGCGTGGAAACACTATCATCATACCCCGTGGCGACGACATGCTGCTCGAGGGCGATACGGTGTACTTCTCGGTACTTCCCGAGAACATCGACGCCCTCCCGGCACTCTGCGGCAAGGATGTGACCCCCACCCGCCGCATGATGATTACCGGAGCCGGACGCGTCACCGAAAATCTGCTCGAACTCACCGACGGCAAATACAATATCACCGTCATCGACCCCGACAGTTCCCGTTGCCGGACCATCGCCGAGCGATTCCCCGACACGGTTGTCATAAACGCCACGGCTAACGATATCCTCACCCTCAAGGAGGAGGGTATCGAGAAGTGCGACACCTTCCTGGCACTTACCGGAAGCTCCGAGACCAACATCGTCAGCTGCATGGTGGCGCGCGAGCACGGCGTGCGGCGCACACTCGCCCGTATCGAGGAGCTGCAGTATATCCCTGAAGCCCAAAGCCTTGCCATCGACAAAATAATCAATAAAAAGCTGCTAAACACCGGCAAGGTACTCAGCACGGTGCTCGACACCAACTCCACCACGGCACAATGCCTGTCGCTCGACAAGGCCGAAGTCACTGAAATCAAGGCATCCCCCCGCTCGCTTATCGTGTCGCGTCCGCTGAGCGAGCTGTCGCTGCCACGCGGCATCACCATCGCGGGCCTGATACGCGACGGTGTCGGCCAACTTGCTGTCGGTCAGACCCAAATCCATCCAGGCGATCATGTGGTAGTATTCAGCGTATCGGGTTCGATTTCCAAAATCGAGAAAATCTTCCGGTAGCCCAATGTAATGGCACCTAAGACTACCCGTAATATCTGACACTACATTATTTCTGACACTACATTTATTAAGGTGTGAAACCCGTATGAGCAAATCAGTAAATATCGGTTCGATTATCAGAATTTTAGGACTACTGCTGTTGGTGGAAGCACTGCTGATGTTGGTTCCGCTGATTATCTGTCTGATCTACCGCGAAAGCGACTGGAGCGGTTTCGCGGTGGCAATCGCGGCGGCGGCCGCAACCGGCGCCATCGCCGAATTCTTCACGCGCTCGTCGTCGACGGCCGTGCGCAACCGCGAGGGCTTCATTATCACCGCCTTGGTGTGGGTGGTCTTCGGATTATTCGGCATGCTGCCATTCATTCTCGCCGACCGGGCGCTGAGCGTCACCGACGCCATGTTCGAAGTGATTTCAGGCTTTACCACCACCGGCGCCAGCGTCATCGCCGACGTCGACGCGCAGTCGCACGGCATCCTCTTCTGGCGTGCCTTCACCCAATGGATTGGCGGCCTGGGGATTATCTTCTTCATGCTGGCCGTGCTCCCCGAACTGAACAAGGCCGCCGGCATCTCCATATTCAACGCCGAAGCCACCGGTGTGGTCCACGGCAAGCTGCACCCGCGCATCCGCCAGACAGTGCTCTCCATCTGGGGCGTATATGCCTCGCTGACAGCGGTGTGCATACTGCTGCTGTGGCTCGGACCGATGAACCTCTTCGACAGTGTATGTCAGACCTTCGCTACCATCGCCACAGGCGGATTCACCACTCACAACGAAGGGATAGCCTTCTGGCACTCCGATTATGTGATGTGCGTCATCATCGTGATAATGTTCATCGCCGGCGTCAACTTCATGCTGCTCTACGCCGGTTGGAAACAGGGCATACGCCTGTTCCTCCGCAACGACATACTGAAATTCTTCGGTGCTACCGTGCTGGTTTTCTACCTGCTGTTTCTCGTTTCGGCACTTATCCGTGGCGTTGCTCCCACGGTCGGCAACCTGCTGATTGACCCGCTGTTCCACATCGTCTCGGCCATAACATCGACCGGATTCGCCGTGACAGGGTCAGAAAATTGGGGGGCTCTGGCGCTGCTGCTCACCCTGATTTTGATGCTGTTCGGTTCGTGCAGCGGCTCAACCGCCGGCGGTATCAAAATCGACCGTGTGGCCGTGCTGGGGCATAACTTCGTCAACGAACTCCACAAAGCCGTCTTTCCCAAGCGCACATACGTAATCCGCATCAACGGCAAAGCCCTGCCCGACAGCACGGTATCGCGCATAATGGCATTCATGACACTCTATATACTCATTATCCTGATTTCCGCCATAATCATCACCCTCGCAGGCTACAGCTTCGATGATTCGCTGTTCATGAGTACATCGAGCATCGGGTGCAACGGCCTGGGGTTCGGCATCACCGGTGTCGAAGGTTCATACGCACTGCTCCCCGACTTCATCAAGTGGCTGCTTACAATATTGATGCTCATAGGACGCCTCGAGCTGTTCACCTTCCTTGTACTCTTCCTCCCCTCCTTCTGGCGCCGCTGACCTCCACTCTCCGCTCTCGTCTCTCCACTCTCCGCCTGACGCCACGCAGAAAAATTTGCATAATTCACTGAAAGTTCATACCTTTGCAGTCCGATTACTATCCAAGTTTTCATGGCGGCCGAGCCCACAAATGCCTTTGGCCGGGCATCGTGTGTGGTTAAGTCGCAACTAATTTATTTATTTTCAAACTTTTAACTGTGGATACTTTAAGCTACAAAACCGTCACACCCAACGCTCAGAGCGTTCAGCACGATTGGGTTTTGATTGATGCCACCGACCAGGTACTCGGTCGCCTTTGCTCAAAGGTTGCCAAAATCCTCCGCGGCAAAAACAAACCCTCGTACTCGCCTTTCGTAAACTGCGGCGACAATGTCATCATCATCAACGCTGAGAAATGCGTTCTCACCGGCAAAAAGATGACCGACCGCATCTACCTCAACTACACCGGCTATCCCGGCGGTCAGCGCGAGCTCACCCCCGAGGTACTGATGAAGAAATCGTACAACAAGCACCTCAAGCCCGGCATGCACCCCCTCTACCTCCGTGTTGTAAAGGGTATGCTCCCCAAGAACCGTCTTGGCCGTCAGCTTATCAAGAACCTCCATGTCTACAACGGCCCCGACTACCCGCAGCAGAACATGGACGTAAAGGTGCTCGACATCAACAAAATCAAGTAATAACGCCTAAACCCATCCAAAAGCAATTATGGAAAATGTAAATGCAGTTGGCCGCCGTAAGGCCGCCGTGGCACGCGTTATCCTGAAGGAAGGTAACGGCGTGATTACCATCACCTGCCACCACAACCGCCGCACCCTCGACAAGTACTTCCCCTCGTCGATTCTGCAGTACATCGTGCTTCAGCCCCTGAAGACCCTCGACTGCGCCGAGAAATACGACATCGCCGTAAACATCGACGGCGGCGGCTATAAAGGCCAGGCCGAAGCCCTTCGTCTGGCTATCGCCCGCGCCCTGGTGAAAATCAACCCCGAGGACAAGAAAACCCTCCGTGCCGAAGGCTTCATGACCCGCGACCCGCGCGTTGTTGAACGTAAGAAACCCGGTCGTCCCAAAGCACGTAAGCGCTTCCAGTTCTCCAAGCGTTAATGCTTGCCCGCTCTCCCTCCTGAGTTTAGTATCTAAATCCCGCGGATGGACCCGCGTTCCCTACCCCGGGGTTGTAATTACAAAGAACGTAAACACATCTTTTTACAGAAAATGTCAACTCCTACATTTGACCAACTTCTCGAGGCAGGCTGCCATTTCGGTCACCTCAAACGCAAATGGAATCCTGCCATGGCTCCGTATATCTTCATGGAGCGCAACGGTATCCACATTCTCGACCTCTACAAGACCGCTGCCAAGGTTGAAGAAGCCGCAGCAGCCCTCAAGCAGATAGCTAAATCAGGCAAGAAAGTTCTCTTTGTTGCCACCAAAAAACAGGCCAAACAAGTTACTGCCGACAAGGCCCAGGCCGTAGGTATGCCCTACGTAATCGAACGCTGGCCCGGCGGTATGCTCACCAACTTCCCCACCATCCGCAAAGCCGTCAAGAAGATGGCCTCCATCGACAAGATGACCAAGGATGGTACATTCGACAACCTCTCCAAGCGCGAAAAACTCCAGATTTCGCGTCAGCGCGCCAAACTCGAGAAGACCCTCGGCTCCATCGCCGACCTCAACCGTCTTCCCTCGGCACTCTTCGTAGTTGACGTACTGAAAGAGCGCATCGCCGTGGCCGAAGCCAACCGTCTCGGCATCCCCGTATTCGCCATGGTCGACACCAACTCCGACCCCACAAACATCGACTACGTAATCCCCTGCAACGACGACGCCTCCAAGTCGATTGAACTCATCCTCGACACCGTATGCTCAGCCATGGCCGAAGGCCTCGAAGAGCGTAAGGCCGAGAAGGTCGACACCCAGGCCGCCGGCGAAGAGGGCGCTCCCGCACCCCGCCAGCGCCGCCGCGCCGTTCGCCGCAACGAAGCCGCCGAAGCCCCCGAAGCCGCAGCTCCCGCTGCCGAAGAGGCTCCCGCCGCTGCCGCTGATGAAGCTCCCGCCGCTGAATAATCAACCTACCATCCAACCATCTAACACAAAAATAGTTATGGCAGTAACAATGGCAGAAATCACCAAGCTGCGCCACCTTACCCAGGCCGGCCTGATGGACTGCAAAAAAGCCCTCGCTGAGACAAACGGCGACATCGAAGCCGCCGTCGAAATCCTCCGCAAAAAGGGTCAGGCCGTAGCCGCCAAGCGCGAAGACCGCGTAGCCGCCGAAGGCTGCGTACTCTCGAAGAACGAGGGTGACTTCGCCGCAGTAATCGCTCTCCAGTGCGAAACCGACTTCGTCGCCAAGAACGAAGGTTTCGTAAACCTCACCAAGCAGCTTCTCGACCTCGCCGTAGCAAACCGCTGCAAGGACGTCGATGCCCTCAAGGCACTCGTAGTCGACGGCCGCACAGTCGCCGAGCTCGTCACCGAGGAATCAGGCAAAACCGGCGAAAAGACCGAAATCGGCGCTTACGAAGTAGTGGAAGCCCCCACAACCGCCTCCTACAACCACTTCAACAACAAGCTTGCCGCCATCGTAGGCTTCAACCTTCCCGACGTTGACCCCCAGGTCGGCCGCGAAGTGTGCATGCAGATCGCCTCGATGAACCCCGTAGCCGTTTCGCGCAACGACGTGCCCCAGGCCACAATCGACCAGGAAATCGCCGTAGCCGTAGAGAAGACCAAAGCCGAGCAGGTACAGAAAGCCGTAGAGGCAGCCCTCCGCAAAGCCGGTCTCAACCCCAACCACTTCGATTCAGAAGACCACATCGAGTCGAACCAGGCCAAGGGTTGGCTTACAGCCGACGACGTTGAAAAGGGTCGCAAAATCATGAAAGAGACAGCCGAAGCCAAGGCAGCCAACCTGCCCGAGCAGATGATTCAGAACATCGCCAACGGCCGTCTGAACAAGTTCTTCAAAGAGAACTGCCTCCTGGAGCAGGAATACGTACAGGATTCCAAGCTCACCGTAGGCCAGTTCCTCGAGAAGAGCCAGAAGGGCCTCGTTGCCGTCGCCTTCAAGCGCGTAAACCTCAACGAGGACTAATCCCCACCCCGCTTAGTCATAACACCAAGCATACTTAAGGGAGATGCGTCATAAATGGCGCATCTCCTTTTTTTATACCCTCCCGTCGCCACATCTCCCCTTCCCCGACGGCACATTACCCGTCGCCACATCCGCCACTCACCCACCGTTGCCATGCTTCCGTCCCAGCTCCATCAATATCTTTTTGCCAGCAAAAAAGCCGCAAAATTCCGGTCGCCATGAAAATTGATGACAAATTGCCCTCCGATTTTATGCCAAAGTAACAAAAAAATTGTTAACTTTGCCCCCGGAAAACTGCCCCTGTATCAGAACGTCTGTCCACGGCTGGACTCAATGCTCTGACCCAGAGCAAGATTACTCTGAAAACTAATCATATTTTCTCATGATATCTTTAGGAATATTTGGTATCGAACCTGTGGTATTTGCCATCGTAGCGCTCTTTACGGGTATCGCGCTGGTAGGCCTGGCTCTTTGGATTGCCAAGCTCATCTCACCCCGGTCGTACAACGTTCAAAAAGGCGAAGCATACGAGTGCGGTATACCCACACGCGGTTCGTCGATGACCCGCTTCCACGTAGGCTACTACCTTTTCGCCATCCTCTTCCTGATGTTCGACGTAGAAACAGTGTTCCTCTTCCCCTGGGCCGTAAAAATGAAGGAACTGGGTATGGGCGCCATAGCCTGCGTCGCCGTATTCTTTGCAATCTTAGTGCTGGGCCTGGTCTACGCCTGGCGGAAAGGAGCGCTTGAATGGAAGTAAAGAAAATCACAACCAAGTCCATGCCCTACGAGGACTGGAAGGACAACGAATACATCGAGCATCTGGTCGAGGAGCTGCGTGCCTCGGGCACCAACGTTCTGGTCGGCTCGCTCGACAAGCTCATCAACTGGGGCCGAAGCAACTCGCTTTGGCCACTGACATTCGCCACAAGCTGCTGCGGCATCGAGTTCGTATCGTTAGGCGCCGCACGCTTCGACATGGCCCGTTTCGGCTGGGAAGTAGCGCGTTCGTCGCCGCGCCAGGCCGACTTCATGATGGTGGCCGGCACTATTGTAAACCGCATGGTGCCCGTATTCCGCCGCCTATACGACCAGCTGGCCGAGCCTAAATATGTCATCGCCTGCGGCTCATGCGCCATCTCGGGCGGTCCGTTCCGCAAGTCGTACCACGTAGCCAAAGGCATCGAGGACATTGTGCCCGTCGACGTATTCTGCCCCGGCTGCCCTCCCCGCCCCGAGGCCATGATTTACTCCATCATGCAGCTCTCGCGCAAAGTCAAGGTCGAGAAATTCTTCGGCGGCGTGAACCGTCAGGAGAAACGCCAGGACTTCTTCCGCGAGCACCCCGAACAGGAAGCCCTCTACAACCCCGTACTTCCCGACGACGCCGACCGGACAAATAAATAACCACTCATCAGCACATTATTAATTACGATATGTCCAACCTGCAGGAAAAGATTGCCAAGCTGTTCCCGGAAGCCTCATTCGAGGATGCCGGCGAGTTTCGCATCACTGTTCCCGACGCCAGGCTCCACGACCTGGTGAAAACCCTCCGCGACGATTCCGAGCTGCGCTTCGACTACCTCGTCACTATCGTGGGCATGGACTGGAAGACCTCCCTGGGCTGCATCTACTACCTGATGTCGACCCGCTCGAAGCAAGTGATTGCCGTAAAGGTGTCGACCGACGACCGCGACAAGCCCATGCTCCACTCCATCGCCGACCTCTACCACATCGCCCAGTTCTACGAGCGTGAGGTATACGATTTCTACGGCATAATCTTCATAGGCAACCCCGATATGCGCCGCCTCTTCCTCAACATCGACTGGAAGGGCTACCCCCTGCGCAAAGACTACGACGATAACCCCTCGCTCAACCCCGTAAGCATCGAGAACGAGCGCCAGAGCGACTTCACCGACCAGTGGGTGGAGACCGCCTCGGGCGAAGTGCGCAAGAACGAGCGCCGCATCTTCGCCCCCGAAGATTTCGTGGTGAACATCGGCCCGCAGCACCCGGCCACACACGGTGTGCTCCGCTTCCGCACCGCCATCGACGGCGAGACCATCAAGCGCATCGACGTGTACATGGGCTACATACACCGCGGCATCGAGAAGCTCTGCGAGGACCTCAACTACCCCCAGACACTTCACTTCATGGACCGAATGGACTACTTCTCGGCCCACAACTACCACCACGGCCTGTGCCTGTGCATCGAGAAGGCCGCCGGTATCGAAGCGCCCCGCCGCGCCCAGGTGATCCGCGTGCTCATGGACGAGCTGTCGCGTATCGCCTCGCACTGCCTCTTCCTGGGCACATTCTGCATGGACCTCGGCGCCACCACAATGCTCTTCTACACCCTGCGTGTACGTGAGCAGATCCTCGACATCATGGAGCGCACCTGCGGCGCACGCATGACCTTCAACTACGACACCATCGGCGGCGTGATGCAGGACCTCGACGAGAACTTCGTGGCCGACGTGAAGGCACTGCTCGACGTCATCCCCGCAAACATCAAGGAGTACAACAAGCTCTTCACCGGCAACGTCATCACCAGGAACCGTATGGAGGGTGTGGGAGTGCTCACCAACGAAGATGCCGTATCCTACGCCATCACCGGCCCCTCGGGCCGCGCCTCGGGTTGGGCCTGCGACGTGCGCAAGACTCATCCCTACGCGATATACAACGAGCTCGAGTTCGACGAAGTAATCCGCCACGAAGGCGACTCGATGGCCCGCTTCAAGAACCGTATCGACGAGATAACCCAGAGCGCCCGCATCATAGCCCAGCTCATCGACAATATCCCCGAGGGGGAGATTCAGGCCAAAGTACCCAAGGTACTCAAGCTTCCCGTGGGACACTGGTTCCAGCTTGTTGAAGGTTGCCGCGGCCTCTTCGGCGTATATATCGAATCCGACGGCTCCACCAAGCCCTACCGCATGAAGTTGGTTACCCCGTCGATGCCCGCTGCCTGCGTGGTCGACCACATAACGCGCGGCCAGAAAATCGCCGACCTCATCACCATCGGCGGCTCGATGGACTACATCGTGCCCGACATGGACCGCTGACCCCCTCCTCCACAAAGAGTTAAGAACCGAGCCACCCCAAGCTCCAACACCAATTATTAAAATATTTCAACAATCCACCTAAAAATGGGTTCCGAACAGTTAATACAAAGCAGCTCGCTCACCGTCGATGATTTCGGCTCATGGACGGCCGCCTTCGACAGTATGCTCAACTCATGGATGCCGTCATGGTGCGCCACCCTGTTAGAATGCGTGCTCGTGGGCGTCGGCCTGCTGTTAGTTTACGCCCTCCTGGCACTTTTCTACATTCTCTACGAGCGCAAAGTCTGCGCCTATTTCCAGTGCCGCCTCGGGCCTAACCGCGTAGGCCCCTGGGGGCTGTTCCAGGCGTTCGCCGATATGTTCAAGATGCTCATCAAAGAGATTATCGAACTCAAGCATATCGACAAATTCCTCTTCGCGCTGGCGCCGTATCTGGTAATCATCGCCTCGATGCTCTGTTTCGCTGTGCTCCCCTGGGGCAACGGCCTTCAGATTATCAACTTCAACATCGGCATCTTCTTCCTGCTGGCATGCTCGTCGATAGGAGTCCTTGGCATCCTGCTGGCCGGCTGGTCGTCGAACAACAAGTTCACCCTGGTGGGCGCCCTCCGTTCGGGCTCGCAGATGGTGAGCTACGAACTGTCGGTAGGCCTGTCGATACTCACCATGTGCTGCTTCGCCGGCACCCTCGACGTGGCCGAAATCGTCAATGCCCAGCGCGACCACTGGTTCATCGTATCGGCCCATGTTCCGGCCATCATCGCCTTCCTGATCTACCTCGTGGCCGGTACCGCCGAAACCAACCGCGGCCCGTTCGACCTTCCCGAGGCTGAATCGGAGCTCACCGCCGGTTACCACACCGAGTACTCAGGTATCCACTTCGGCTTCTTCTACCTGGCCGAGTACCTCAACCTGTTCATCGTGTCGGGCGTGGCCGCGCTGATGTTCTTCGGCGGCTGGCTCCCCTTCAACATCGAGGGCTGGGACGGCTTCAACCACATTATGGGTTACATCCCGTCGGTGCTCTGGTTCCTCATCAAGGCCTTCATCATCTCGTTTGTCATCATCTGGTTCAAGTGGACCTTCCCGCGCCTGCGCATCGACCAGCTGCTGAAACTCGAGTGGAAATACCTGCTGCCCATCAACCTGTTCAACCTGGTGCTGATGACCGTCATCATCCTCACCGGCTTCCACTTCTGATACTCTCACTCCCCAACCAATACCATCCGCCTCTAAAACAAACACTATAATGAGCGATAAATACGGAAAAATTGCCCAGGTAATCGGCCCGGTAGTCGACGTGATGTTCGAAAACGTCGAGCTGCCCCCAATCTACACCGCACTCAAAGTTGAACGTCCCGACGGTTCGCAGCTCATCCTCGAGGTTGAGCAGCACATCGGCGAAGACACAGTGCGCTGCGTCGCTATGGAATCGACCGACGGCCTGCAGCGCGGCGTGCGAGTCGACTCACTCGACCGCCCCATCGCCGTTCCTACCGGCAACCAGGTAAAAGGGCGCCTGCTCAACGTTATCGGCGACGCCATCGACCACTTGCCGCCACTGAACCGCGACAACCTGCGCCCCATCCACCAACCCGCTCCCGAATTCGAGGACCTTACAATCGGTACCGAGATTCTGTTCACGGGTATCAAGGTTATTGACCTGCTGGCCCCATACTCCAAGGGCGGCAAGATCGGCCTCTTCGGCGGCGCCGGCGTGGGCAAGACCGTGCTCATCATGGAGCTTATCAACAACATCGCCAAGGGGCACAACGGTTTCTCGGTATTCACCGGCGTGGGCGAGCGTACCCGCGAAGGCAACGACCTGCTCCGCGAAATGATTGAATCGGGCGTAATGCGCTACGGCAAGAAATTCGAGGAGAGCATGGAGAAGGGCGGATGGAACCTCGACGAGGTAGACATGAAGGAGGTAGCCCAGTCGCAGGCCGCCCTGGTCTTCGGCCAGATGAACGAGCCTCCGGGCGCCCGTCTGCGTGTGGCCCTTACCGGCCTTACCGTGGCCGAGCAGTTCCGCGACCAGGACGGCGGCGGCAAGGACATCCTGCTGTTCATCGACAACATTTTCCGTTTCACCCAGGCAGGTTCCGAGGTGTCGGCTCTGCTGGGCCGTATGCCTTCGGCCGTAGGTTACCAGCCTACCCTGGCATCGGAGATGGGTACCCTCCAGGAGCGAATCACCTCTACCAAGAACGGTTCAATCACCTCGGTGCAGGCCATCTACGTGCCGGCCGACGACCTTACCGACCCGGCGCCGGCCACCACATTCTCGTTCCTCGACGCCACCACGGTGCTCTCGCGTAAGATTTCGTCGCTGGGTATATACCCGGCCGTCGACCCCCTCGATTCCACCTCGCGTATCCTCGACCCGAACATCATCGGCGAAGACCACTACAATACCGCACAGGCCGTCAAGCAGCTGCTGCAGAAGTACAACGAACTCCAGGACATCATCGCCATCCTCGGTGTCGATGAGCTCTCCGACGAAGACAAGCTCGTGGTATCGCGCGCACGCCGCGCACAGCGCTTCCTGTCACAGCCCTTCCACGTGGCCGAGCAGTTCACAGGCCTTCCCGGCGTGATGGTGCCCTTGTCGGAAACCATCCGCGGCTTCAAGATGATTCTCTCCGGCGAGATGGACGAATACCCCGAACAGGCATTCCTCAACGTCGGCACCATCGACGAAGCCATCGAGAAGGGCAAGAAGATGCTCGCCGAGGTAGCCGGAAACTGACCGGTGCCCCAACCTTAAAACAAGCAAGTCTATGACACTCAAGATAATATCGTCGGAGCACATAGTTTTCGAAGGGGAAGCCACTTCAGTAACCCTCCCCGGCGAACTGGGCCTCTTCACCGTGCTGGCGCACCACGCATCGCTGGTATCGTCGCTCGTTCCGGGCAAAATCCGCTACACCGAAGCCGACGGCCAGCAGCACGAAATCACGGTCGAAGGCGGCATCGTTGACGTTGACCATGATGTAGTGTCGGTGTGCATCTATTGATACGCAAGTGTGTCTGACCGCTAAAGATTATCCGATGAAAAAATTACGTTTCATACTTTCACTCGTGCTGACAGTCACCATGGGAGCCATGGCGGCCCGTGCTGCAGCGGCTCCTGCCGACGCCAGCCACTCCATTCCGGCCGCAAAGCCTGACGTCCGGCCCGTAGCCAGGCCTGCGGCTGAAGATCAGGAGCCCGTGGCCGACGCCAAGGTTGCCGAGATGAAAGAGAAAGAAGCCGAACACGGCAAGCTCAACATCAAGGAGACCATCTTCGAGCACCTCGGCGATGCCTACGGCTGGGAGGTGCCCCTGAACCACCATAAGCGCATCCCCCTGCCCATAATCGTAAAGGTGAAGGACGGCGGTTGGCACTGCTTCATGTCGAGCCGCATCGAGAACGGCCGGATATACGACGACAACGGTGTACTCTTCCGCGTGGCCACAGACAACCTCTACGACGAGAACAACCGCAAAGTGCTCGACGACGAGGGCAAAGCTGTGGAGAACCCCTGCAAGGGCAAGCTCGTGCAGATAGTCGGCGCCCATCAGATGCCCGACGGCACTTGGGAGGGCGGCCATGAAGTGAAACTCGCCGTCGACATCTCCATCACCAAGAACGTCTGCGCCCTGTTCATCGCCTGCCTCATCGTCATCCTCCTCTGCCTGCGCCTTGCAGCCTGGCATAAGAAAAACCCCTTCAAGGCCCCACGCAAAATGCGCGGCGCCATGGAATCGCTCATCGTGTTCATCTACGACGGCGTGGTAAAACCCACCCTCAAGGAGAAAGCCCCGCGCTTCGCCCCATATCTGCTCACAGTGTTCCTGTTCATCTTCTTCATGAACCTGCTGGGTCTGATAGTGGTATTCCCCGGGGGCGCCAACGTCACCGGCAACATCGCCGTAACACTGGTGCTTGCCATCTGCACCTTCTTTATGACCAACGTGTTCGCCACGAAAGTATACTGGAAGGAAATCCTCTGGCCCGATGTGCCTATATGGCTCAAATTCCCCCTGCCTATCATGCAGGTAATCGAAATCTTCGGAATCTTCACCAAACCGGCGGCCCTGACAGTGCGTCTGTTCGCCAACATGATGGGCGGCCACATGATAGTACTGATACTGATGCTTATCATCTTCATCTTCGCCGAAAAGATGGGGGCAGCAGTAGCCGGAGGCTCGGCCGTAATCTCCATACTCTTTTCAGTATTCATGCTGATGATTGACGTACTGGTAAGCTTCATCCAGGCATACGTATTCACCATGCTCTCGACCATCTTCATCGGTCTGGCCCAGGCCCGGCATGAGGAGCATCACAAGGAAGAACCGGCCAAAGCATAATAACGAAAAAAATAAATAACAAAAATCATAAACCTCACAATTACAACTATGTTAGCAATGATTTTAGCAGCAGTCGAGGCACTTCTTGGCCTGGGCGCATCCATCGGCGCAGGTATCGCAGCCATTGCCGCCGGTATCGGTATCGGTAAAATTGGCGGCTCGGCAATGGAAGCTATCGCCCGTCAGCCCGAAGCTGCCGGCGACATCCGTTCGAACATGATCGTAATCGCTGCCCTTATCGAAGGTGTGGCCCTCTTCGCAGTAATCGTCTGCATCCTGGCCCTCTTCGTATAATCCGTTCTTCGCGACGCCGGACTCCCCGGTAGGCAGCAATGCCATTACCGGGGTGCCGACGGGCGAAAACACCGCTCCACGCCTGCGGGTTCACCCGCTGTGCACCCTTTCCCATCCTATTACCGCTCTCTCATCATTCACCCCCCTCTCTCTCTGAATCGAAAAACCCCACGATATGGATCTTTTCAAAATAGATTTCGGCCTGACCTTCTGGATGTTAGTGGCATTCCTTATCACCCTCTTCATCCTTTGGAAATTCGCATGGCCGGCCATCCTCAAAGGAGTTGACAAACGCGCCGACCTTATCGACAAGGGCGTGGAATATGCCCAGGACGCTAAGAAACAGCTCGACAACGCCCAGGAGGAGTCGAAAAAATACATCGCCGAGGCGCGCCACCAGCAGGCCGAAATAATCGCCGACGCTAACCGCATGAAGACGCAGATTATCGAGCAGGCACGCGACGAGGCCAAAGTGGCCGCGCGCAAAGAGATGGACAACGCCAAGCTGTCAATCGAGCAGTCGCGCAAGGAAGCCGAGCAGAACCTGCGCGACCAGGTCAGCCAGGTGGCTCTTGACATCGCCGGACGTGTAACACGCGGCCAGCTCAAGGATCCCGTCGCCCAGAAGAAACTCGTCAACCAGTATCTCGACGAAATCGAAACCAAGAACTGATACGCTGCCCCCGGGCCTCCACGGCTACGGCACAGCTTAACAATATAACCTCTCCATAAAAGAGCGATGAACGAAGGCTTAATACCGAAACGATACGCCAAGGCGCTGTACAAAGTCGCCCTCGAAAGGGGCGTCGACAAGCGTGTCTACGCCACGATGGGTTCGCTGGCCCATAGCTTCGCCGAAAACCCGGAGCTCGCCGCCACCATCGACAACCCCTTCATGGCCGACGACAAGAAAATCAGCCTGCTGATGACAGCCGCCGGCGCCGACGCCAAGGACAACCCGACATACGCCGACTTCCTGCGCCTGCTCGCCGAGAACCGGCGCCTCCCCATGGCCCGCGGCTGCGCCCTGGCCTACGGTGACATCTACCGGGAAGCAAACCGCATTTTTCCCGTAAAAGTCGTGTCGGCACAGCCCCTCGACCAGGCCGAACGCGACCGCCTGCAGAAGCTCATTGGCTCGCACATCAAGGACGCAACCATGGAGTACAGCTACTCGGTCGATCCGTCGCTCATAGGCGGGTTCACCGTGAGCATCGGCTCGGAGCGACTCGACGCCTCGGTAGAGAACGAACTCAAGCAGCTGCGTCTGCACCTCCTCTCAAAAATATAACAGACCCCGGGCCCCGCGGCCCCGGCCACAGAAAACTGAATAATCACCCTCCCACTTATAAAAGCAAATGATTAACCCAAGCGAGATTTCCGAAGTCTTAAAAAAGCAGCTCGAAACGGTCAACAAATCCGTTACATTCGAGGAAGTCGGAACAGTGCTCGACGTCGGTGACGGCGTGGCCCACGTATACGGACTCGACAATGTGTGCGCCAACGAGCTTGTGGAGTTCGAGAACGGCGTAAAGGGCGTAGCCCTCAACCTCGAAGAGAGCAACGTCGGTGTCATCATCCTCAACGGTGCCAACACCGTTACAGAAAACATGACCGTGCGCCGCACCGGCCAGATTGCTTCTATACCCGTGGGTGAATCGCTCTTCGGACGCGTCATCAACATCCTTGGCGAGCCCATCGACGGCCGCGGACCCATCGAGGGCAAGACATACCTCATGCCCCTGGAACGCAAAGCCCCCGGCGTAATCTTCCGCCAGCCCGTGAACCAGCCCTTGCAGACCGGTCTCAAGGCCGTCGACTCCATGGTGCCCATCGGCCGCGGACAGCGCGAGCTTATCATCGGCGACCGCCAGATCGGCAAGACCGCCATCGCCATCGACACCATCATCAACCAGCGCAAGAACTTCGAGCAGGGCAAACCCGTCTACTGCATCTACGTGGCCATCGGCCAAAAAGCATCGTCGATTGCAGCCACCGTGGATGTACTCCGCCAGCACGGCGCCCTCGACTATACCTGTGTGGTAGCCGCCACAGCCTCTGACTCGGCCGCCATGCGCTACTACGCCCCCTTCGCCGGCGTTGCCATCGGCGAATTCATCCGCGACACCGGCCGCGACGCCCTCATCGTATACGATGATCTGTCGAAACAGGCCGTGGCTTACCGTGAGATTTCGCTGATTCTGAAACGCCCCTCGGGCCGCGAGGCTTACCCCGGTGATATCTTCTACCTGCACTCGCGTCTGCTCGAGCGCGCCGCCAAGATTATCGACAACCAGGAAGTGGCTTCGAAGATGAACGACCTCCCCGCCGTGCTCAAAGACGTAGTAAAGGGTGGCGGTTCGCTCACGGCGCTCCCCATCATCGAGACCCAGGCCGGCGACGTTTCGGCATACATCCCCACCAACGTGATTTCGATTACCGACGGTCAGATTTATCTGGAGACAGCCCTTTTCAACCGCGGTATCCGCCCGGCCATCAACGTAGGTATCTCCGTGTCGCGTGTCGGCGGTAACGCCCAGATCAAGTCGATGAAGAAGGTGGCCGGTACACTGAAAATCGACCAGGCACAGTTCCGCGAGCTCGAATCGTTCACCAAATTCGGCGGCGATATCGACCCGGTGACCGCCCGCGTCATCGACCGCGGCCGCAAGAACGAACGCCTGCTCATCCAGCCGCAGTATCACCCCTGGCCCGTCGAGAATCAGGTAGCCGTAATCTTCTGCGGCGTAAACGGGCTGCTCCAGAACGTCCCCGCCGACAAGGTTCAGGACTTCCAGGATGCCCTCATCCAGCTTCTCGAGGCCAAATACCGCGCCGACGTGCTCGACCCCTTAGCTGCCGGCAAGCTCACCGACGAGGCCTCGGCCAAGCTCAAGGAAGCAGCAGCCGAAGTGGCCGCCCGCTACGCTTAAACATCTAAACACCAACCCCATACGCAGATATGGCAACATTAAGAGAACTAAAAGCCCGCATCGGCTCGGTAGCTTCGTCAGAGAAGATTACCGGCGCCATGAAGATGATTTCCTCCGCCAAGATGCACAAGGCGGAGCAGGCCCTGCGCCAGCTTCGCCCCTTCCGCGACCAGGTGGAGTCGATCATGGCCAATCTCGCTGATTCCGACGCCTCCTTCTCGTCACCTTTGATGGAAGAGCGCCCCGTGCAGCACGCCCTGTTAGTGGTATGGGGCTCCGACGACGGCCTTTGCGGCGCTTTCAACGTCAACATATTCAAGCAGTTGCTGCAGCAGATCTCGGCCCTGCGTCAGCGCCTGGGCAACGATGCACACATCACTGTGTGTGCCATCGGCGCCAAAATGGCCAAGGCCGTGGCCAAAATCAGCCTCCCCGGGGTCGACACCATGGATGCCGGCGCCGTAAACTCCAAGAGCGCCGACACCGAAGTGCGCGACTTCACATGGCGGCTGCGCGATATGTTCATCGACAAGAAAATCGACCTCGTGGAGGCCGTATACATGTCGTTCAAGAGCATGGGACGCCAGCGTCTGGAGACCGCTCAGATACTCCCGGTGAGCCCCTCGGCATTCTCCGACAGCAACAAGCCCGGCAGCACACGTCCATATATCTTCGAGCCCTCGCCCGAAGCCATTTTCGACAAAATCCTGCCGATGTACCTGCTGGCAATCATGCAGGACATCTTCACCGAGAACCGCGCCAGCGAACAGGCAGCACGCGTGATGGCCATGCAGGCCGCCAACGACAACGCCCAGAAACTGCGCGACCAACTCAACCTCGAATACAACAAGCTGCGCCAGGCCGCAATCACCACCGAGCTGCTCGACATACTCGGCGGTCAGGTCAAGGATTGACGCTGCACAGGCATATCTCCCCGCCGCGGCCACGGCCGCATCCCCTCTCCACCCCTCCGGCCACGTGCCGGCTTTATTAAACTAAATCAAACAGGAAATCGAGGACGGCAACGCCCGACCTCCGTACACAATCTTAAAATGGGTAGCATTAAAGAATATTTTTCATCCTTAGGCTCCGGCATCGCATCCCTTGTGAAGGGCATGCAGGTCACCGGCAAGGAATTTGTCACTCCTAAGATTACTGAAAGATACCCCGAAGACCGCAAGGAGATGAACATCTCGCAGCGCTTCCGTGCCCGTCTCGAGCTGATTTATGACGCCGAGGGCAACCATAAGTGCATAGCCTGCGGCACCTGCGAACGCGTATGCCCCAACGGCACCATCACGCTGCAGACCAAGATGGTCGACACATGGGACGGCCGCAAGAAAAAGAAACTCGACAAGTATATCTACGACCTGGGCTCGTGCACATTCTGCCAGCTCTGCGTCATCAACTGTCCCACTCAGGCGCTCAACTTCTCGAACGATTTCGAGCAGGCTGTATTCTCACGCGAGAAGCTCGTAAAGCAGCTCAATTACCTTCCCGAGAAACCCGAACCCGAGCCCACACCCGAACAGCGCGCCAAATTCGAAGCCGAGAAGGCCGCCAAGATAGCCGCAGCCAAAGCCGCTGCAGCAGCCAAGGCCTCAGCTACGGCCGCCCCGGCCGTCGAGCTCGACGAAAAGGCCAAGAAAGCCCTCGAAGCCGCCGCCGGTGACCCCGAGAAGCAGGCCAAGATTCGCGCCGCCCTCGAGAAAGCCGCTGCCCTCAAGGCCGCCAAGGCCGCAGCTGCAGCACCTGCAGCTCCCGCCGCACCCGAACTTGACGAAAAGGCCAAGAAAGCCCTTGCAGCTGCCGCCGGCGACCCCGAGAAGGAGGCCAAGATTCGCGCCGCCCTCGAGAAAGCCGCTGCCCTCAAGGCCGCAAAAGCCGCAGCCGCCGCACAAGCCCCCAAAGCCGACAAACCTGAAAAATAAAAAGAAAAATAATATATGGAATCAGTAGGAAGTTTCATCGCTTATGTGATAATCACCCTGGTGATTGTCGTATGCTCGGTGCTTGCTGTAACCACGCGCAGAATTCTGCGCGCCGCCACCTACCTGCTGTTTGCCCTTTTTGCCACGGCAGCATACTACTTTATGCTGAAATACGAGTTTCTCGGGGCCGTGCAGATTGCGGTATACGCCGGAGGTATAGTGGTGTTGTTCGTCTTCTCGATACTTCTGACGAGCCACCCGGGCGACAACAGCGCCAAATTAGCTTCTAAAAAACGTGTTTCAGGTCTGTTGGCAGGCCTGGTAATGTTCGGCGTGGCAGGCTATTCGCTGCTGAGCCGCACAGAGTTGTTCACCACGAAAATGTCAGGCGACAACCCCGCCATGGCTGAAATCGGCGACAAACTGCTCGGCACAGGCACATTCCAGTACATGCTTCCGTTCGAAGCCATCTCCGTACTGCTGCTTGCCTGCATTATCGGCGGTGTGGTAATAGCCCGCAAAAACCATTAAAAGAATTCGGAAACATGGACATCAACATATTATACTACCTCATTCCGAGCCTTTTCATGTTCTGCTGCGGCCTTTACGGTTTCATTACCCGCCGAAACATGATTGCCATCCTCATCTCGCTGGAACTGATGCTCAATTCGGTCGACATCAACTTTGCCGCGTTCAACCGCTTCATGTACAACGACCAGCTTGAGGGTATGTTCTTCTCACTGTTTGCCATCGGTCTGGCCGCTGCCGAAACAGCCCTGGCCATCGCAATCATCATCAACGTGTTCCGCGTCTCGGAGAACATCGACGTTGACGATGTAGTAAAAATGAAAAATTAATATCCCGATATGTCACCTGTAATACCTCTGTTAATTCTGGTCATACCCCTGGCAATGTTCCTGTTCCTGGGGCTATGCGGCCACAAGATGAGTCACCGATGGGCCGGCATACTCGGCACCACCGGCATGGGCGTCACCATGGTGCTCGCCTATATCACGGCCTTCACCTACTTCTTCTCGGGCGATCCCAGCTTCATCGACGCTGACACCCACACCCGTCTTCAGGCCATCCTCTTCAATCAAGACTGGCTCAACTTCTACGACAAGCTGGTAATCCGCCTGGGCTTCCTGCTTGACCCGATTGCCGCCCTGCTCTTAGTGGTAATCACCACCATATCGTTTATGGTCCACCTGTACAGCAACGGCTATATGCGCGACCATCACGGCGTATGGGAGAAGGGTTTCCAGCGCTTCTACGCCTTCCTGAGCCTCTTCTCGTTCTCGATGCTCGGCCTGGTCGTAGCCACCAACATCTTCCAGATGTACATCTTCTGGGAGCTTGTGGGCGCCTCGTCATACCTTCTCATCGGTTTCTACTACACCAAGCCCTCGGCTGTGTCGGCCTCGAAGAAAGCATTCATCGTCACCCGATTCGCCGACCTCGGCTTCCTTATCGGTATCCTCATCCTGTCGTATTACACCGGCTCGTTCGACTTCACCGACTTCACCTCGGCACCCGTCGGAGGCCCCGATTCGACAGTCTACCGCATCGATCCGGCAACCCCCAGCCATATCCTCTCGGTGTTCCAGAACTCGGCCGCTCCGATATTCATGGGCGGTTCGGTGCTCACCTGGGCGCTCGTGCTGATATTCATGGGCGGTATGGGTAAGTCGGCGATGATGCCCCTGCACATCTGGCTGCCCGACGCCATGGAGGGCCCGACCCCCGTTTCGGCCCTCATCCACGCCGCCACCATGGTTGTGGCCGGTGTCTACCTGGTGGCCCGCCTCTTCCCGCTCTACCTTATGGAGCCGGTTGCCCTCGATATTGTGGTAGTGGTAGGCGCCATCACCGCCCTCTACGCCGCCATCGTGGCCTGCACGCAGATCGACATCAAGCGCGTGCTCGCCTTCTCGACCATCTCGCAGATAGCCTTCATGATGGTGTCGCTCGGCGTGGCGCGTCCCGAGTTCCACGAAGGTCTGGGCTACATGGCCGGTATGTTCCACCTGTTCACTCACGCCATGTTCAAGGCCCTGCTCTTCCTCTGCGCCGGCGCCCTGATTCACGCCATCGGCTCGAACGACTACACCGCCATGCACGGCCTGCGCAAATACATGCCCGTAACCCACATCACCTTCCTGGTGGGCTGCCTCGCCATCGCCGGCATCATCCCCTTCGCCGGCTTCTTCTCGAAGGATGAAATCCTCACCGCCACCGGCGAATACTCCACCTTCTGGTACATCTGGATGTCGGCCGTAGCCGGCCTGACCGCATTCTATATGTTCCGCCTGTATTACCTCATCTTCTGGTGGAAAGAACACAAGGTGCCCGAAGGCCACCACACACCCCACGACCAGCCCTGGACCATGACACTCCCCTTGGTAATCCTGGCGGCCATATCGTGTGTGGCCGGATTCGTGCCCATGGGCAACCTCGTAACATGGAACGGCGTCGAGGAGGTCACCAACCCCAACTTCTTCACAAACCTTGGCAATCTCAACTGGGGCGTAGCTTCAGTCAGCCTCGCCGTAGCCATCGTGGCAATCGTCATCGCCACCATAATGTACCGCAAGGAGAACCCGCTCCCCGCAAAGATGAAAGCCGCCCTACCCCACCTCTGGGAATGGGCACACCACCGCTTCTACTGGGACGAACTCTATCAGTTCATCACTCACAAGATTATATTCGGCTGCATCTGCAAGCCCATCGCATGGTTCGACCGCCACATCGTCGACGGCACCATGAACGGCATGGCCTACGTCACCAACAAGATTTCGTACGCCATCCGCGGCTTCCAGTCGGGTCGCATCCAGCTCTACGTACTGTGGTACCTCATTGGCGCCGTAGTATTAGCCGCCGTGACCATGATCTGCGTGCTCTGCTAACCCTTAATCCTGCTGAAATCTCAGTACAAAAAATAACTCAGTACACAATATAGTAATTATCCGACAGAAATGTTGTTCTCAAATATTCTGATTTATTTCGTGATTATCCCCCTGCTGATGCTTGGCGGATTCTCACTCTGCCGGGGAGAGAAGGCAGTGCGTGCGGTGGCCATCACGGGTTCCGTGCTGCTGTTAGGCCTCAGCATCTGGGTGCTCTGCGACTACATCGCCCTGCGCCGTGCCGGCGAGACCGCCGAGATGCTCTTCCAGGGTTCGTGGATGTGGTACGAACCGCTCAACATCCACCTGGCCGTGGGAGTCGACGGCATCTCCATCGCCATGCTCCTGCTCTCGTCGATAATCGTCTTTGCGGGTTCGTTCGCATCATGGAAAATCGACAACATCCGCCACTTCTTCATGTGGCTGCTGCTGTTGTCGACCGGTGTGTTCGGCTTCTTCATCTCCATCGACCTGTTCACCATGTTCATGTTCTATGAGGTAGCCCTCATTCCCATGTACCTGCTGATCGGCCAGTGGGGTACCGGCCGCAAGGAGTACTCGGCCATGAAGCTCACCCTGATGCTCATGGGCGGCTCGGCTTTCCTGATGCTCTCGCTCATCGGCATCTACTATCAGGCCGGTCTCCACTCGTGGAACCTTCTCGAGATAGCCAACAACGCCCACATCGACAAGAGCTGGCAGTACTTCCTCTTCCCGATGTGCTTCGTAGGTTTCGGCGTACTGGGAGCCATGTTCCCCTTCCACACATGGAGCCCCGACGGTCACGCCTGCGCCCCCACGGCTGTGTCGATGCTCCACGCCGGCGTGCTGATGAAGCTCGGCGGTTACGGATGCTTCCGCGTGGCCATGTTCCTGATGCCCGAAGCCGCCAACGACCTGGCCTGGATATTCCTCATACTCACCGGTATCTCGGTAGTGTACGGCGCCTTCTCTGCGTGTGTGCAGACCGACCTCAAATACATCAACGCCTACTCGTCGGTATCGCACTGCGGCATGGTGCTCTTCGCCATCCTGATGATTAACACCACGGCCATGACCGGTGCCATAATGCAGATGCTCTCCCACGGTCTGATGACAGCCCTGTTCTTCGCCCAGATCGGTATGATATACGGCCGCACCCACACCCGCGACATCCGTCTGATGGGCGGCCTGATGCAGATAATGCCCTTCCTCGGCGTAGGCTACGTGATTGCCGGTATGGCCTCGCTGGGTCTGCCGGGTCTCTCGGGCTTCGTGGCCGAGATGACCATATTCGTCGGTTCGTTCGAGCACGCCGATATGTTCCACCGTGTATTCACCATAGTAGCCACAACCTCTATTGTCATCACGGCAGTCTACATCCTGCGCGTGGTCGGCAAGCTGCTGTTCGGCCCCGTACAGGACCCGCACCACCGCGAGCTTACCGACGCCACCTGGTGGGAACGCACCTCGGTAGTGACACTGATAGTCTGCGTGGCAGGCATCGGTTGCTTCCCCGAATTCTTCGAGTGGCTCATCCGCTATACGTTTAACCATGACATCTTCCATGCCATCCCCGCTGCCATTCAGAGCGTGGGCATCTAACACAGTAGAATAACAAACCAATATATGGACTATTCACAGTTTCTGGTAATGCACCGGGAAATCGCACTCCTCGCAGTGTTCCTGGTTGTCTTCCTCTACGACATTTTCATGCCCAAGCGCGCCTTAGGTGCCACCTCATGGGTAGCGGTCGGTGCTTTCGCCCTGTTCACCGCCTACAGCTTCCTGATGCCGGGGACCAACGAAACGGCCTTTGCCGGGATGTATGTATCGTCGGGCGCCTGCGCCGCCATCAAGAACATCCTCAACGTGGGTGTGCTCATCGTGTTAATTCAAGCCACGAAATGGGCCGATTCCGACCTGCAGATTATGCGCCGCGGCGAGTTCTACGAGCTGCTGCTGATCACGCTGTTCGGTATGTACCTGATGATTTCAGGGCGCCACTTCCTCATCTTCCTCATCGGACTTGAGACAGCGTCGCTGCCCCTCGCAGCCATGGTAGCCTTCGACAAGCAGCGCTACGAGAGCCACGAGGCAGCCGTGAAATATATGCTCACCGCCGTATTCTCGTCGGCCATCTTCATGATGGGCCTGTCGTTTGTCTACGGTCTGACGGGCACACTCTACTTCTCGGGAATCGCCGACAAGCTCAGCGAGGCATCGCCGCTGCTCATCTGCGCCCTGGCATTCGTAATCGCCGGCATCGGGTTCAAGCTTTCGCTGGTGCCCTTCCACCTGTGGACAGCCGACGTATATCAGGGTGCCCCCACCTCGGTGACCGCTTACTTCTCGGTAATCTCGAAAGGAGCCGCGGCCTTCGCTTTCATGGTAGTGCTGGCTCAGTGCTTCGGCGCTTTCTACGCCGATGTATGGGAGTGGATGCTCTACGCACTGATTATCCTTACCATCACCGTCGGTAACATCTTCGCCATCCGCCAGAAGAACATGAAGCGCTTCCTGGCCTTCTCGTCAATCTCGCAGGCCGGCTACATCATGCTCGGTGTCGAAGCCGACAGCGCCGTGGGCCTGACAGCCCTGATGTTCTACGTGCTGGTCTACATCTTCTCGAACCTGGCAGCCTTCGGCGTAATCGGCGCCATCGAGAACAAGACCGGCAAGGTAGAGATGACCGATTACAACGGTCTGTCGCGCACCAACCCGTGGCTGGCGTTCGCCATGATGCTGGCCATGTTCTCGTTGGCAGGTATCCCGCCGTTCGCCGGATTCTTCTCGAAGTTCTTCATCTTCACCGGTTGCCTGAGCCAGGGGAGCGTAGCCATCTACATCCTGGTGCTGATAGCGTTGATCAACACCATCATCTCGCTCTACTACTATCTGCTCGTGGTCAAGGCCATGTACATCTCGCCCGAGGAGCCGCAGATAGCCAACTTCCGCAGCGCCTGCCCCGAGCGCATAGGGTTGTGGATTTGCGTGCTCGGCATCATCGCCCTCGGTATCGTAAGCTTCTTCTACGATAGCATCTATACCGCCGCATCGACCGCCGGCATCTTCGCTTCACTCTGATAAACCTGCCCCTGAAAATATACGGGCGGTGTGCCAACATTTCTGACACACCGACCGTTTTATCCTCAATAACACATCTTTAACAACCAGCCAAAACGTAAATAACCAGCCAAAACCGCAATGAAAAAGCTATTACTCATCGGCTGCGCAATCGTAGCAACCATGGCAGCGTCGGCAGCGTCGCACCCCGTTAAGGTACCACAGGTGAAAGCTTCGTCCGTTGCGATGAAGGTCACCCCTACCAACTCGGAAATACTCCAAGAGCCCGGCGAAGGCACTACCGTGAACCCCGCCTACGCATCGAGTCGACGCACATGGCTTGTGTATCAGAACACCGTCGCCTCAATCAGCGACAACGATGCTTACGCATCCGAAATGGTCTACAGCGACACAAAAGTCTATATCAAAAATATAGCAAGCCGTATGCCCACCAATTCGTGGATAGAGGGCGACGTGCAACCCGACGGCACAGTTACATTCAGCTTCCCCCAGCACATCTATCACGTTGACGCCACCGCCACAGCCGCGGCTTACGATGTTTACGTTGCAGTGCTCACCCCTACATCCGACGGCACCAGCACATCGCTCGTCCTCGACCCTGAAAACTGCGACCTCCACATGAAATGGGAGGGCGACCGTCTGTGCCAGATTACCACCGAAGCATCAGAATCCTCTCTGAAACATTTCGCGAACATCATCGGTCTGATAAACGGCAACGGCACATTCATCGGTTTCGGCGAACAGAACTTCAACATCAGCAAGGAACAATTCGCACTCCCGATACCCGACCTTTCATCCCTTACGCCCGAGGATTACACCTTCAGCTACACCGACGAGGACGAAAAGAGCCAGACGGCCACAGTATCCATCGCCGTCGACGGCAATGACGTCTGGGCCAAAGGCTTCAATGAATGGGTCCCCGAAGCATGGATAAAGGGCAGCGTCGAGAACGGAAACTTTACATTCCCCTCTCAGTACGCCGGAATCTACGAAGGCATGATGCTCTTCACAGGCACTCCCGCCGGCGACGAGACAAATTTCAGTCTCGAGGCTGTGAAATTCAACAAAGTCGACAACACCTTCTTAGCCGAGAAACAGTTCACCGTCAATATCGGCAACCGCACTGCGTACGCCGTTTCAACATACAACAACGGATTTCTCAGCCCCTACGACGCAGTTGACGCCACCCCGGCCGATCCCACCGGTTTCGAACCCGAACCCTACTCCGATGCCGAAGGGATGGGCCTGCTCTACTTCGTAATCCCCACCACCGACACCGAAGGCAACGAACTCGACAAGTCGAAACTTTACTACAATATCTATACCAACGACGAACTCTATACCTTCACCCCCGGCTACGACGGCTGCGAAAATGAAATGACCGACGTTCCCGTTTCCTACAACTGCGACACCCTTATGTCGACAGGCGATGGCGGTATAATATTCATCTTCCTTGAGCCGCTCAATTCGGTAGGTGTACGCTCGCTCTACAAGGGTGCCACCGCGACACGCTACTCCAACATCGTCACACTCAACTTCAATGACGCCATCTCCACTACCCTATACGACAAAGAAGCCGTTCGCACCGACTTCTACGACCTTCAGGGTCGCAAAGCTGTTAACCCGGAGAGCGGGCTTTACATCCGCGTAAGCCGCTATGCCGACGGCACCACCGCCTCGCATAAAGTCTTCATCGTCAAATAACAAAGACCTATACTAACGGAAACAAAGGGGATGTGTCAAAAATCGACACATCCCCTTTTTGCGCTCAGTGGTAACTTATGGGTCTTATTGGGCTTATTGGGCTTATTGGGCTTATTGGGCTTATGTGATTCTTGGGTGGGTGAGGTTGTTGGTCAGCGGGTGAGGGCGCCGGTGGAGGTAATACGGAGCGGGGATTCGGGGAAGTCGGCCTCGGAAAGGGATTTGATTTGCGTTGCGGCGTTGCCCGACGGGTCATGGCGCGGACCTACACGCTTTACCTGGCGGAAGGAATGAATCTGTCCGCCCAGGAAACGGCCTTCGCCATCGGTGGTCATGGTGATGAGCGGAGCTACGCCTGTGCTCCCCGTCACGTTCATGCGGAAGGGGGTGCAGAAATTGCCGAGGCTGTACATTACCAGACGGTCTTTGTAAAGCTCTGCGCCGCGGACTACGTGCGGACCGTGTCCCCAGACGATGTCGGCGCCCGCGTCAATCACCGCGTGTGCAAACTTATACACGTCGCCGCGCTGCCAGCCGTGGAAAATCTCCATCTTTCGGGGTACATGCTGGTAAGCGGTCCCCTCGGCTCCGGCATGGACGGCCACCACAACTATATCGCAGGTCTTGGCCAGTTCGCCGACGATACGCCTGGCCTCCTCGATATCAATAACCGAGGGTGTGGTGCCACCGGTACTGAATCCGGCGAAACCGATTTTGCGTCCGTTGCGCTCGATTACGGCCGTGGGGTTCAGTTCCTCGATACCGGCTGATGCGATTCCGGCCTCAGTGAGTCGGGCGAACGTCGATTTGGTTCCCGCGCTGAAGAAGTCCTCCGAATGATTGTTGGCCATATTCATGAAGTCGAAGCCGGCGTCGGTAAACCGCCCGGTCATATACGGCGGGATACGGAAAGTGAAGCAGAGTTTCGGGTTGTGGCAATCCTTCGATGGAGAGCCGGGCTCCATGAGCACGCCTTCGCAGTTACCGGCGGCCACGTCGGCCTTGAGCAGGAGCTCGCGGCAGTCGGCGAAAAGTGTTTTACCACTGTCGGAGGGGAGGTAAGCGCCCTTGGGTGTGTCTGGGAAAGTGGTGCCCGGCATTATGTCGCCCACGAAAGCGAAAGTCATCGAGTCGGCCTTTGCCCGTACAGCTGCCGAATCGGCGACCGTAGTGGTTTCAGAATCAGCTTCCGCGGCGTCAGAGGCTTTGCCTGTGCCTTCGGAGCAGGCTGCCATAACCGTCATCGCAGCAGCGAATATAGCCGGAAAGAGTAATACTTTTTTCATATTTAAGATTTGCGGTTATCTGCCACAAATTTAATAAAATTCAGCCAATAGCGAATAAACTTTAATCGGTCTGTAAGGTTTTAATATTAAGAGGCTGTCAAATGCCCTCCTGAGGAGGTGAAAATATGCGCCTGCAGGGCGCTCCTCATTATATTCAACTATGATTTCATGAGACTATCAGTCAATATATCAGCAATTTTTACGCTGACGGCAAGCGCCGTCATGGCACAAAACGCCGTCCCGTCGGATACGCTTGCGGCGACGCCGGCGATAACGGCCGATTCGGTGGCAACCGTTGAAGTCCCCGTACCCGAGGGGGGCGTCGGTGTGCCATAGCGCTGGATCTACACTTCGCAGGTCGAGCCCACGCTCCCGGCTGAGGACGCCTGGTGGCAGTCGTTCGGCGACCCTGCGCTCACGAAACTTATACAAATCGGTGAACGTAACAATTACAATCTCTCTGCCGCCCTGCATCGCATCAGCATGAGCCGGATGCTCCTAAAAGAGGCCACCGCCGGCTACTTCCCGACCATCAGCTTATCGGCCGGATGGACCGCCATGCAGCAGTCGGCGCGCACTTCGTCACGCTTCATGGAGACAGCCGAAACCGACTACTTTTCGGTCGGCGCGGATATGTCGTGGGAGATCGACCTCTTCGGCCGCGTGAAAGCTCAGCAGAAGGTCCGCAAAGCCCAGATCAAAGCCTCGCGTGCCGATTACGCCGGCACCCAGCTATCCGTGGCCGCCAACATCGCCAAGGCATATTTCACCCTCAGGATGTATCAGGAGGAACTCGCCACGGCCCGCGCACAGAACGCGTCGCAGGACCATATCTACCAGATAGTCGAAACGCGCAAGGAGGTGGGGCTCAACTCGGGCCTCGACGTGGCGCAGGCGCGTCAGGTTGTGCTCACCACCGAGGCCTCCATCCCCAACCTCGAGGCGATGATTGAAACCTCCATCAACTCGCTGGCCCTCCTCACCCTCAAAAACAACTGGGGCCGACACATCATCGGATACGTCAGGAACATCCGATTCTTCCATCTGACCAGATACTCACATCCGGGGCATTGTGTCAAAATTATCTAAAATGGCACGCTGCTCCGGTTTTTGTCGGCCTGCATTAGGCATATATGGCGGTTTTTAGCTAACTTTGCAGATATAACCGCCCCTACGGGCATGAGCTGTCCCCAAATATTACAGGCATGAAAGATTTCTTCGGGATGCTGCGCAGGTTCGTTCCTCCCTACAAGAAGTATCTCATACTCAACATCATATTCAATATCCTATCGGCGATTCTGACCCTGTTCTCCTTCGCTGTGATAATCCCTATCCTTGAAATGCTCTTCAAGGTTAAGGAGCAGGTCTACACATTCATGCCGATGGGCAGCGCCTCGTTTAAAGACGTGGTAATCAACAATTTCTACTATTACACCCAGGAGATAATCGACTATTACGGCCCGGGCGCGGCGCTGGCCTCGCTGGCGGGGCTGCTTGTGGTGATGACCGCGCTAAAAACCGGAGTCACCTACCTGGCAATGTACTGCATAGTGCCCATGCGCAACGGCATCGTGCGCGACATCCGCAACTCCATGTTCGACAAGATGACCGTACTGCCGATGGGTTTCTTCACCACCGAGCGCAAGGGCGACATAATGGCGCGCATGAGCGGCGACGTGGCCGAAATCGAGAACTCCATCATGTCGTCGCTCGATATGCTGTTCAAAAACCCGGTGATGATACTGGTGTGCCTGGGTATGATGATAGCCATATCGTGGCAGCTGACGCTGTTTGTGCTCATACTCCTGCCGGCCGCGGGCTTCGTGATGGGACGCGTGGGTAAAGCGCTCAAACGCAAGTCGCTCGAGCAGCAGAACATGTGGGGCGGCCTGATGTCGAACATCGAGGAGAGCCTCGGCGGCCTGCGAATCATCAAGGCCTTCAACGCCGAGGGGAAGGTGCGCCTGCGCTTCCACCAGGGAAATCAACGCTACTTCGCCCTGTCAAACCGCATCGCGCGCCGCCAGAACCTGGCCCACCCCATGAGCGAATTTCTCGGCACCACGGCCATAGCCATCGTGCTGTGGTTCGGCGGCTCGCTGATACTGACGGGCGCCTCGTCGATGAACGCCGCCGCCTTCATTTACTACATGGTGATTTTCTACTCGATCATCAACCCGGCCAAGGACCTCTCGAAAGCCATGTACGCCATACAGAAGGGGTTGGCGTCGATGGTGCGCGTCGACAAGATACTCACCGCCGAGAACCCTATCGCCGACCCCGCCGAGCCGGTGGAAATCGGCTCACTCAAGGGGCATATCCGCTACAACGACGTGTCGTTCAGCTACAACGGCGAGACCGAGGTGCTCCGCCACGTAAACCTCGACATCCCCGCCGGCACCACCGTGGCGCTCGTAGGGCAGTCGGGCTCGGGCAAATCGACCCTTGCAGACCTGCTGCCGCGTTTCTACGACGTCACCGGCGGCTCAATCACCATCGACGGCACCGACATCCGACAGATGCGCGTCCACGACCTGCGCGGGCTCATGGGTAACGTCAACCAGGAGGCCATCCTCTTCAACGACACATTCTTCAACAACATCACCTTCGGCGTGGAGAGCGCCACCCTCGAGCAGGTGCGCGAGGCCGCCCGCATCGCCAACGCCGACGGCTTCATCATGGAGACCGAGGAGCAGTACAATACCAACATCGGCGACCGCGGCTGCCGCCTGTCGGGAGGCCAGCGCCAGCGCATCTCCATAGCGCGCGCCATCCTCAAGAACCCGCCCGTGCTCATCCTCGACGAGGCCACATCGGCCCTCGACACCGAGAGCGAGAAGCTGGTGCAGGAGGCCCTTGACCGACTGATGAAGGGGCGCACGACCCTCGTCATAGCCCACCGCCTGTCGACAATCTGCAATGCCGACATGATATGCGTGCTCCACGAAGGGCGCATCGTCGAAGCGGGCACCCACGCCGAGCTCCTCGCCCTGGGCGGCTACTACAAACACCTTGTCGACATGCAGAAATTCTGATAAAATACAAACAAGAATATAAATCACTTTCTTAAATCCACATCATGATAAAAACCCTTAACTTATTGGCTACAGGCATCATTCTGGCCGGTGCGTGCACCGTCAAGGCCGAGCAGAAACCTGTATACCTCGACCCGAAAGCACCTTTAGAGGAGCGCGTTGAGGACGCCCTCAAACGCATGACCACCGAAGAAAAAATCGCGGTGATACACGCTCAGTCGAAATTCTCGTCACCGGGTGTGAAACGTCTCGGCATCCCCGAGGTATGGACGGACGACGGCCCCCACGGCGTGCGCCCCGAAGTTTTCTGGGACGACTGGAATCAGGCCGGCTGGGGCAACGACTCGTGTGTGGCATTTCCGGCACTTACGGCACTGGCCGCCACATGGGATCCGTCGCTGGCGCTGCGCTACGGCCGCGCTTTAGGCGAGGAGGCACGCTACCGCAACAAGAACATCATCCTCGGACCGGGCATAAACATCTACCGCACACCGCTCAACGGCCGCAACTTCGAATACATGGGCGAGGACCCCTACCTGGCCGGGCGCCTGGCCGCGCCCTACATACGCGGTGTTCAGGAGAACGGCGTGGCTGCCTGCGTCAAGCACTACGCCTTCAACAACAACGAGCTGAACCGTCACACATCGAACGTGCACCTGTCGGACCGCGCAATGCGTGAAATCTACCTGCCGGCATTCAAGACCGCAGTCGATTCGGGCACATGGACCATCATGGGCGCATACAACCTCATGAACGACGAGCACCTCTGCCATAACGACCTTATGCTCAACAAGATTCTCAAGGACGAATGGGGCTTCAAGGGCGCCGTACTCAGCGACTGGGGAGGAACCCACGACACCCCGCAGGCCATCCGCAACGGGCTCGACATGGAGTTCGGCTCATGGACCAACGGCCTGACCTCGGGTCTGGCCAACGCCTACGACAACTACTATATGGCACAGCCCTACCTCAAGCTCATCAAAGAGGGGAAAGTCGGAACAGCGGAACTCGACGACAAGGTGCGTCGAGTGCTCCGCACCATCTTCCTCACCGGCATGAATCCCGACGGAGGCTACGGCTCGATGCTCTCGCCCGAACATTATGCCACAGCGCGCGAAATCGGCAACGATGCCATCGTACTGCTGCAGAACAAGGGAGACCTGCTGCCGCTCGACCCCAACGCCGGCAAGAAAATCCTCGTAGTGGGTGAAAACGCCATCAAGATGATGACCGTGGGCGGCGGTTCGTCGCAGTTGAAGGTACAGCACGAAATATCGCCTCTCGACGGCATACGCGCCCAGGCCGGCAACAACACCGTGACCTACGCCCGCGGCTACAAATCGGAGGTGCTCGGCGACCAAGATGGCCTGCCCGCACAGAAAATCGACGACCCGCGCACACCGCAGGAGCTTGCCGCCGAGGCTGTCGATATGGCCCGCGACGCCGACATCGTAATCTTCGTGGGGGGCCTCAACAAGAATCCCGGCAACGACTGCGAGGACTCCGACCGCAAGGACATCAACCTCCCCTACGGACAGGACCGGCTCATCGCCGACATCGCCAAAGTCAACCCCAACATCGTGATGGTCAACATCTCGGGCAACGCCATCGCCATGCCCTGGATAGACCGGGTACCGGCCATAATGCAGGCATGGTATCTCGGTTCCGAGGCCGGCAACTCCATTGCCGACGTGCTCTTCGGCGCCGTCAACCCCTCGGGACGACTCCCCTTCACCTTCCCTGCCAGACTCGCCGACACCCCGGCCACGCAGCTCGGTGAGCGCGCATACCCCGGCATCAAGCGTGCCGACGAGAATATATGGGACATCTATTACGACGAGGATATCCTGGTGGGATACCGCTGGTACGACACCAAGAAAATCCGCCCGCTCTTCCCCTTCGGCCACGGTCTGAGCTATACCACCTTCGCCTACGGTCCGGTGAAAGCCTCGGCCAAGGAGATGGCAGCCGACGGCTCCATCACCTTCACCGTGCCAGTCACGAACACCGGCAAGCGCGAAGGACGCGAGACCGTACAGTTCTATATCTCCGATGCCAAAGCCTCGGTGCTCCGGCCGGTCAAGGAGCTGAAAGGGTTCGACAAGGTAACGCTCGCTCCGGGCGAAACCCGCGATGTGACCTTCACCGTCAAGCCCGACGACCTCAAGTTCTACGACGAGAGCTCGAAGCAGTGGGTTGCCGAACCGGGCAAATTCACCTTCATCGCCGCCCCGTCGGCCGGCGCGAAGGGTTCAACCGCAACATTTACACTCAAATAACAAGTAACTTAACACCCAACAATTATGCGTATACTTCGCATTATGGTGCCCGTGTGCACCGCCGCAGTGCTTGCCCTGGCCACCGCCTGCTCGGGCAACAAGGAGGAGAAGGGCGCCCAAGCCGCTGATGCCACCGAGGCCGAAGCCGCTCCCGCCGGGCAATCTCCCGTAATCGAGCTCGCCAAAGGCGATTCAATCAACTACACCTCGGGCAAGCCCGTGGTAATCGATTTCAACGCCACATGGTGCGGTCCCTGCAAACAGTTCCGCCCGACCTTCGACGCCGTAGCCGCCGAAACAGATGGTAAAGTGCTGTTTTACAGCGTCGACGTCGACGTTCACCCCGAACTCGCCGCCGAATTCAACGCTTCGTCGATCCCCATGGTAGTCTACATCTCGGCCGACGGCAAGACCTCGACCAGCAAAGTAGGCCTTCAGACCAAGGATGAGTTCTCGGCATCGGTAGCCGAGCTGCTCAAATAATCCGTCAACCGATTAATCACAAAGAGGATGTATCAAAATTCTGATACATCCACTTTAATATTTCATATCGCGTAAACCCTGACGGCATGAGTGACGTTTAAACATAAAAATGGATTTTTATGAAACGTATCACACTCATTTTTACAGGTCTTATAAGCGCAATAATATTCACCTCCGCCCTGATTTCGTGCGGCGATGATGACGATGACAAGGCCCCCAAACCGGTCGACACGACCGCATACGTGGAGATAGAATACGACGTCGACCTGAGCCGCACCTGGTACGACTATTTCGACATAGAGGTAACTTACACCGACGTTACGGGCCAGATTATCACCACGCCGCTTACCCGCGACTGGGAGTACACCAAACGCGTACAGCTTGAATCGGCGCCCAAAACCCTGACCATGACCGTCACGGCCAAACCCAAAAGCAATGACACGGCACCCGTCGCCACACAGTCGGTAACCTTCGAACGCGACTGCTCGATGAGCGTTGAGGGGTATGACGCCCGCGGCAACAAGACCTCGCTGCAGTACGAATACGAGGCGCCGATGATTTTCACCCTGCAGGGCGACGCCCTCACCACGATGCTGAGTCGTACTCAGGAACTCTTCAACGACGTGTACACCTTCAAATAACCCGCATGCGCCGCGGCACTTGTAAATTGAACTCAAAAATGTTAAATTTGCGGTCAAAATCTCTGTACCATAACATTCCGACATGAGAAAAATCCTACACCTTAAAAGCATCTACGCGTTGGTGTGTTCGCTCGCCATGGCCTTCGGTGCCATGGCCGACGTGCCTCAGGGCTACTACTCTAGCCTGAAGGGCAAGCGCGATGCCGACCTGAAAAACGCCCTCCACACGCTGCTCTACAACCACACCTTGGTGTCGAGCTACAGCGACCTGCCGCAGTATTTCCGCAAAACCGACGTATATCCCCCCGGCAACAGCCGCTACGGCCAGTGGTGGGATATGTACTCCGACATACCTCTCTATACCCGATCGTTCGCCGGCCTCAACCGCGAGCACTCCTTCCCCAAATCGTGGTGGGGCGGCTCGCAGAACACTCCGGCTTACACCGACCTCAACCACCTCTATCCGTCGGAAGCTCAGGCCAATATGGCCAAGAGCAACTATCCGCTCGGCGAAGTGCAGAACGCCTCGTTCGACAACGGGATCACACGCGTGGGCACCCCGGTGGCCGGTCAGGGGGGAGGCGCCAAGGCCGTCTTCGAGCCGGCCGACGAGTACAAGGGCGACTTCGCGCGCACATATTTCTATATGGTGTGCTGCTACCAGAACCTCCACTGGGCCTATACCTACATGGTCAATAACAACACCTATCCGACGCTCAACAGTTGGTCGGTCGACCTGCTGCTGAAATGGAACCGCGAGGACCCGCCGAGCCAGAAGGAGTTCGACCGCAACGAGCAGGTGTACCGCGTGCAGGCCAACCGCAACCCCTTCATCGACTTCAAGGACCTGGCAGAATACATCTGGGGCAACCGCAAGGGGCAGGCCTTCAACCCGTCGGGGAGCACGGAGCAGGCCGGCGACCCGGTGCTCATCACACCGGTGCAGGATATGGCGCTCGATTTCGGTGAGGTAGCCGAGGGTAAGAGCGGCGAAGCGTCGCTGCAGTTCCGCGGTGAGAATATCCGGTACAACGTGCAGCTCACCGTCATCGGCGCCGACGCCTCCATGTTTACCCCCGAAGTCACCGAGGTGAAGCCGTCAGCCATCAACGCTCCCGAAGGTATTTGGGTGAAAATCAAGTATAACCCCACCGGTCTGGGCAGCCACACGGCGCGACTGATAGTCTCCGACTACTCCGACGGCGGCTCGCGAGGCATAGCCCTGCGGGGCGAATGTCTGCCGGTACCCGTGCTCCACGCCTTCCGTGCGCTGCCGGCCACCGATATCACCGCCACGGGATATACCGCCAACTGGGAAGTGCCCCAGCAGGGTGGCTCCGACGATGTGGTTGATTATTACGTCGTTACACGCACCATCGTCGACGCATCGGGCAACATCCGCCAGGTCGACGATGTGGCCGAGAGCAACTATCTGCCCGTCGACAACCGCGAAGCCGGCTCGCACGAGAGCTACCATGTGCGTTCATGCCGCTTGGGTTACTATTCGGATGTCACCAACGAAATCAACGTTGACTTCGCCGACGCCCTCTCAACCGTCACCGACGGCGCGCCTTTCGGAGTGGTCTACGAACCGTTAGGCCTGCGCGTAGTCTGCGGTGACACCGTCGCCGGGCTCACCGTCTACGACATGGCCGGACGCACCGTAGCCCACTATGAGACCGTCGCTAACGGCGAAATCATCTCGCTGCCGCCCGGCGTCTACATCCTCACCGCCGCGGGTCTCCCCACCCCCGTCAAGGCCATCGTTACCGAATAACACACCAACCCAAGGAGATGAGCAAAAACGGCGCATCTCCTTTTTTACCTCCGGACGTTTAATCCCGGAGGTATCATTATGGCATCCCATTATGGCGTCCCTATCCGCTACAATTTTTTTTAAAATTCTTCACTAAATTTGCAGCGCATTTCGCCGTGCGCAGTCCCGATATGGGGCAAGCGGACCGGATGCCCACATCATTTTCCGGGAGCGCTATCAATTCCTGTCCTCCACCTTTCGGGTTTATGACATATATTCTCTGAGTTGCTCTATGACTCAACCACGGCAATGCCAAAAGCTTCGGAAGGCAGAGCGGTAATGATCTGAATCTGCGTACCCCACGTAAAATAATAATAACGACAACGCCAAGAGGGATTCCAAGGCATAAGAAATTATGAAACGATATAAGTTGATTGCCATGACCGCGGTCATGGCTGTGATTGCGCAATTTCTCCCTGTCAAGGCATTTGCCTTCAGTGCCGAGGGATATGAATGGGAGATAATCTCTGACCACGAAGTCAGATGTGATGGCTTTGTATGGGGAAAATCTCAGGCAATAGCCAGGATTCCGGCAACCGTCAAAAACTACAAAGGGACAGAATATACTTGCACATATATTTATAATCTCAATTATGACGACGTGATTGAGGAAATTTACGTCCCTTCTACAGTTAAGAAGCTGGAGGATGGCGTCTTTGCTTATAACCACAATCTAAGGGAGATTCATTTCCCCAATGATATCCAGCTTGAGAGACTCCCTCTGGAGATGTTTGTAAACTGCACTTCTCTTAAAGAGTTAACCTTCCCGAATATTGTGGATCCGTATGTTGCAGTGCCTACTGTGACAATACCTCAGGCGATATGCCAGAACTGTCAAAGTTTGGAAAAAATCATTATTCCTTACACACAAGTAAGTAATATTCAGGATTATGCATTCGGAAAATGTAGTAACCTCAAAGACTTATACATTTATTCCGTAATACCTCCGGAAATATCAGAATATGCTTTTGACGAATTGACCTACTATGGCGCCCCGGCCAAAATTGCAAAAGAAAAACGGGCAGTAACGCTTCATGTCCCGGCCGAAAGCCTCGATGCATACAAAGCGTCAGCCTGGAGCGAATACTTCACCGAAATAGTCGTTGCCCCCGAGAATCCTGAAGAAGCCGCCATCGAAGAGATTACCGTAGACAACAATGGCTTGAACCGGGTAAAATATTATACAGTCGACGGTCACATAGTGGATTCGCCCGTCAACGGCCATATTTATATCAAGACCGACGGATGCAACACCACCAAGATTCTTTACACCGACGGCAACTGATAGGCTGTTTATACACTGCATTTTTACCCTATCTCGGAAATTTTCCGTAATTTTGCACTCATAGAAGGGTAAAGATGGCAAAAGCACAATCACAGCGGCTTTCGGCCGAACAACGGCTCCAGCAGCGGCTCACGCCGCTGCAGGTGCAGTTTGTGCGTATGCTTGAGATGCCCGAAGCTGAGGCTGAGGAGGAGGTGCGCCGCGCCCTCGACGAGCTGCCCGCCCTCGAAGCGGTGGAACGCGACGAGACGGCCGATACCGACGCCACCGGCTTCAACGAGACGGCCCGTGATATGCAGATGGCCGACTATTCCACCGACGAGGAGGTGCCCGACGGTATGCTCGACGACAGCCGCACGCTCACCCGCATGGCAGACATGCGGCCGGTCAGCGCAGGCGACTCTTCGGCTTATCCCGTGGCCGAACCGGCAACGGGGTTCGGCGAGGAGAATGTCACACTCTTCGAGTCACTGATGACGCAGCTATCTCAATCCGAAGGAGTTTCGCCGGACGATTTGACCATAGGACGCTACATAATCGGCAACCTCGACCCCAACGGGTATATGGACCGCACACTGCAGGAGGTGTCCGACGACATCGCTATCTCGGAGGGCATCGACATCAGCCTGGAGGATGTGCGCCGCGTCGTCGAGTTGGTGCGCGGCCTCGACCCGGCCGGAGTAGGCGCCACCGACCTGCGTGATTGCCTGATTCTACAACTCAGGCGTATGCCGCGCACCACCGAGACGGTGACGGCCCTTGAGATTCTGAACAATTATTTCGACCTGTTCTCCAAAAAGCACTTCGACCGCATCCGTACCGCTTTGGGTATCAGCCCCGAAGCGCTGCGCGAAGCCCTCGCCGTAATCACCCGCCTCAACCCCAAACCCGGAGCCACGCACGGCCCCGGCGGCATCGGCGCCGACACGGCCCGGCATATCACCCCCGACTTCGTGGTAGAGGCCGACAACGACACCCACGCGCTGACCCTCTCGATGCCCAGCAACATCCCCGAGCTGCAGATTGAGCGCTCGTTCACCGAGGAGATGGAAGTGTCTCCAGCATCGGGACGACGCTCGGGCGACGCCGGACTGTTCATACGCCGCAACCGTAACGACGCGCGCAACTTCATCCGCCTTGTGTCGATGCGCCGCGAAACGCTCTGGCGCGTTATGAGCGCCATCCTCAAGCTGCAGCACGACTTCTTCGCCACCGGCGATGAGACGCTGATACGCCCCATGGTGCTCCGCGACATCGCGGCACTCACCGGCTACGACCTCTCGGTGATTTCGCGCGCCACCCAGGGGAAATACGTGGCCACCTCCGGAGGGATTTACCCGCTGAAATTCTTCTTCAACGAACGCACGAAGGACACCCCCGACGCCGCCACTACCCACGGCATCATAGCCCGCATCCGCAGCATCATCGCCGAGGAGGACAAATCGGCCCCGCTGAGCGACGAGCAGATTACCGCGCGGCTCGCCGACGCCGGGCTCGACATAGCGCGGCGCACCGTAGCAAAATACCGCGAGCGCCTCGGATTCCCCGTAGCGCGCCTGCGACGCCAGATTTAGATTACCGAAAAATCACCAACCCACTGACTGACAATGGAAAAGAGTCTTAACATAATAGCCCGCATACTGTCGGGCATCTTCTCACCCCTGCTCATGGGCACCTACGCCATGATTCTGGCGCTGTGGATTTCGTATCTGAACTATACCCCCATGGTAGCAAAACTGACAGTGCTTTCGGTGACCCTCATCGCCACCTGTGTGATTCCGGTAATAACCATCTTCGTACTGTGGAAGGCCGGCATCATCAAGGACCCGCGGCTCAACACCGGGCGCGAGCGCCTCATCCCCTACATGGTGGCCACCGCGGGGTTCATTGCCGTGTGTGTCTACACCCGCATCGTCAACGCACCGCTATGGCTGACAATGTTTTACGCCGGGGCTACCCTGGCGCTGATTATCGATACGACGCTGACGGGCAAATGGAAAATCTCGGGCCACGCCACCGGAATGGGGGGCCTGTGCGCCATCCTTTTCTATATGATGATCAGCGCGATATCGGTCTATCCGATAACGGTAGAGTTCCTCTGCGCCGTGCTCGCCGCCGGACTTGTGTGCACGTCGCGTCTGATTCTCGAGCGCCACGACATCTGGCAGATTTTGGCCGGATTCGCCAACGGCTTTATCTGCACATTGGTGCCGACGCTGCTGTTTACCTAATATATAGAATTCTCATTTTCAATCATATACACATACGAGCATGAATCCATTGGTAAGCATAATAATGGGCAGCACATCCGACCTGCCCGTGATGAAAAAAGCCGCTGATTTCCTCAACTCGATGGAGGTGCCCTTCGAAATGATAGCCCTGTCGGCTCACCGCACCCCCGAAGAGGTATCCGACTTCGCCCGGAATGCCGAAGGCCGCGGCTTGAAGGTAGTAATCGCCGGCGCCGGCATGGCAGCGGCCCTTCCGGGGGTCATCGCCGCCATCACTCCCCTGCCGGTGATTGGCGTACCCTTAGGTGCCACACTCATGGGCCAGGATGCCCTGCTCTCCATCGCGCAGATGCCCCCGGGCATTCCCGTGGCTACTACCGGTATCGACGGCGCAATGAACGCCGCAGTGCTGGCCGTGAGAATCTTAGCCCTCGGCGACGCCGGAATCAAGGCCCGTTACGATGCGTGGCGCGCCGCCCTCGGCCAAAAAATCGTAAAGGCCAACGAGAGCCTCCGCGAGGTGAAATACGACTTCAAGACCAACTGATTTTGCGTCTCTCCGCTGATGGGAAAATATAATTACAAGCGCCGACCGACATCGGTGACCAGCGTCGCCGGCATCGGCATCGGTGGCGACAACCCGGTGCGCGTCCAGTCGATGAACAACACGTCGACACGCGACATCGCCGGCTCAGTAGCTCAGTGTCAGCGCATTGCCGACGCCGGAGCCGACATCGACCGCCTCACGGCCCAGGGAACACTCGAGGCCGAAGCCATGGGGGAAATCCGGCGCGAGCTTCGTCGGCGCGGCTGCGACATCCCCCTGGTAGCCGACATCCATTTCAATCCTAAGGCTGCCTTCGCCGCCGCGCCGCTCGTCGACAAGGTGCGCATCAACCCCGGCAACTTCGTCGACCCTGGCCGCGTATTCAAGAAAATAGAGTTCACCGACGAGGAGTATCAGCTTGAATTACAGAAGATTGCCGATGCATTCGTGCCTTTCCTGCGCCTCTGCCGCGAACACGGCACGGCAATCCGCATCGGCGTAAATCACGGCTCGCTCTCCGACCGCATCATGTCGCGCTACGGCGACACCCCGGCCGGTATGGTCGAGAGCGCCATGGAATTCCTGCGCGTCGCCGTCAAGGAGAATTTCAACGACATCGTCATCTCCATCAAGGCCTCGAATGTCGTCGTCATGACGCAGACCGTCAGGCTGTTAATCCAAGCCATGGATGCCGAGGGGATGCACTTTCCGCTTCATCTGGGGGTCACCGAGGCCGGCGACGGCGAGGACGCACGCGTGAAAAGTGCGGTCGGCATCGGCTCGCTTCTTGCCGACGGCATCGGCGACACCATCCGCGTTTCGCTCAGCGAAGACCCTGAAAATGAGCCGCCTGTGGCGCGTCAGATTCTCGCCCACATCGACGCCATGAAGAGCGACGACATCGCCGACAGCCTTCCGGAGGACGCTGAGCCTCAGCGCCGTATCCTTCCGAAGGTTTTCGTTCATGGGCTCGATGACCCCGATGGCGAAGTGTCGACAGTACGCTTCGCCGAGGGGAATCGCGTAGGCCGAATCCGTACTTATCTTGCTGAACATAAAGGAAATACACCGATTTGCGCTGTCGTGGCCTATCCGCCCGAAATGTCGGCCGACGAAGTAGCCGTCGCCGCCGCAATCGACCTCGGCACACCACTGCTTGACGGACTCCTTGACGGCATTGGCATAGACGCGCCGCAACTCAGCCCCGAGCGACAGCATGACCTGCTTTTAGGCATTCTTCAGGCCACACGTCTGCGCTTCACCAAAACGGAATTCATAGCCTGCCCCGGCTGCGGACGCACTATGTTCGACCTTCAGACCACCCTTCACCGCGTCAAGGAGGCCCTTCAGGGGTATCCGGCTCTGAAAATCGGTGTCATGGGCTGCATCGTCAACGGCCCCGGCGAAATGGCCGATGCCGACTACGGTTACGTGGGCGCCGGCGCCGGACGCATCAGTCTCTACCGGGGCAAAGAGTGCGTGGAGAAAAATATTCCGTCGGAGCAGGCCGTCGACCGCCTCTTGGCGCTCCTGCGGGCCGACGGACGCATATAATGAGTACTGTGCGGCATAAATCATGACTTTCGAACCGCGAATATCCTCCGTACCAACCGCATACGTCCTGCCATCGGGACTTAAACTGGTGTGTGTCAACTCGCTGACACGCGCCGAATACTTCGGCGTGGCCGTCGACGCCGGAAGCCGCGACGAGGAGCACGGCGAATTCGGGCTGGCGCACTTCGTGGAGCACACCATTTTCAAGGGGACCGCGCACCGCCGCGCCTGCCACATCATCAACCGCATGGAGTCGGTCGGTGGCGAGCTTAACGCGTTCACGTCCAAGGAGGAAACGTATGTCTACACCCTCTTTCCGAACGGCAACCTGGCCCGCGCGGCCGAACTTTTGGCCGACCTGTGCATCCACTCGGTGTTCCCCGCTGCCGAACTCAACAAGGAGCGCGAGGTGGTAAAGGATGAAATCGATTCGTACCTCGACACCCCGTCGGAGAGCGTCTACGACGACTTCGAGGACTGCTTTTTCAGCGGCAGTCAGCTGGGCCACAACATCTTAGGCACACCTGAGTCGGTGAGCCGCCTCGACTCGGGAATGTGTCGAAACTGGCTGAGCCGCAATTACACGGCCAAGCGCATGACCCTTTTCTACCTCGGACCGGAGACGCCTCAGCGGGTGCTCCGCATGGCAGAGAAGCATTTCAGCGGCATCGAACCGGGCCCGGACCCTCAACGCGTTATGCCCGTGCCGGTAGCTCCGTTCGAGTTGCGCCGCGAGGCCCCGTCGCATCAGGCCAACACCATAATCGGTGCGCGAATCGGCGGCGTCTACGCACCCGATATCTACGCAACGCGCCTGCTTATCAACATTTTAGGTGGTCCATGCATGAATTCGCGCCTCAACCTGGCGTTGCGCGAGCGCCGCGGACTGGTCTATGCGGTTGAGGCATCGGCGACAACCTTCAGCGACACGGGCCTCTTCACCGTATACTTCGGATGCGACCCCGAGGACAACGGCCGGTGCCTTGATCTGGTGCGCCGCGAGCTACACAAAATCGCCACCGAGCCACTGACCGACAGGGCATTAGAAGCCGCCAAAACCCAATTTCTGGGACAGACAGCCATCGGGTCGGAGAACATCGAGCAGAGCGCCATGAGCGCCGCCCGCGCCATGATGTATTACGGAAAAATCACCCCACGCGACGAAATAGAGCGCAGGATAAGGGCAGTGACGGCCGACGATATTTTGCGTGTGGCTCAGCTCGTTACCCCCGATAAATGCTCGTCGCTGACCCTCGGTTGAAAAGCCGGCGCACCACCTGCGGGTGCCCCAGAATGACCCGAATGGCCCGAATGTCGCTAAAACAAGCCAAAAAAGACAATTCTGTTCCGAAATATCTTATTATTTAATAATTTTGTATCAATAATGAAAATAGCCGGTGTTGACTTTGGCGAGCGCCCGGTGATGCTCGCTCCGATGGAAGATGTGACCGACCGGTCGTTCCGCCTGATTTGCAAAGAATTAGGGGCCGACGGCACATACTCGGAATTCGTCTCGGCCGACGCCCTGATACGCAACATCTCCGCCACCACCCGCAAACTCAGCATCGACCCGGCCGAGCGCCCCACGGCCATACAGATTTACGGCCGCGAGGTGGAGCCGATGGTTGAGGCCGCCAAAATAGTCGAGGAGGCGCATCCCGACTTTCTCGACATAAATTTCGGTTGCCCCGTCAAGAAGGTCGCCGGCAAAGGTGCCGGCGCGGGAATGCTCCGCGACATCCCCAAGATGCTTGAAATCACCCGCGCCGTAGTTAACGCCGTCAAAATCCCTGTCACGGTGAAGACACGCCTTGGCTGGGACCATAACAGCAAAATCATCGTAGAGCTGGCCGAGCAGTTACAAGACTGTGGCATTCAGGCACTTACGGTTCACGGACGCACCCGTTCGCAGATGTACACCGGCGAAGCCGACTGGGAGATGATAGCCCGCGTGAAGGAGAACCCTCGGTTCAGGATTCCATTGATCGGCAACGGCGACATCGACTCGCCCGAACGGGTCGAAGCGGCCTTCTCCAAGTACGGCGTCGACGGTGTGATGGTAGGTCGCGCATCAATCGGTAACCCGTGGATTTTCAACGAATTGAAACACGGACTTTACCCCGACAATCCGCGGTTCGCGCCACTCACTCAGGCCGAAAAATTCAACATACTGCGGCGGCAGATCAGCGAAAGCATCGACCGCATCGACGAGTACCGCGGTATCCTGCACATACGCCGCCACTTAGCGGTATGCTCGCTCTTCAAAGGGCTGTCGCATTTCCGCGAAACCCGCATCGCCATGCTGCGCGCCAACACCCGCGACGAACTGATGCAGATTCTCGACAGCGTGGAGCGTGGCCTGGCATCGGGCGAAATAGGCTTTTCGGGCGGTTTTAATCCTGCAACAATCTAATAATCATATTTTTAACCAAAATGAAAAAGATTCTTTCATCACTTGCAATCATTATCGGGCTGACACTTCCGGCGGCGGCACAGAATGCCTCCGGCAACAAGGCACACACCGCCGACCTCGTTGAGGGAAGCGCCAAAGTCGGCACCTACGAAGTAAATGTAGGTGATTTCGAGAACCTTAACGTAGTCGACGGCATTGAGGTGGAACTTCACTGCCTCCCCGATTCGGCCGGCCGCGTATACTTCGAGACCTCGCGCGAGGTAGCCTCGGGACTGATTTTCACCAACAACCAGAAGGGGAAACTCACCATCGAAAAGCAGTTTCACGAGGAGGGACAGTTGGTCTACAACCTCCCTACCATCCACGTTTTCACCCGTTTCCTGACCGAAGTGACCAACGCCGGCGACTCAACCGTGCGCGTCAACAATCCCAAACCGTGCCCCAAATTCAAGGCCAAACTCATCGGCAACGGCAAACTGATAGTGCGCGACCTCGACTGCAATAAGGTTGAAGGCTCGATACAAACCGGCAACGGCACCCTGGTGCTTTCGGGCACATCGAAGGAGGTAACCCTCTCAAACACAGGCGTCGGCACCATTTTGGCGGATGACCTCCAGACCACCAAAGCCACCTGCAAGTTCTTCGGCAAAGGCACCACCGGCGTGTGGGCGACCGACGAAATTACGGTGAAAGGGATGTTCCCCGGCAAACTATATTACAAGGGTAATCCTCAGAAAATCAAGAACTACGGCATGGGAGTTAAAGTTATCCGCATGACCGACGGACTACCCGTAACCGACACTGAAATTACCGACAGATAGAAATTTCTGACAAAAAAGAATTACCGACAGATAAGAATTACCGACAGATAAGCGGATGAATCAGCAGACAGCCCCGACACCCGGCGACCCCGACCTGAAACGCCTCACGGCCGGCTCGGTGAAGTGGAACTTTATCGACAAGGTTTCGCAGCAGGTGCTGTATCTGGTCACGGGCATCGTCTTGGCCAATCTGCTGAGTCAGGAGGACTTCGGTCTGGTGGGCGCAATACTTGTGTTTCAGGCATTTGCGTCGCTATTCGTGGATTCCGGCTTCTCGTACGCACTGCTTCAGCGCAAACGCCCGACCCATCTCGACTACTCCACGGTGCTGTGGTTCAACATGGGTGTGGCCGTGCTAATCTACATCATACTTTTCTTCTGTGCGCCCCTGATAGCCAATATTTTCCAGCACGACCAGCGGTTGATACCGCTGAGCCGCGTGCTCTTCCTGAGCTTCATTCTCAATGCCTCGTCGATTGTTCAGGTCAACCGACTGATGAAGAGCATGGATGTGCGCATGGTGGCAGCCGCGAATGCCATCGGTCTGTTTGCCGGCGGGGTGGTCGGCATCTGGCTGGCCCTCGCCGGTTACGGCGCGTGGGCCATTGTGTGGCAGACAATTACGCTCAACGGCGTGAAGAGCCTGGTGCTGTGGTGCACATCGCGCTGGTGGCCGCTGCTGAAATTTTCGAGCGAATCGCTGCGCTCTTTTTTCAGTGTGGGTTCGGGCATGATGGCCACTTCGTTCCTCAACACGGTGTTTCAGAACATCTACTCCTTCTTTATCGGGTACCGTGCGGGCCTTGCGCCCTTAGGCTACTACACGCAGGCCGATAAATGGAGCAAAATGGGCGTAACCACTGTCTCACAAACACTTACATCGGCGTTTATCCCCACTCTCTCCGAGGTGCAGGACGACCCCGAACGCTTCCGCCGCGTATCGGCTAAGATGAACCGCTGCACGTCGTACATGATTTTCCCGCTCATGGGGATGCTTGTGGTAATGGCGCCACAGATATTCCATTGCCTGTTCGGCACGAAATGGGACCTGTCGGTACCTCTGTTTCAGATACTTCTGATACGCGGCATCTTCACGGTACTCAACGCCGCATACAACAATTATGCCATTGCGCTGGCGCGCACGCGCCTGGTGTTCCGCATGGAGCTGCTCCGCGACGGAGCGGCCCTGCTGTTTCTGGCCGCAACCTACCCGTGGCTGGCTGCCACCGACGGCGTCGACCTGGTGTGGGGCATCAAGGTACTGCTGTGGGGACAGCTGCTCGCCTCGTTTATCACCTGGGTGGTAATGATTTACAAAACAGCGCCTTTGACCGGTCGGCGTGTCACCGATTTTCTGCTCGACTCGCTCCCCTATCTTGGACTGACACTACTCGCCATGGCGGCGATGTACCCTCTTGGGCTGCTCATATCCAACCCCTGGGCGCTGCTGACAGTGCAGGGACTGACGGGCGTCGCCGTCTACGCCGGAATCGCCCGCCTGCTCAATTCCACCATTCAGAAGGATGTGCTGTCGTACATCCGAAAACGTTGAACTCCAGCCACTTATTACTGAAAAAGCATCTTGATGCGCTCTTTTTCCACTCCGAACTCCTCGGCACGCTTGGCATCGGCCTTGGCATCCTCGTCGAGATAACGGAGGTGATTGAGATATGCGCGGGCGTAATAAAGTTCGCCGTTGTTGGGGTCGATTTTCAGCCCCTCGGATATGTCTTCCGACGCGCCGGTGAGGTCCTCAAGGGTGAGTTTGCAGAAGGCACGGGCTGCGTATGCATCGCCGTTGGGCCGCTTCTCTATCAGCTTGTCATAGAAGGGAATAGCCTCCTTGAAACGATCGGTGTTGCTGTAAAGCACTGCCAGCGAACTAATGGAGTTCAGGTCATCGGGTGCGAGCTGCGAATACTTCAGCAGGTCGGCTTCGGCCCCATCGTTGTCACCCTTGCGCAGACGAATGTAGCCGCGGTTGAAAAGCGCGCCGGTGTTCACCGAATCGATGTCGAGCACCTGTGTAAAATCTGCCACAGCATCGTCGTAACGGCCCATGTCGGCGAGGACTTTGCCGCGGTTGAGCAGCAAAGTTGTTGATTTCGGGGCCATTACGTGAGCCTTGGTGAGGATTTCCAGGGCCAGCGAATCGCGCCCGGCATAATACTGCACCATACCTAAATTACCGAGTACCAACACGTTATTGGCATTATCGGGCTCCGACTTCATGGCTGCGTCGTAGCACTGCAGGGCGCGGTCCCAGTCCTTGGCGGCCACGGCCTTGTCGGCTTCGCCAATCCAACGGAAATATTCAGGCTCGGCGGCACGCGCTTCGGTGCAGGCCGCAAGAGTCAGCGCACAGGCTGCAAAGATCCTAATTAGCTTTTTCACTGCAAGATATACTCAAAAATTACTTCAAATCTTTAGGCAAATACGGACTGTCGACATCGTAGTTTTTTGACAGCTCCTCGTAGTCGGTGTCGTCGGTGTCGACATCGTTAAGGTATATGGTATGTGGAGTTTCCTCCTGGGCGCCCGGTTCGGCCGGCTTGGCGGATTTATCCGATCTCGTGGATTTTCCCAATCTCGCGGGTTTTTCCGATTTTGAGGGTGCTTCCGGCTCAGAATCTTCCTGCGGGTAGTCCTCATCCTCAAAATCATAGAACTCTCCTTCGGGATATTCGTCGGGCATACCCTCCTCGCCGGGCTCGGCCTGGAAGATGAATTCGTCCTCCTCGCGCACACGGTGGTTACCATCGAGCGGACGGTGTGTAATCGGCTCAGTCTCAATGCGGTTACGGTCGTCGGTAATGGCGGCCCAAAGTAGATCCTTGAGCTGGGTGATACCCTGACCGGTGACCGACGAGATGAACACGTGGGGCACATCGTCGGGCAGCGTCGGCTCAATCTCGTCGATGAGCTCCCGGTCGAGCATATCCGACTTCGAGATGGCCAAAACGCGCTGTTTATCCATCAGTTGCGGGTTGAAACGGCGCAGCTCGTCGAGCAAAACATTGTACTGTGCGGTGATGTCGTCGGCGTCGGCCGGCACGAGGAAAAGCAGTACGGCGTTACGTTCGATATGACGCAGAAACCTCAGACCCAGACCTTTACCCTCGCTGGCGCCCTCGATAATGCCGGGGATGTCGGCCATGACGAACGAGCGGTTGCCGCGGTAGTCAACGATGCCAAGCTGCGGCTCCATGGTCGTGAAGGGGTAGTCGGCGATTTTGGGGCGCGCAGCCGACACGGCCGACAGTAGGGTGGATTTACCGGCGTTCGGAAAGCCCACGAGACCGACATCGGCCAACAGTTTGAGTTCGAGGATGATAGATTTCTCGATAGCGGGCTGCCCGGGTTGCGCGTACCGCGGTGTACGGTTCGTTGCCGACTTGAAATGCCAGTTACCGAGCCCCCCCTTGCCGCCGCGAAGCAACCTGATTTCCTGGCCGTCGTCGGTGACCTCGGCCAGGTATTCGCCTGTTTCTGAATCGAATACTACCGTTCCGCAGGGCACTTCGATAATCTGGTCCTCGCCGTCCTTGCCGAAAGAACGGCCGGCCGAACCGGCCTGACCGTTGCCGGCGAAAACATGGCGGCGGAATTTCAGCGGCAGAAGAGTCCACATATTTTTGTTGCCGCGAAGGATGACATGGCCGCCGCGGCCTCCATCGCCTCCGTCGGGTCCGCCTTTAGGCACGTATTTGGCGCGGTGGAAGTGGGCCGAGCCGGCGCCGCCTTTACCGCTTCGGCAGAGTATCTTGACGTAATCAATAAAGTTTGATTCGGGCATAATATCTTGGTTTTAATTTTATTAGCAATCAGAATCGACCGGCGGCCAACCGCATCAGCTCGTTGGCGTGACGGTAATCGGAGGGGGTGCCGATGTCGATCCACGTGCCTGCAATTGGGTGGTAAATCACCTTGCCGCCATCAGCTATACACCTCTCGATCAGGTCGGGAGCATCGCAGCGCTCACCGCGTCCGAGTGTGTCGAGCAGCCGGTTCGAGAAGATGTAAATTCCGGCGTTGGCAAAGTAGGAGTAGGTGGGTTTCTCCTCGAGCGCGCGCACGCAATTGGTTTCGTCGTCGGTGGCAAGAATGGCGTAAGGCACTGACACAGTGTACGGTATGGCAGCCACGGTGATGTCGGCGCCCTGCTCGCTGTGTCTGAGGAACATCTCCTCGAGCGAGATGTCGGTGAGTAGGTCGGAATTCATCACCAGCGTGTCGCCTCCCGCAGCGTGTTCAATCAGCGATGCGGCTCCAAGGGTACCCAGCGGAGCATCCTCCTCTATTATCTTAACATTTATCCCGTAAGAGGGTTCGGCAAAATGGCTTCGAATCCTGTCGGCGAGATAACGCACCGACACCGTTACGTCGCTGATTCCGGCGCGTGCCAGCTTGGCGACGTTATAGTCGATGATGGGCTTCCCTCCTACCTCGAGCAGCGGTTTGGGCGTTGTGAGTGTGAGCGGACGGAGTCTCTCCCCCTTCCCGCCGGCCATCAGCAGCGCCTGCAGCGGCAGCCGGTTCTCGCAGCGGGTGAAATCGAACAGACCCACGAGGCGCCCGGCGGCGTCGAGTTCGGGGAGGAGCTTTATGCCCCGGCACCGTGCGGCCGCTATTTCGCGCGGCCCGTCGCCCGGTTTCAGCGACTTGAACGACCGGTGCATCACAGTGTTGACGCCGTCGTCGAGCGACCGCCCGGCAATCAGGCCACGACGTATGTCGCCATCGGTCACCGTACCGTCGACACGGTCTTCGCTGTCGATGACCACGAGAGTCATCACACCCCCCGACAGCCCGTTGAGCTGCGTCAGGGCCTCGCGAATCGTGGCGTCGGATTTTATAATATGCTGATTCATTGTTGCTTATTTCTATTTTTTGGCATCCTCAATCATCGCTTCGGCCAGGGCCCAATCGCGCGGCGTGTCGAGGTCGACCGAGCGTTCGCGGGGCATCGGTGAGGGTACACGTCGCGGCATGGCGCCTAACGGATAGCGGCGTATAGCCTGAGGGTCAATTACATACACCGCTCCGTTATACTGCCACGCCTTCGGCGCATCCTGGCGACGCGTAATCAGTCCGTCCCCTTTGCTGATGTGCAGTGTGCCGTCTGCCCCCTCCTCGAAGATGTCGTAATAGGGGTTTGCCGCGGCCTCGCAGACGGTAACCGCCATATCAGTGTTACCGGGCACGAACCGGCTGATGCACTCGGTTATATCAGCAGCCGTGCGGAACGGCGACGTGGGCTGCAGAAGCACCACGGCGTCATACTCCATTCCCCGGGCATCGGCCCAGTCCATCACATCGAGAATCACCTCGCGCGAACCCACGGTGTCACCGCCGAGCGTCGCCGGACGTCGGTATCGTATGTCGAGACCACAGTCGGCGCCTACGTCGGCAATCTCGTCGTCGTCGGTCGACAGAATGAGGTTTTCAGGCGTGGCTCCGGCCGCTAATGCCGCTTCTATAGTCCACGCAATCAACGGTTTGCCGCCGAGAGGTTTGATATTTTTCCTGGGAATGCCTTTGCTGCCTCCCCGCGCCGGGATGATATAGAGAGCCTTCATGAGAACTTTTGGATGTTGGTAAACGTGTCGATGAACGCGTTATTCAATGCAAAAATAGGTAATTTCGGCCACATTCACAAGCATTTACCCCTGCGGCAGGTCGTAGAAATGCTTGGGTTGCAGCTTTTCGAGGGGCGTTTCGATGAGCGCCCCGGCGATTATGTCGACCGTGTCGGGGCGGTAATACGGATTCGGGGCTTCGGCGGCACGACGGCGTCCTTCGGGCGAAAGCGCCTCGGCCACGGCGGCCGCTATGCTGTCGGCGTCGGCCTCGCAGTGAATCACCCCTTCCGGGGCCATCCGTCCCTTCTGCCGGATGCCGATGTCAACCGTCGGGATGCCCGATGACGGCACCTCCACCAGGCCGCTCGACGAGTTGCCCACTACCGCGCCGACACACCGCAGCGCCGAAAGGTAACGCAGGCGTCCCAGCGACGGCACCACCTTGGCCCGTTCGGGGTGGAGTGCTGCGTAGTTCTCTATCAATCCGATAATTACGCTCCCTTCGGCATCGTTGTTCGGGTAGGTGAACAGGAGTTTCGACGAGGGGAAACGGTCAAGCGCGTCGAGCAGCGCGCGGCAGCGCTGTGCCACCGGTACAGCGTCGCGGGTAGCCGGGTGGAGCGTAACAAGCAGGGTGTCACGGTCGAGCTTCATGCCGATGCTGCGCTCGAGGTCGGTCTGCTCCATGAGCGGTTCGCGGGCGATATTGTACACTCCGAGGGCGCCGGTATTCCACACGGTATCAGGCATTTCGCCCATCTGAATCACGCGATGACGGTAAGCTTCGGTGGCCGTAAAATGCAACGACGACAGCTTGGTAAGCGCATGGCGCACATTGTCGTCGATGGCCCCCTCGGTAATCTCGCCACCGGCGATGTGGGCCAGTGGTATGCCCATAATTGTGGCTGCCGAGGCCACCGCGAGCATCTCGTAGCGGTCGCCCAACAGCAGCACGATGTCGGGTTGCAGGCGTCGGAATGCCCGCGCCATACCGCTCATACACTCCGAGGTCGCCAAAGCTTTCTCGATGGGCGAATCGCCCGTCGCGGGCATCGGCACACGCTCTGCCACCTGTATGCCATCGGCCTCTATCTCGCGGATAGTCAGGCCGTAACGTTCCTGCAGATGCATATTGGTAGCCACCACATCGACACACGCACGGCTATCATTCATCAGGGCCCTCACCACCGGGTAGAGCAGTCCCCAGTCGGCGCGAGCCGAGGTTACCACACAAATTCTTCTTGGTTTTTCCTCCTTTTTAAACATCTCAGCGACAAATTTACAAATAATATTCCACAAAATAATATAAGCGAATATCGTTAAGTGTCAAAAATCGGGCCTTTTGAGCGGTCAAATCAGCTATTTTTCACTATATTTGCGAAAAATATCAACTGGAGAGAATTATTCATTAGCATTATGAAACAGAACAACACCCTGAAAATCACCCTGGCGACGCTGCTGGCGTCGACAGGCCTCCTTGCGCACGCCCAATCGGCGGTGCTGAGCGAGGACTTCGAAGGGGAGCAATTTCCCCCCTCGGGATGGTCAATGATTGATGCCGACGAGGATGGCCATTGCTGGCAGGCCGAAAGTTCCGGCAGCTACGTCACCCAGGACAGCCGCAGCAGCAAGCTGGCTATCTCCTACACCCGCAATCCGGCCAATTACACGGCCTACGGCGCGCAAGACAACTGGCTGGTTTCGCCGCAGATACACGTGGCCAACAGTGCTTTCGTGCTCACTCTGCGATACGCCGCCCAGGATCTGGAGCAGACCGAACCAATCGAGCTGCTGATTTCCACTACTGGCACCAACGTAGAAGATTTCACCTCGGTGAAAGCGCTGACCGCCGATAACGGTTACGAGGACGACATCGTCTGGAACACTCTCAATTACACCCTTGGCGAGTACGCCGGCAAAGATATCTACATCGCCATCCGCCATCACGCCATAGCCACCTACGGCCTGAGCATCGACAATGTGAACGTCTTCGATCAGAACGCGCCCCTCAAACCCTCGGGCTTCACCCTCACCCCGGGCAGCAAAGGCGCTCTGGAGGCAACACTGACCTGGACCAACCCGGCCCGCACCGCCAACGGCGCGGAAATCGGTGATTTTCAGGTTGTAATCCGCCGTGATAACGCCGACCTGACCGTCATTTCCGAGGGTCTTACCGCCGGCGAAAGCACCTCGTATACCGACCGCGACGTAACCGGTGGCACCCACTCCTACTCGCTGGCATTCCGCAACGAGTCAGGCACCACCGACTTCGTCACCCGCTCGGCCTACATCGGACAGGATATACCCAAAGCCCCCGCGAACGTGCGCTCGATGCTGTACGGCGGCAAGGTGCGCGTCACATGGGACGCCGTAACCGCCGGTATCTCAAACGGTTACATTAACCCCGACCAAATCGCCTACACCGTAATGCGCGACGGCAATGTCATCGCCGAAAAAGTAAAAGGCACCACATATTTCGATACACCGAGCGCCCCGGGCACATTCGCCTACACGGTGAAAGCCGTCAACACAGCCGGCGAATCGGGCACCGACTATACATCGGCCTCTACCCTGTTTGCCGACAATCAGTTCGATGTAACTGTCTATGAAACAGCCTCTCAGGACAATTACGGGCCGCGCGCACCGATTGCCGTAAACTCGCGCTACTCCGTGTCTCAGGCCATCTACTATCCCGAGGACCTTCGCGGCGCTCAAGGCGCGGTTACCGACCTGGTTTACAAGTCGTTCCTCGGTGCATCGTCGCGCAGCGCAAACATCCGCGTCTACATCGCGCCCACCACTCTCAGTGACCTCGCCGACAAATGGGTAGCCATCGACGAGAGCACCAAAGTCTTCGAAGGTTCCGTAGAGCAACCTCAGGGCACATCCGACATGGTGCTTCACCTCGACACACCTTATAATTACACCGGCGGCAACCTGATAGTGACAGTCGTAGGCGCCATGGAAACACCCGGCGGATACGCCGACCGCTTCTGGACAGCACCCACCAAAGATGTAAAGCGCACTGTAACCGGTGACTCATACTCTGCATTCGAGCTCAGCAACCTGCCTTACGGCACGACCTACGAATATGTGCCGATGACCCGTTTCATCATGACGCCCAACAACTTCGGCGCCGTCGCAGGCACAGTCAAAGGTTCTGACAATCAGAAAATTGCCGATGCGAAAGTAACCGTAGAGGGCTTCGATTACCTCGCCACCTCCACCGATGCCGAAGGCACGTTCTCCCTGCCGTTCGCTCCTACCGGTAATCTCTCGGTTACCGTAAGCGCCACAGGTTACACCCCCGTTACCAACAGCATCAACGTGACAGCCGGCCAGACCTCCAACACCGAATTCACCCTGCCGGCCATCGCCAAAATCAAGCTCTCAGGGCGCCTCGTCACCGACGACACCCATCTTCCCGCAGTCGGCGCCAAAGTTACCGTCACCGGCTATGACTCAGCCGAAACCACCGCCGACGAAAACGGCAACTGGGAGTTCAACAGCATATTCGCCGGTCAGGACTACTCGCTCACAGCCATTTATCCCCTCTATGACGCCTTCACAGCCGAGGTCAACACCACGGCCGACAAGGCATTCGGCGACGTAACAGTCACGCGCAGCGTTATCTCCCCGTGGGGCGTCAACGCCGAGATTCAGCCCGACGGTTCGGCCGCTGTAATCTCTTGGGAATCACCTATGTCGCGCCAGGGTGAGCCGAAAGAACTCTCGCTCGGCGACTGCACCGCCAACAAAGGCTTCGGAGGCGACTATTACTCAACCTCCTACAACATAGGCCATTACTATTCAGCCGAGACCGTCAGCGAAAACTCGCTCAACGGCCTTTCGCTGTCGTCGCTCAAAGGCTTCATGAAGAAGCCGCAGAAGGGCGCCGTATACGCCTGCGTCTGGAAGGGCGACCGCACCAACCACACACTCGTGGCCCGCAGCCGGATAGCCGACGCCGACTTCACCGCCGACGGCAGCTGGATTGCCACAACATTCGATGAACCGGTTGAATTCGCCGAAGGCAGCTCATACATAGTGGGATACTCTATCGAAGGCATCGAAGAAGGCGACAAATTCTTCGGCGTCGCCCCCAACTACAAATCTGGTGTCAACAACCTGAAATGGAGCGAAACCGAAGCACTCTACAACGCGTACGACGGCTGGAACATCATCGCCGGCTTCACCATCCCCGGCGCTTCGGGAGCCGTCACCGACAATCCCGACGTGCCCGGGTGCGAATACAACGTATGGCGCCGCACCATCGCCGATGATGCCAAGAGCGAATGGGTAAAGGTCAACGCCACACCCACCCGTGAATTCAGCATCGCCGACGACGCATGGGCCACACTCCCCTGCGGCACATATCAGTACGCCGTTTCGGCCATCTACCACACCGGCGAATCGGCCAAAGCCTACGGCGCCGAAATGCTCCGCAACAACGACTACGACGCCGCCCTTACCGCCTTCGTCTCGCCCAAGAAATCAAAGGAGATGGTCAGCAGCATCACCGTTGAAGTCACCGTTACCAACCTCGGCGAGAAACCGCTGAGCAACATCCCTGTGAGTGTCACCATCGCCGAGGGCAAGACCCTTCAGGGCACCGTCGACGCCACCCTCAACCACGGCGAAAGCGCCAACATCAACCTCGGAACAGCCGAAATAGCCGAAGGCGTCTACACCTTAGTGGCACGCGTCAGCGCCGAGGGCGACCAGGTTGCCGCCAACGACGAACTGCAGATGACCCTCCCCAACATGGCAAACATCACCCTCTACGGTTACCGTTGGAATGCCTACGGCAACGCCGGACTGATGTCGGTTGAATCGAACGCCCCCGAATCGGCCGCTTACCTCAAGGAAATTACCCCGAACGACGCTCTGATTACCGCCGGCGAGTATTACGACGGCAAACTCTACGCCTTCACCGCCACATGGTACGGCAAAGCCTGCGAATTCGTGGCAATCGACCACAACAGCCTCACGCTGGTATCCTCCGTGTCCGCCGAAGACTACTACGTGCTCGACATGGCTTACAACTACCCCACGAACACCATGTGGATGCTGTGCGCCGATGCCGAAGACCAGTACCTCGCCACGGTTGACATCACCACCGGCGAAGTAGTTTCCGGCGCTCCCGTACAGGCCAATCTCCACACCCTCGCCTGCTCGACCGAAGGTCAGCTCTACGCCATCACCGCCGACGGCAAGTTCGTGAGCGTCAACGGCGATACCGGCGCAATCACCGAAATCGGAAGCACCGGCTTCGAAGCGCCGCAGTACCTCCAGTCGATGGCATTCGACCACAACAGCGGACGCCTGTTCTGGGCAGCTGAAAACCGCCTCGACGACGGATACCTCCACGAAATTGACCCCGCGACCGGCAAAGCGACAGCTCTCGGCCACGTAATGTACAACGGCACCGAGCCCAGCGAAGTCGTAGCCCTCTACACCCCGTGCAGCCCCACTGTAGGTCTCAGCTACGTCAATGGCAACAACGCCCCGACCATCACCGCCGACGGCAGTAACATCATAGTTCGCGGCGCACGCGGTGAGCGTGTCACAGTCACCGACATCGACGGCCGCGTAATCGCCACCCTCGTTGCCACCGGCGACAACACCAGCATCGCCACCGGCCGCACCGGCATCGTCATCGCCAAAGCCGGCACCACCGTTGCCAAACTCATCCTGAAATAATCCCATTCTCCCAGATAAAACCGCGAGGTTGCGGCGTAACCCGTTTACGTCGCAACCTCTTTTTTTCTGGAACATAATGCCCTTTGCAAATCTCCCCCACATCCCTGCCCTCCTTGCCCTCCTGTGTAACTATTCACCGGAAATACAAACTATCAAGTACTGATAATCAATGTAGGATGATGTGTCAAAATTCAGCACATCGCCTTTTTGCGCTGTGTGGTTGGGTCGCGGCACA
>CAMEPD010000001.1 GCA_945931475.1 uncultured Muribaculaceae bacterium | reverse complement strand
TTTATGTTTTACAGCATGTTATGAAAAGAGGCTGCGCCTATTTTGACACAGCCCCATAATTGAAGTGTAAGCCAAAATTCGTAAATTTGCATATTATGAACAGCCTCTAACTTAAAATCCAATACGTCGTGGCAAAGAAAGTGGTGGAAACACCGTTGATGAAGCAATATTTCGAGATGAAACAGAAGCACCCCGATGCGGTGCTGCTTTTTCGTGTCGGCGACTTTTACGAGACATTCTGCGACGATGCCATCTGTGCCTCTGAAATCTTAGGCATCACGCTGACGCGCCGGGCCAACGGCGCGGCCTCGTCGGTGGAGCTTGCCGGTTTCCCCCACCACGCCCTCGACACATACCTGCCCAAACTCATCCGTGCCGGCAAACGTGTGGCTATCTGCGAACAACTCGAGGACCCCAAGACGGTGAAAAACCGCATGGTGCGCCGCGGCATCACTGAGCTGGTGACACCCGGTGTGGCCCTGGGCGACAATGTGCTCGAACACCGCGAGAACAACTTCCTGGCAGCCGTGTATTTCGCCGGCGACAATACCGTGGGCGTGGCCTTCCTCGATATCTCTACCGGCGAATTCCTCACATCGCAGGGCGCCCCGGAGTATATCGACAAGCTCCTGGGAAATTTCGCCCCGAAGGAGGTATTGGTGGAGCGCGGCAAGAAAAGTCGCCTCGAGGTGGGGTTCAACGGTCGCTATTTAGCCTTTGAATTAGAGGATTGGGTGTTCACCGACCAGGCGGCTAACGACCGGCTGCTCAAGCAGTTTGCCACGGCATCGCTCAAGGGCTTCGGCATCGTGAACATGCCCGCCGCGGTGATTGCCGCCGGCGCCATACTCCACTATCTCGACATCACCAAACATACCCAGACGGGCCACATCACACGCCTGGCCCGAATCGAGGAGGACCGCTTCGTGCGTCTCGACAAGTTCACCCTCCGCAACCTGGAGCTGCTCGAAAGCCTCGGCGACGACGGCAAGAGTCTGCTCGACGTTATCGACCAGACAGTCAGCCCGATGGGTGCGCGCATGATGCGCCGCTGGATTACCTTCCCGCTGAAGGACCCGCGCGAAATCAACCGCCGCCTCGATGTGGTGGAGCATTTCTTCCGCACCCCCGAGGCACGCGAGGAGCTGCGCGAACTTCTGGCGCAAATCGGCGACCTCGAGCGTCTCGTCGGCAAACTCGCCGTGGGGCGAATAACTCCCCGCGAGGTGGTGCAGCTCAAGGTATCGCTCTCGGCCCTCGAGCCGGTAAAAAAACTTTGCAGCACTGCCGGTCAGGAGGTGCTCGGCGCTATGGGTGAGCAGCTTAACCCGTGCCCGCTGATGCGCGAGCGTATCAGCCGCGAAATCCTCGACAACGCCCCGACGGCCATCGGCAAAGGTACGCCCGTGATAGCGTCGGGCGTCGACGCCGAGCTCGACGACCTGCGCCGCCTGTCGTCGGAGGGGAAGGAGTATCTGGCCGGCATTCAGCGTCGCGAGACCGAGGCCACCGGCATCACATCGCTCAAAATCGGCTACAACAATGTTTTCGGCTACTATATAGAGGTCACCAACACCCATAAGGACAAAGTGCCCGCCGAATGGATCCGCAAGCAGACGCTGGTCAACGCCGAGCGCTACATCACCCCCGAACTCAAGGAGTACGAGGAGAAGATTCTCACCGCACAAGACCGTATCGACGTAATCGAGAATCGTATTTACGCCGCCTTGGTGGCTGCACTCAACGACTATGTGCCTGCCATTCAGGCCGATGCAAAAATATTGGCGCGTCTCGACTGCCTGCTGTCGTTTACCCGCGTGGCCCTCGGGAACCATTACAACCGTCCGGTGGTCGACGATTCGCTCGAAATCGACATACGCGCCGGGCGCCATCCGGTAATCGAGAAGGAGTTGCCGCCCGGCACTCCCTACATAGCCAATTCGCTGAAACTCAATAACGACGACCAGCAGGTGATGATGATTACCGGCCCCAATATGTCGGGTAAATCGGCGCTGCTGCGTTCCACGGCCCTCAATGTGCTGCTGGCGCAAATCGGCTCGTTTGTGGCGGCAGATTCGGCTCATATCGGTGTTGTCGACAAGATTTTCACACGTGTGGGAGCCAGCGACAACATCTCGCTGGGCGAATCAACCTTCATGGTAGAGATGAACGAGGCGGCCTCCATCCTCAACAACCTGTCGGAGCGCTCGCTCATACTTTTCGACGAACTGGGCCGCGGTACATCGACCTACGACGGCATCTCGATAGCCTGGGCTATAGTGGAATACATCAACCGTTCGCCCCTGCGGCCAAAGACTCTGTTTGCCACCCACTACCACGAACTCAACGACATGGAGGCCTCGTATCCCGGCGTGGTGAACTACAATGTGTCAGTCACCGAGGCCGACGGCAAGGTCGTGTTCCTGCGTAAACTCGAACGCGGTGGCTCGGAGCACAGTTTCGGTATCCATGTGGCGCGCTTAGCGGGTATGCCGCGCTCCATCGTCGAGCGTGCCGATGTGGTGCTTCGTCAGCTCGAGGAGGCCAACCGTCACGACGGCGCCATCTCCGACTCAAAAGATTCCGAGGACGGCGCCCCGGGCAAAGGTGCCCCGAAGATCAGGAAAGGGCAGCGCGGGGCTGTCCGGGCCATCGACGACTCGATGCAGCTTACATTCTTCCAGCTCGACGACCCGGTGCTGACGCAGATTCGCGACGAGCTCCTTGGCTTGGATATCAATAACTTATCACCGCTCCAGGCGCTAAACAAACTTTCAACCCTCCGGGAGATTCTCCTGGGCAAATAGATTCGACGCTTATGAAAATCAATATTCTCGGATGCGGTTCCGCCACCCCGTCGCTGCGCCATCTGCCTGCCTGCCAGGTGGTTGAACACCGTGGCCAGCTGATGATGATTGACTGCGGCGAAGGCGCGCAACTGTCGATGCGTCGCCAGGGGCTGAATTTCGGCCGACTCAACCATATCTTCATCTCGCACCTCCACGGCGACCACTGCCTGGGCCTTCCCGGGCTGTTGTCGACTTTGGCATTGCAGCAGAAGGGGGGCACCATCACCGTTCACACATTCGCCGAGGGGGCCGACCTCTTCGGCCGTGTGATGGACTTTATCTGCCGCGAGCGTCCATACGAGTTGAAATTCAATATATTGACACCGGGGCAACAGCAGACGGCCCTCGAGACCGACTCGCTCGTTGTGGAAGCATTCCCACTGCATCACCGAGTGCCCACCCTCGGCTTCATCATGCGCGAGAAGCCCAAACCGAGGCATCTGCGCGGCGACATGGCTAAATTTCTGCAAATCCCAGTGAGCCGGCTGCGCGGCATCAAGGAGGATGGCGACGACTTCACCACCCCCGACGGGCGCCTCTTCACCAACGAGCAGCTCACAACCCCGGCCGACCCCTCGGCGTCGTATGCATATTGCTCTGACACAGCGTATTTCCCCGAACTGGCGCAGATTGTCGAAGGGGTTGATCTGCTCTATCACGAATCGACCTACGACGACTCGATGGAGGCTATGGCCGCCGAGCGTCACCATTCCACGGCCTCGCAGGCAGCCCGTATTGCGCGCGACGCCCACGTCGGGCAGCTCCTCTTAGGCCACTTCTCTAAGCGTTACAACAGCGAGGAACTCCTGCTGCAGCAGGCTCGCGCAATCTTCCCCAACACCATCGCCGCAAACGAGGGGATGACCATCGAACTATCTAAAGATTAGCACATTACCGAGATGTATAACGAGGATGAACGCTTCATGCGCGCCGCATTGGCCGAGGCGCAACGCGCCGCATCCGTGGGCGAAATACCTATAGGAGCCGTGGTGGTGTGCGACGGCCTGATAGTAGGCCGCGGCCACAACCTCACCGAAAGCCTTACCGACGTCACGGCCCATGCCGAGATGCAGGCTATCACCGCCGCAGCTCAGTCACTCGGCGGTAAATACTTGACTGACTGCACATTATACGTTACTGTCGAACCGTGTCTGATGTGTGCCGGCGCCATCGCCTGGGCGCAGATTCCACGCATAGTATACGGCGCTTCCGACCCCAAACGCGGCTACTCCGTTCTCACCACCGGCTCCCCCTTCCACCCTCGTGCCGAAGTCCTCGCCGGCGTCCTCGCCGACGACTGCGCAGCCCTGATGCGCACTTTCTTCCGGGGCAAACGCTGAGTCCACAACTGCATAAAACACATCTAACAATCTATAAAACGATCAATAAAACAATCAATTTCAACAATCTCTAAACAATTCAGCTATGAAAAAATTATTTACTCTGCTCATGACAGCTGCCACACTGACAGCCTCAGCCGAAGGCACGGGCATTTACCTGTCGGGAACAATGAACAACTGGGCTGATGCCGACGCCGCATGGGAACTGCAGGCCGAACCTGATATGCCCGGGTGGGCATATATCGACCTCACAGATATGCCGGCAGGCACCGAATTCCGTATCAAAGGCCATGGCCGAGACTTCGGTATGAAGAATACCCGCAATATCATAAAACAGAACTCCCTGCACCTTACAACCGAAGGGGGCTCATATAACCTCACCGCCGGTGACGAGGGGCTCGACGGGGTACATCTGATGGTGCTTTCGGAGGGCTTCGATACCGATCGCTACGGCAGTATCATTACCCGAAATGCCGCTACTGTGACCCTCTACGGTGCCTGCATGGCCAGTTCGGTGACCCCGGTGTTGCTTTCACCAAAGGCTGACACACCGGATATTGTGACCGGTGAAGTGACGATTGACGAACCATGGTATGTCACCAAGGCCTATCAGCTCGGCAACGCGACTCAGTCGGTGACAAACTACGGTCTCGCCCAGGCGCGAAGCACACAGCTTGTGCCCACATCGTTTATCACTCCTACCGCCGAAGCTATACCCGTTCCCGAGGGTGGCGCAGGTACTTATACTGTTGAATTTGATACAGTTACATTGGTATATGGCATCGGTTCGGGCAGTGTCGGCCTCCATGCAGTAGAGAGCGACGAAACCTCGGCGCCCGTCTACTATAACCTCCATGGCATCCGTGTCGACAACCCCGGAAGCGGCGTATTCATCATGGTGAAAAACGGCACCCCCGTGAAGCTCGTCCGCTGACACCCCTTTCAACTGATAGTTTTGAAAATAAGGATGTTAATTATTACTTTTGTGTGTCAGTTTAATCTTCAATTCAATTTTTCTAAATGAGGTTTTATAGAACTTGCCTGTAGTTACAGTTCCGAGAATTACAGCATGGCCTTCATGCTGCGAGGTGGTTGCGAGTTCTTGCACTTCCTGCGGTTAGGTATGGAATTACAGCTGTGCAACAAGCTCTATAATTCATTGAGCATAAATGTGGGATTGGTAATCGGTGTACGTCCTAAGAAATCACGGAATCCTTCATGATGTGTTAAACCGGAGGGTGTGGACGAACTTTCCACAAGCGTTCTTTGTTTCAGAGAAAAGAGCGAATTGGTGGCGAGATCTGAAATCCACCCTGCGAGGCGTTGGAAGCGACGCCTGCCCCTGACTCCTCTTACTCTCTTATTACCACCACTATACGGGTACAATACAGGAGATATGTTGCAATGACACATCTCCCGTATTGTTATATGGTGTCGGTGTGGAATGGCATCACTTATCCGGGCGATCGGAGGCGGCATCCGACAAGGGATGCTTTTTGTGTTCCTCCTCCTCCTCGGTGATGGTGAGCTGGTAGTTGTTGATTACCGCACCGGTCAACAGGTTGAGAAGCAGGAATGCCGCGATGCAGAACCACGATACATGGAAGACGGTGATGACAATGGGCGGAACCTTGATTACCCCCAATTCCGACGCGGTGACAAGATTGTACCGCAGGTCAGTCCAGTCCTCGCCGGTGAGGGCACGGAAGAGGGTGAACGATGCCTCGCTGATGCTGCCGTAGGGGTCGGGGGAGTTGCCGGGGGCGTTGGGCGCTTCCTCCAATAGCTTCTCATAGCGCTGGAGCTGTTCGCCCGAGAGGTTGGCGGTGTCGGGCATGCGGAACATCGACACTCCGGCCACGGCATAAAGGTACACGAAAATCACAAACAGGATGCCGTTGTAGAAGATTGACTTCATGGAGCGCAGAAGCACCGAGATGATGAGCTTGATTTCCTTGGCGGTACGCAGCAGTCGCAGCACGCGGAACACACGCAGCACTCGCAGGGCCATCATGGTGTGGGCGTTCGTTGAGATTGATGGCGGAATCCAGCCGATAACCACAAGAATGAGGTCGAAATTGTTCCAACCGCCGCTGAAGAAGGCTTTGATGCTGCCCGCGCGGCAGCTTGCGTGTGAATGGTGTGTGCAAAATTATGCACTATTTCGTTGACGTGCAAATTCTCGGCCATTGGAGTTCAGGGCTTAAACGGATGGGGATTAGGGAATCAGAGGGAGAGCTTGAGGTCGTTGATGAATTGGGCTGCGTAGGCGTTGTTGTCGATGATATGGCGCAGGAGCTCGCGGTCGTTCCACGCCGTGGGCATTGTGCTTTCGGCGATATGGAGGTCGAAGGTGATGAGGTCGTTCTGCAATGCATCGTGGATGTACGCAAGCAGTTCGGGCATAAAGCGCTCCAGTTCTTCGATTTGTCCTTTGTTTTGTACTGTGACGTCGAAATCGAAACAGTCGTCGCTGCGCCGCACGGGGGCACCCTGACGCATTGTGTTGATTAGCAGGTGCATACCGTGGTGATTGGCCGCGAACTGTTCCCAAAGTTTCAGCAGTCTGTCGGTGGCGAATGGCGTTGAGCGCCGCGGTGTGTCTTTGTCGCCGGGTGCCGGTGAGTCAGTCTTGGCCGGGGCGTCCGCCATGGCCTGCCGCATGGATATGTGCATGGCCGAACGCCGGGTTCGCCCGGTCCGCGTCGCCGCCGTGGGCGCCGGCGGGGAGGGAGCCAGACTGGCTGACGCGGCCGGTGGCGCCGGAGCCGGCGTGGCTGATGCATCGGGGGCCGACGCGGCGGCCTTAACCGGTTGTTGTTCAGGTGTAAATGTAGGCGTGGCGCCCTCTATAGGGCGCATGGCAAGCCTCTCCCCGCCGCCTTCAGAGATGGGGGAGAGGCCGCTTAGTTGGCACAGTTTGATGAGCAGTACCTCCACAAGGAAGGTCTTCGACGTGGCCGTACGATACTGTAAATCAGCGTCGTTGCACAGCGCCAAGGCTGCGTAGAAAAATTCCGGCGTGAGCTTCGAGGCCTGTTCGACCATCTTCCGGCGCTCCTCGTCGTCGGCGTCGAGCACTGCGGCGGTCTTGGGGTCGCGCGCCATCATCAGGTCGCGCAGGTATCCGGCCAGACCGTTCACAAAGAAGAGCGAATCGAAGCCTTTGTCGCGTATCTCCTTGTAAATCAGCATGGCATCGGGCACGTTTTCGGCCATAAAAGCGTCGACCAGGCGCGAATAGTATCGTGCGTCGAGCACGTTGAGGTTGTCGATGGCCGACTGATATGTGATGTTGCCGCGCGACGAGGCTGCAACCTGATCGAAAATCGACAAGGCGTCGCGCATGGCGCCGTCGGCCTTCCGGGCGATGACATTGAGGGCGCGTCGGTCGGCTGTAATCCCCTCGTTTTTAGCTACGTAACTCAGATGGTCGACCATGTCGGCGATGGTGATGCGGCTGAAGTCGTAAATCTGGCATCGCGACAGGATGGTGGGGATAATCTTGTGCTTCTCGGTTGTGGCGAGAATAAACACCACATATTGAGGGGGTTCCTCGAGAGTCTTCAGAAATGCGTTGAATGCGGCCGACGAGAGCATGTGCACCTCGTCGATGATGAACACGCGGTAGCGGCCGTCGGTGGGCGGAATCTGCACCTGCTCGACCAGCGAGCGGATGTCTTCGACGCCGTTGTTCGACGCGGCATCGAGTTCGATGATGTTCATCGAACGCATCTCATTGAATGCCAGGCATGAAGGACACTGGTTGCAGGGGTCGCCTTCGGACGTGGGGTGTTCGCAGTTGATGGTCTTGGCGAAGATGCGGGCGCACGATGTCTTGCCGACGCCCCTCGACCCGCAGAACAGGTATGCGTGCGCCAGCTTGTTAGTGGCGATTGCGTTGCGCAGAGTGGCCGTCAGGGCTTTCTGCCCCACCACCGACGAGAAGGTCGTCGGGCGGTACTTTCGCGCGGATACTATATAATTTTCTTCCATTGAATAGGGGGTTCAGATACAACAAATTTACTTTTTTTAAGGCAGATTTCAAGTGTCTGAGCCGGGGTTTTAACAGAATTTAAAGAAAATTGTGACCCTGATATCAGTCTTCGATAGTGCGGGCTGCACGGCGGTATGAGTCGGCTGCACGCTCCTGAAAGTCGCGGCATTTCCGCAGGGCCTCGGAGGCCTTGTCGGCGGAGTTGGCCGCGCGTCGCTGGTAGTCGCGGGCCATGGTTTCGTTGCCGCGACGGCGGTAGCTGTCGGCTTCGCGGTTGTAGCGTTCGGCCTCACGGTTGTAACGGTCGGCGTCGTTGCGGAAGGTTTCGGCGCGACGGGCATAGCTGTTGCCGTCGTTGACGATTGAGCGCACGCGCGAGTAACGATAGTCGGTGGCGCAGGCCGGCTGAGGGCTGGCGGCGGCGATGGCCAGCGCCATCACTAACGCCGATAATAGTATTCGTATCTTCATAGGTAACTGTTTTTTGCAAATATACGTCTCGGCGGCCGAATCTCCAAACCCAAAACTCCCTTTCTGCCAAAAAATACGCCGGTTACCGCTGCCGTTTTTCAAAATAATACAAACTTATTCAGAGAGATATGAAAAACCAAATTACCTTCGGGCAGCTGGCGGGCAAATGGGCCGTCGAGAAGGAGCGCTTCGTGAAGCATTCCACCTGCTGTATGTACAAGCTGATAATCCGTACCCACCTTCTGCCGGCGTTTGGCGCGAGCACCGCCGTGGGCGAGGCCGAAGCCCAGAAATTTGTGCTGGGCAAACTCGAATCGGGCATGAGGCGGACGACGGTTCGGTCTATTGTGGCTGTGCTGCGCTCGGTGCTGAAATACGGAGCGCGGCGCTGGGGCATTCGAGCATAGCCACCACGCTCAATCTCTACGTCCACCCCGACATCGACCAAAATAAGCGCTGTATCGAGCGCATGACCAGACTGTTGAGCCAGTGAACGCTCAGAGCTCCTCGTCGATGGAGTACTGCAGGAAATTGAGAAGCGGGATGAGAGGCCGGAAGTCGTCGGCAACCTTTTCGGGCCATGCCGGGTCGTCAAAATAGCGCATGTCGGCGGGCATGAATTTGCCGTACTCCTTCAGGCGCAGCAGATGTGCCTGCGGGTGGTTGCGGTCGTACCCCTTGGGTACGGTCTTGAGCGATTCGCCGCACCAGCCCCGGTAGCGGGCGAGCTCCGGGGCGTTGATTATCTCCTCGAACTCCTCGATGTTGTCGACGATGGCGCGCCGCAGCTTCTTGAGCACCTTCGGTTCGGGCTGCCAGACGCCGCCGTAAAGACCGGCGTCGACGTTGGCGGCAAAGCGTCCGGGACCCATCTGCAGGTACAGACCCGGGGTGTGGACCGCGGCAGCCGAGCGCCCGTTGCGCGAGAATCCGGCTGAAAAATAGGCCTTGAAGGGCGATTTGTCCTGCGAGAATCGCGTGTCGCGGTATATGCGGTAGGCCGACCCTTTGCCGGTGAGCCCTTTGATGTCGGGCCAGTATTCGCCGACGTGGGCGATGAGTATGTCGAGGTCGTTGAGCCACGCCTGACGCAGGTCGTCGTACTCGGCGCGGTTCGCGCGGAACCATTCGCGGTCCTGCCGCTCGGCCAGCCGGGTGAGGAAGTCGTATAGATGAGGGATATAGCTCTTCATTTCGATGAGGCTCAGGGTTCGATGTCGGTCCAGGTGATGTCCTCGATCTGCGATTCGGTGCGACGGGTTTCGGTTCCGTTGTCGGAGTGCGTCTGGGTCTGCGAGGTCGTCTCTGATTTGATTTCGGTATACCGGATATTTTCGGCGATGTCGGGGTCGATTTTCTTGCGGCGCTTGCGGGGGGCCGACCAGCCGCCTTTGCGGCGCGCCTGCTCGTCGGCTGCCCGGCGGTGCATTGTCTCGGGGTCGGGCTGCCCGTTTTTCATTCCGAAAAGGTCGTTTATGAAGTCCTGTTGCTGCTTTTTTACCCGTTTGTAGCCGCGATAGATTCTGTACGCCGGGTAAATAATGAAATAGAAGAGAAAAATCAGGAACAGGATAAGAAAGAAAGTTCCCACGTTACTTTAAAACATCTTTTGACTGGCGGCGCCGCTTGGCATCGGCAGTCGCCGAGAGTATAAAATAAAGAATGATAGTATAGGCGAAGCCCTCAACGCCCCAGATTGCCACAAAGAGTATGGCGGCGATGATAAGGATGTAGCGTTCGAGGTTCTCGCCGATGCGGAAGTTCTTGAGTTTTAGCGAGAACATACGCATATCCGACACCATCAGGAGCGCTACTGAGATGATTACGGCGCATACGATGAGGTTGCCCCAGTAGATGTGCTGGTGCATCCATTCGAGGCCGTGGCTCTGCATCCATGCGGTGGCGCCGATCCAGAAGATGGCGTTTGCGGGGATGGGCATACCCTTGAATTCGGTGGCCTGGGTGGAGTCGAGGTTGAATTTCGCCAGACGGAGTGCGCCCATGGCGGGGATGAAGAGTGCCACGAACGGAATCCACCACGAGCCGGTCCAGAACTGGAGGTTGTTGTACAGCAGCATGGCGGGCGCCACGCCGAAGCTTACCAGGTCGGCCAGCGAATCGAGTTCCTTGCCTAATGGCGAGGGGGCGTGCAGCAGGCGCGCCGCGGCGCCGTCGAAGAAGTCGAACACAGCGGCCATGCCTACGAGAATCCAGGCTAACTGGCGCCCGTTGAGCGCGCCTACGACATTGTCCTCGAAGGAGAAGGCGCAGATGCAGGCCAGGCATCCCGACAGTAGGTTGCAGCAGGTCAGGAAGTTGGGTACTGATGTTATGATGCGTCGAAACATTGTGCGGTTGTTGAAAAGATGATGTGTCATTTGCCGGGGCGCAGCAGGCCGACCTGCGAGACGCCGCCGATGGTTTTGTCGCCGATTTTTACGTAAATTTCGGTTGACAGCGGCAGGTAAAGGTCGATGCGCGAGCCGAATTTGATGAATCCCATGTGGTCTTCGATCGATGCCTCGTCGCCCGGTTTGGCGTATGTGACGATACGGCGGGCCATGGCGCCGGCTACCTGGCGCATCATCACGAGCTGCCCTTCGGGGGTGCGGATTACCACCGTTGAGCGTTCGTTTTCGGTCGACGATTTCGGCAGGTAGGCGGCCATGGTGCGCCCCTTGTGGTGCTTGGCGTAGATTACTTCGCCGTTGACGGGGAACCAGTTGGCGTGAACGTTCAGAGGCGACATGAATACCGACAGCTGTATGCAGCGGCATTTGAGGACCTCGCTCTCGAAGGTCTCCTCGAGGGCTACGACGGTGCCGTCGGCCGCCGACACCACAGCGTTGGTGGGGTCACCGGGGAACTCGCGTCGCGGCGAACGGAAGAAGTTGACAATCAGCAGGTATAAGACCAGCGAAATCACTGTGACAGGAATCCACAACCCCGGCAGGTTATGGCAAAAAATCCATAGCGGGACGTTGATGGCCAGGAGTATGGCCATCGTGATAATCAATATGTTGGTACCTTCGCGGTGTAGTCTGACTCTCATGATTTTGCGCTCCGGATCACGGGACAATGGTTAATTAATTTACAAAGATAGTGCAAAATTTTTTAAAACAGCGGATAAAGAGGGTATTTTAGTGTGGATTTAGGTTTTATTTAGATGATTTAGGTGAAAGAAGAGGTTGTCGGCCGGTAGTTGGTGGTTATTTGAGGCCGGGAGGTGGTGGAAGGCTCCCTGAAGGTCGCCGGCCGGAACAAAAAATTTTATCGGGCCGCAGGGGAATATCTTTTACCGGGATTTGAGGATAAAAAAGCGGTGTGCCGGAAAGGCACACCGCGGGGTATGGGATGTTAAGTGGGTACGGGATGAAAGGGAGAGGGGTACGGGAGTGGGGATTACGGGATGAGGACTTTGGTGGTGTGGTTGCCCTGGCGGCGGATTACCAGGCCGCTGGGGTTGGTGACTTTCACACCCTGGAGGTTGAAGTATTCCACGGGGGCGTCAGCGTCGGGGGCGTCGATGGCCGGTGCGGTGATGGCGTCGAAGTGCTTCTGTTCCGAGAGGATGCGTACCGACGGCTGGTTTTTATCGCTCATGTAGCTGTAGTAGTTGTAGTCGGCGTACGAACCGGGATATACGTATGGATTATCGGCGATGGCGTCGGCGAAGGGTACATACATGCTTGAGAAGGTGGCGGTGCGCTCTTCGGTGGTGTTGTACTTCATGAACTGGGGGTATTCGCTGCCGTCGAGGCAAGCCAGTGATTCGTTGGTGACGGTGATGAGCAGCGATTTGCCGGCTTCGTAGCGGAAACCGTCGTCGCCAAGGGGTATGCTGATTTCGCCCCAACCGATGGAGTAGTTCTCGAGGAAGTCGATGTACAGGGGCACGGTGGCTGCGGGGTTGGCTGCGTCGAATGCGAACCACATATACTTGCTGTTATTGTTGTCGTAGGGGAAGGCCTGCTCGTCGATGCACTGCAGATTGACTTTCACTGTCGATTCGTATTCCGAGAAGCAGGTTTCGTTGAGGAAGCGGAAGCGGAGCTCGCGCAGCACGGTCTCGTTGTCGAAGCCTTCGAGTTCCGACGGGAGGTAGAGCATCTGGCATACCGAGGTGTTGTACGACGGGATGATGGGGGCGTTGTACCAGTTTGTTCCGATGAAAGTGTTGTCGTAATCGGGGGTGTCGAAGTACGGTCCGATGTTCTTGGCGTTGAGTTCGGTAACAGTGTATTCGGCTTCGGCCTCGTTGCTGGGGTAGCAACCGGGGGCTGTGGCAATGGCACGGATTTTGGCTGGACCGGACAGTGCGATACCGTCGGCGGGATAAGGTGTGTCGGGGGTGCCTTCGGCGTCGAGTGTGTAGAGGATTTCGGCGCCCTCTTCAGCCGCGATTGTCACCTTCTCGTTCGCGGCCACCGGGCAGCCGTCGGGAATGCCGAACGTGGGCCGTTTGGTGTATTTCAGCGAGTATGTTGCGGAGGCTGGTTCGCTGGGTTCGTAAGCGTCGCCCTTGGCGAGGGCCGTCACAGTGCAGGCATGGTCGATGGCGATGGGGCCGGTGTAGAGAGTTTCGGGCTCGGCGTCGCGCTCGAGGGTGTAGTATATCCGGGCGCCTTCAGAGGGCGAAGTGATGGTGACCGTAGCGTCGGGACCGAGCTGCGAGCCGCTTGCCGGGGTGAACACGGGTGCCTCGGCCTGGGGTAGCGCGGCCGAGTAGGTGTAGTCGACCTTTGCCACGGGCAGCTCGTAGCTGTAGTGCGAGGTGTTGATTTCGGCGCCCTGGGCAAGGTCGGCGAAGCTCGAGGAGTCGCTGCCGTAGAAGGCCACGCAATACTCCTTGGCCGGAGACATGAAGGTGTACGACAGCACCGAGGTGTACGACATATAGTTGTCGGTCTCGGTGTGCTCGGCTACGGTGGTGAGCAGCAGCGATTTGCCCGGTGTTACGGTGACCGGGGTGTCGAAAGTGAGGGTGATTTCGAAATCGCCCTCATACCACAGCGGCTCGTGTGTGCAGCTGAGGGTTGCCTTCGAACCGGTGGTGGAGTAGGGGAGGAAGTTGTAGGTAGAGGCGTCCTTCTCGCCGATACGGTCGGTGTCGATCATCTCGGCGTACATGGTCATGTCGAAGGTAAGGTCAGAGTAAATCATGCCGTCCTCCTTGAGTTTGAAAGTCAGCGATTTAATCTGGCCGTTGACGTCGGCGATTTCGGTGAGCATCGAAGCCGGATAGATAATCTGGCCTCCGGAATATTTGTAGAACAGGTTGACAGGCGCGTCCTCCCACGACGAGCCGGTGTAGGTCATGTCGGCATTGGTGAAGTTGCCCAGTTCGAGAACGCCGTCATCGGCGGCAGCGTTGCCGGCCGCGGTTGCGAGCACAGCGGCGACCAAGGCCGTGCGAAGTATATTTTTATTCATGATTCGTTGCCTGATTGTCAGAGGTTTACTTTTTCTGCTTTGTTGCCTTGACGGCGGATGAAGATGCCGTTGGCGGGGTTGTCGACGCGTACGCCCTGCAGGTTGAAGAATTCGACGGGAGCGCTGTCGTCGGCTTCAATGCGGTCGAGGGCCACATCGTCGGGGTCGCCGAGCAGGCGCACTTCCTGAAGGTCGCTGAAGGGGGTGTAATTGACGTCGTAATCCCAGGGGTCGTCGGGGTCGTTGTAGACGAACGATGTGCCGTAAAGGTCGTAGTAGAGGCGGGTGGCGTCGTAGCGGTAAGGCATCGACGCGAACGAGCATGAGTTGGTTTCCGATTCGCCGGTTGCCACGAGGTGCAGAATCTCGTCGCCGGGGTTGCAACGCTGCGTGCAGAGGAAATCGTCGAGGTAAGCTACCTTGTCGACGTAGAGCCCTTCGTTGTCGTCGGGAAAACCTAAGTCGGTGATAGTCACGTATGTGTCGTGTGTGCCGTTGTCGAATTCGAATGAAATTTCGTTGTAGCCCGGTTCGGTGAGGGTCTTTGTTTGGGTGACCTCCGAGGAGCCGTTCGACTCAACTTCGATGACCTGATCGGCGTATCCTACGATGCCCAGGGTGAGGGTGAAGTGACCGCCGTTATTTGTGAGGTCCATATAGGGCGAGAGAATCACGCCGCCGATTTTGCCGCCGGCGTAGCTGCACTCGATAACCGACCAGTCGGGGGTGATGGTTTGCCATTCGTTGAGTTCGGTCAGGAAGTCACCGGGGAATTCGGGCTCAATCTGCGAGCCGGCCGAGATGAGATTAAAGTTCTCGTAAAGTACGGCATATTCGCCGGCCTTGTCGACCTTCTCCTTGGTGTATACAAACACGGCGTAGCCGTCGTCGGCGGTAGGCTCCCAGTTGGCGGTGAATCCCTCCGCTGTGATGTCGGTGGCGGGCAGCACCTTGGGTGCGCCGGTCGCGGCTTTGGCTTTGACGCGGGTTTTGAGGGCGCGTTTGCCATCGAAATGCACTGCACCTAAAACTGACGGTGCGGCAACCCCTGCGAGAAGGGCTGCCAGAGTAAGAGTAAAGATTTTCTTCATAAAATATTGTGTTGATAAGAATACAACGTTGGTCCCGGAGCCCTTCTGGCCCTGATGTTTCTGTGAAATTATGGAGATGTAGTCGTAAATCTAATCGTTGGAGGAGCCTTTCGATTGATACGTGTGATTGAATAGCCTAAGATGCCGCAAAATTAATAAACAATGTTTAAAAATCCAAAAACAAATGTGTTAACGCCCGGCGCGAACGTAAAGTGTGAAGAGCCCTGTATTTCGGCTGACAGTGAAGCCTTTTTCGATAAGAAGCGGTTTTACGGAGTCGTTGACGTAGCTGTAGAAGGCTACTGCATCGGCCCGGTCGATGCTGCGGATGAGGGCCGGCATATCTTCCTCAACGGCGAAATAATGGATTGAAGTGCCGTAGTCGTCGCCGAAGAGGAGCTGAAGTATGTAACGCTCGCCCAGATCGACGTAACGCACCCGGCGTGCGCGCAGGTCGGCGTGAGCCTGCCATGCAGCCTCGAGGGATATGGCGTGTTGGGCCGGGATGTGGAGCCCGCGGTAGGGCGCGAGGTAAGGGGCTGCCGCCACCGGGTTGCGTTGAATCTTGCGGAATGTGCGTCCGGCGAGCATGCTGCCCATCACAATGATTACCGTCAGCAGGTAGAAACGCAGGTAGCTGCGGCAGCCTCCGGGCAGCTTCGGCCATATCTCGGCGATGATGCACGGGATGCTGAAAACCACACACATACGCTCGAAGAAGCTGTCGGAGCCTAACGCCACTAACAGCGGGAACAGCCCGCAGAGCCACAGGGCGGCGCGGGGTGTGGCGATGCGCTCGGCCGGGTGACGGCGGTTCCACACGCCGCACAGGCAGAGTGGGCCCAACAGCAGCGGGAATGCCCATCCGAGGCAACTCCAGGCAAAGCGGAAATAGCCAAGGTATCGGCTCATCAGCACCAGAGCCAACAGAGTGGTGAGGACCAGCCCGATGATGCCCCACAGGCGCAGGCGCCGCTTCATCAGCAGTAGCGGCAGCAGGCAGCAGAGGGTAGCCGGTATCCACCATTTGGGCTGATTATTGCCGATGTTGGTTAGTCGCCACCACCAGTCGTCGATGTCGGTCGGTGCATGGCCCGAAACGATGTTCTGAGGACTGAATGCGGCGAAATAGGCTACCGGCGACCCAATCATAAGGGTGGTGAGCACCAGGAACGTGACGGCCGCCGTTCCGAGCATCACGCTGAGGTTTGCAGCCACGCGCTCGCGCCTGACTATGATTACACCGGCTGCCACGAAGATGAATATGGCTAAGGGCACGCGCCCCAGGGTCATGCACATCACGACGGCTCCCGCGACTGCGGCTTTCCATGCGCGGGGCTTCCGCAGGTAGCTCAGCAGGGTTACCAGCGCTATCGAATCGAAGAAGTAGGTGCCTGAATCCCAGTTGTATAGATGAAATTCGCTGATACGTCCGGCCACCATCATGGCCAGGAAGGTCGCCGATGCCAGCAGGGGGTTGCGCGTGCGGCGGTAGAGGTAAATGCTGGCCGTGCCTACAGCGCCGAGTATCCCCAGCGCCGCCAGGGCCCGCAGCGCCAGGATGCGCTCGCCGAACAGCCCCTCCCAGAGGTGGCCTATCCAGAAGGTGAGCATTCCCAAGGGTGATTCGCTGTAATGGCGTACGCACAGAGCCATGTATCCCTCGTCACCATAAATGATTGTACCATAGTTTATGGCGTCGAAGGCTGCTGCAATGCCGATGATTAATAACACCGGCGGGAGCCATACCTGTAGCTTATGTCGCCGGGTGTCGGTCATTTTCCGGAATGGAGTCGAGGTTACGCAGGAAGGCGCGTTTCTGCGACGCGTAGGCGTCGGAGCGCACCATCACGAAGCCGTGGAATCCGGCTTCGGCCGCCGGGGTGAATATTACGAAGTCTTCCTCAGATAAAGCCCTCACGCACAGAGGCATACTCTCGGGTTTTGCGATGGAGAAAATCACCGCGTCGGCCCCGACTGTGGCATCGGCGTAGCGGTTGGCCTGCTCGGCGGAGTCTGTCGGGCGGAAGTTGTTGAAATTCACTACGATACCTTCGGGATGGCAGAGGAGCAGCCCGTATGGGGCGGTGGTGTAGAGGGCCCGGCCGTCGGTTTCGGTAAGAGCGTTCATCAGGGCGGTGGCGGCGCGCCACGAGCGGTACTGGTCGGGGCGCCCGAGCAAACCCTTCTGTCGCGGGATGGCCGACATATCCACGGTGAAGACCCGGGTGGCGTAAATGGCTGTGCGGGCGCCGGTGTAGACGGCTGCGCCGAGCAGGCAGAACAGCATAATCTGCCTGAGCCACCGGCGTATGCGGGCAGAGGCGTCGGGGAGCACATATACCGTCAGCGGAGCCAGCGCGAACATACTTTCGTAGCGTTCGAACCAACTGTCGGAGCCGAGGGCGGTGAGCGCCACGGCGGTGAGCGCGATGACGATGGGTATCAGCGGCACATTGGTTTCGCCTGCTTGGCGCACAAAGCGCCTCAGGGGGAGCACGCCGGCCACGGCCACGAGCAGCGGCAGACCGAAAGCGTAAGTGATGCCTACGTACAGGCGCTCGCAGATGAGGGCTGTGCCGACGGTGACGGCCACGGTGAGCAGGGCGGCTGCCGCGCGGAGAGCGCCACTGAGCCGGCGAGCGAGGATATTATATAAGGTGGCGCATACCACCGCGGCGGTCATCGGGAGCCACGCCAGCGGCAGGTCGGGGATGTCGAGGCGCGCGCGTATCAGTAGAGCCCCGAGGTCGGCGGGGGAGTGTCCCGAGATGAAATTTTTACTGACGAATGAGCCCAGATATTCGGCCGTCGAACCGCACATCCATGTAGTGACCAACAGCCATACAGCAAAATACGCGCCGAGTAGGGCGCTGAGATGCCGCAGCGGATGACTGTTGTGGCGCCGTGCCTGCGATATCACTAAAATCATGGCTAACGGCAGGGCTGCCACGAGGGGCACACGCGCCAGCGAGCAGAGGGCCACGGCTGCGCCGAGCAGGGCCGCACGGGGCGTTCCGGGGCGGCGCCACGCTTCAAGCGCGGCTACGAGCATCAGAGCCTCGAAGGGGTAAGCGGCTGTGTCCCAGTTAAATATGTGGAAAACGGCCGGAAAGGCCACAAACGACGTCACCATGAACAGGAAGCAGGCGCCGAAAGTATCGCGGCGGCGCATGCCGTAGTACACGGCGCCGATAGCGAGCGAAAGCAGTACGCCCACAGCTCCGAGGCAGCGCAGCGCGATGGCCTGGGTGCCGAAGAGTTCCTGCCAGCCGTGCCCGATGAAGAAACAGAGCATGGCCGCCGGGGCTTGTGTATAGTTGAGGGCGTTTATGGCCTGATACGACTCGTCGCAGGGGTCGAGCGCCTCGAAGCGCAGGGCGCTGAACTGCACGGCCACGGCAGCAAGGCACATAAGCACACAGACCCCCGTGCGCCACAGCGGCATACGGGAGTCCGGGTTACGTGATATTTTTTCTTGCCGGGTCATTTCATCGGTTGGAGGTTATTGGGCCGTGACGGCGAGTTTGCGCGAGGCGGTTGCCGTCTTTCCGCCGGAGTTGTCGTCGGAGATTGTGGCGCGGTAGAGATAGATGCCGCGGTTGACGCGCCGTCCGGCCTGGTCGGTGAGGTTCCACACCACGGGCACCGATGTGAACAGGTCGGAGCGTGCGGTCTGGGTTGCCGACCACACGCGGCGTCCCAGCAGGTCGTAGACCTCGATGGTGACGGTGAGCGACTGGTCGGGGCGGTCGTGCGACACATAGAAGTTGGCGTACTCCGAGGCGGGGTTGGTATCGGTGTACACGTCGTAGAGCACGGGCGCTATATCCTTGGCTACAACGAAGTTGAGCGAACATTCAGCCGAGTTGGGGCCCGTGTCCCAGACGCGCAGGCGCAGCGAGTGCGGGCCCTCGGTAAGCTCCTCGAAGGGGTATGCTATGGTGCCGCCGGGCGAACCGTCGGAGTTGGGGGTATAGTACTGGGCGACGTCGGTGAAGTTGCGGTCACCCTCGTCGAGGGTTATGAGCATCTGGTGACCGATGCCGGCGGTGGAGAGGTTGATGGCACGGTCGTCGCTGATGCGTGCAATCAGCATCGGCGAAGGGTTGACGGTGCCGCCGTCGCGGAACGACGGGTTGTTGAGGTAGCACTGTTCGATAACCGGCGGCACACTGTCGGGGATAGCGTCGGGGTCGGTGCCGTAGACATAGAAGTTGCGGTTTACGCCGACAGCCTCCGAGCCGTTGTCGGCGTAGGCGAACAGGCTGAGGGCGGCCGGGCGGAAGTTGTCGGCCACTTCGGCGGGCATGGAGATGTTCAGGGTGAAGTTTCCGGCGCTGACCGAGTCGTTGCCGATGAACAGGCGCCCCCCCTGCTGGTCGTAGGATAATTTCTTCGAATCGCCGTGACCCTGGGTGGTGTACGACTTCTCGGCGTCGTAGAGCATCGAGCTGACAATGCCGTTGAACGAGGTGTCGAGCGCACCTGTGGGATCCTCGATATGCCCTTCGATCTTCACCTGCTGGCGGGCCATCAGAGTGGTGGGCTCACCGGGGTCGTCGGGACCGACGAACGGCTGGCCGTTGACGCGGTCGAGCACTACGCGGCTCGAGGGCATGGCCAGGCGCATCGCCGGGTCGCCCATCAGCACATAGCGCAGCTTGTTGGTGTTGCCGGCCACGGTGCCGTTGATGGTGAAGTTGTTCTTCATTTGGGTGTAGATGTCGCCGATGGTGTGCAGGCGTCCGTCGTCGCCGCGGCTGAAGGCGTAGCGTCCGAGCGACTCCGAGAGGTAGCCGTTGTCGGAGATGTACACGGGTCGGGTTGCCGATATGGCCGCCGACACGCCGCCGTTGGGGTTCATGAAGAGCAGTTCGGCCCCCGACATATCGGGGGCGTCCCAGCGCAGGAAGTTACAGGTGGCGGCGTACACCACCGGGAGGTGGCGCAGGTAGAGCGAGTTGAGGTCGGAGTAGGTGACGATACCCTCGGCGGTGAGGGCCGAGGTGGAGGCGTGACCGATGTAATTCCACCACATTACCCCCTCGTCGAGCATACGGTAGAACTCGGTGCGCCCCTGTTTGCACACGCCCGACACTACGTCGTACTGGTCGACGTAGAGCTTCTTGAAGAAGAGTTCCGAGCCGCCGTCGGAGGCCCGCATGAGGTTCTGCTGTCGCTCGGCCTGCTCCATGTGTATGGCGTTGTCCTGGTCGTCGGCCAGGGTGAGGACGTTGTTGCGCCAGTTGCCTTTGGGGCTTGAGGTGGAGTAGTTTATGATTTTGTCGACGATGTCCTTGGCGTTTGATGCCGAGGTGACGGGAATGCGGCCCAGGGCGATGCTCAGGCGGTCGCGGCCCTTGTCGCTGCCCGAGCCGTCCTCGAGGAATGCCATCACGTCGTCGGTGGTGTAGGCCGAATTGTCGCTCAGACCGAAATCGGTGAACCATGCTGCCGTCGTGGGGTACGACAGGTTGCTGATTTGCTGTGTGATGCGGCGGTTATCGAAGGTTACGCGGCTCATTATCAAGGCGTAACGCAGCGGATGCCCCTCGGCCGTACCGCGGTCGTAGAGCATCTTGAAGAATTTGCGGAATGCCATCACATCGGGCTTGCCCGACGAGAATTCATTGTATATGGCTTCGGGGGCTACCACGCTGACACTCAGCGAGTCGGTCTTCGATGAGCGGTGGAAGTCGGCCAGGCGCTCGGCCTGCGTCTGCCATTCGGGGAAGGCCACAATCACCATGTCGGTGGTGGGGATGGCGTGGAGGTTCTGGGCGGCGACGCGGCCGGCCACAGCGGGTGTTTTGAAGGTCTGCGAGGGGTTCCACGCTATGTATGTGCGCGGGGTGTTGTAGTCGGCGGTCCAACTAATGGTATTGCTTGACAGCGAGGTGTTTACCCGCTGCACGGCGAGGGGGTCGGTGACATCCCATACCACCGATTCGGCCGATGCTCCGCTCAGGGCCACGGCGCGTTCCGAGCTGTCGAGCGTGAAGGGGATGCCCGATAGTGTGCCCATATCGAGGCTGCGGCGGTAGGTGGCCGACAGGAAGTTGAGGTTGGCCAGCGACAGTGAGCCTCCGGCGTTGAATTTGATGCCGACGGTGAGGCGCTCGGCGTTGACACCCTTGAGGATGCGGCGGCTGCGGGCCTCGGTGCCGTGGGTGTGGCTGTCGGAATTGCCGGCGGTGCGGTCGGTCGAGATGGTCGGCAGCTGTTTGCCGTTGACGGTGTAGCTCACGGTCGACGTGTAGGGGCTGTTGGCGATGAACGAACTCTCGAAATAGACGGGGTGTCCGGCGGCCATGCCCGGCAGCGAGATGCGGAATTCCTGCGAGGTGGTGTAGCGAAAGTCCTCACCCACAAGCTGATGGCCGCACTGTCCGGGCGACACCAACTCCTGCTTGTGCCATTCGGTGTGGCAGAAGGTCGTGACGGGCGACGTGGCGCCGGGCCGGGCGGTTGTGGCCGGCTCGAGGCGCGGGTCCGAATTTTCGCTTAGGAAATAGTAACCAACTGTACTGAAGGGGTTTGTGAGCGGCTCGTGGGCGGTGTCGTACTGCGTATCGAGCATCGTGTCGTCGCTCCCCTCGGTTAATTCGACTGTCTGGTTCACGAAGGTCTGCCGCTGGGTCGACGGCTCATGCCACCATACCCCCTGGCCGTAGAACACCAGCCCTTTGCCGTCGACCCACACCGAGGGGGTCTGCGGCAGGTCGTCGATGTAGGTTGTGGCATCGAGCAGTTCGGGGAGGCGTCGGCCGCCGTAACCGTAGACCTTGACATTGCGGGCGTCGGAGAAGCCCATGTTGCGCAGCGAGGATTCCGGGATGGCGTACATACCGTCCTCCTTCACCGAAATTTTAACCCATGTGCCGCTGCTGAGGCGCGAATCGGCGGCGTAGCTCCCGAGGTCGAGGGCATGGGCCGACGCACCGGCGCAGAGGGCGGCGATGAGGATGATGGCGAAGCTATGTATTATACTGATATAGTGAGTGATAGATGCCTTTGTCATATTCATGAGAGGTCGGCGGTTGAGAGTCAGTCAAAGCCACCGACGGCCCTGCCGGGGGCTGCCGGAAGCATAAACGGGCGGCCCGGGGGCCGATAAACCACTCATATAACGCCGGCAGAGGGGGATTTATTGCCTGCGTCCGGAGGATAAGATGTAGCTTATGTGTTTTATGTGGGGGGACAAAAAACGTATCCGCCGCGAGAGGCGGCGGATACGGTAGGGAATGAGGGGTAGATGCTGCTTAGAAGTTCTCCTGGCGGCGCTGGAAGAAGGCCTGGGGATGCAGGCATACGGGGCAGGTCTTGGGCGCCGACTTGGCGTTGATGATGTAGCCGCAGTAACGGCACTGCCAGTCGATGGCTTCGTCGGAGCTGAAGACAGTGCCGCTCTTGACGCGTTCGAGGAGCTTGTTGTAGCGGGCTTCGTGGCTCTGCTCTACCTTTGCTACGCCATCGAAGAGGGCGCCTATGGCGTTGAAACCCTCCTCGCGGGCCACGCGTGCGAATTCTACATACATATCGGCCCACTCCTCATGCTCGCCGGCGGCCGCTTCGGCAAGGTTGCGGGCGGTGTCGCCCACCGGGCCTGCGGGATAGGTGGCGGTGATTTCGAGGAAGCCCTCGTCGAGCATCGAGAAGAAGCGTTTGGCGTGGGCCAGCTCCTGTTCGGCCGTCTCCAGGAAGATGGCGGCTATCTGTTCGTAGCCTTCGTTGCGCGCAACTTCGGCGAAGATGGTATAACGGTTGCGGGCCTGCGATTCGCCGGCAAATGATTTCAGAAGATTCTGTTCGGTGCGTGTACCGCGTATTGCTTTTTTATCCATGGTGTTGTTAGTTAAATCGGCTGCTGCAATATCGCAGCTAATATTTAACGCGCCACGGGTGCGAAAGGTTCGCGACGGTGTCGGCTCACACCAGGCAGCTGTCGAACAGTGCGGTGATTTTCTCGCGGTCGAGATGCTGACCGATAACCACAAGTTTTATCATGCGGTCGCCGTAGAGGGGATCCCAGTCGCGCAGGAACTGCGGGTCCATCTGCATGAGCCGTTCGATGTCCTCCTCGGGGGCGGTGGCGTACCAGTATCCGGCCTGGGTGACCTTTTTCTGGCGTCCGGCCTGCTCGAAAAGCACCGACATATCGGGCATATTCGAGAAGTAAAGCACGCCCTTGCAGCGGATTATGTTTTTCGGCCAGCGGCGGGCCATCATATCGTCGAATTTCTCGAAATCGAAGGGTTTGCGCCGGTAGTAGACCATGGTCTGTATGCCGTACTCCTCGACTTCTCCCCCCTCGCAGTGGTGGTGATGATGGCCGCAGGTACACTCGCCGCCATGATGCGACCCGCAGTCGTGGTCGTGCCCATCATGTTCATGATGTTCGTGATGTTCATCCTCATGGTCGTGGTGATGGTGGTGCTCGTGGTGGTCGGCGCGGGCCTCGCGTTCCTCGTCGGCCGACATGGCGGCTTCCACGCCCTGCACCCATCCGGCCTGCGCCTCGACGCGGCCGAACTCGAAGCGGTGAGTGTTCAGCAGCTTGTCAAGCGGCACATCGCAGTAGTCGCAGGGGATGATTTCGGCGCCCGGATTCAGCGCTTTCACCACCTTGCGCAGGCGTTCGAGCTGAGCCGCGGTAACCTCCGAGGCCTTATTGAGCAGCACTATGTTGCAGAACTCAATCTGTTCGATGACAAGGCGTTCGAGGTCTTCGTCGCCGATGTTTCCGGCGGTCAGGGCATCGCCGCAACCGAATTCGTCGACCATACGCAGGGCGTCGACCACCGTAACGACGGCGTCAAGCCGCGGTATGCCGTGTGCCACGCTCTTGGGGCCGAGTGTCGGTATCGAGCAGATTGTCTGGGCGATAGGTGCCGGCTCGCAGATGCCCGAGGCCTCGATGACAATGTAGTCGAAGGCTTCGTGCGCCATAATCTCCTCAATCTGTTCCACCAGGTCCATGCGCAGGGTGCAGCAGATGCAGCCGTTCTGCAGGGCCACCAATGATTCGTCCTTCTTGCCGACGATACCTCCCTTGGCGATGAGGTCGGCGTCGATGTTGATTTCGCCTATGTCGTTGACAATCACGGCAAAACGTATCCCCTCCTTGTTGCGGAGTATATTATTGAGCAGAGTAGTCTTGCCGCTGCCGAGGTAGCCGGTAAGCAGCAGTACGGGGGTCTCTTTCATAATGAAGCGTAAAATAAATTTTAGGTAGATTCCATCAACGGAATGCCTGTCTTTACTTATAGTTTTCTGCCTGATTACGGATTGAGTGGAAGATTTCGATGTCTTCGGTGGTCATCTTCTTGCCGCGGCGAGCCATCACGCGTTCGGCGATCTCGAAGAACTTCTCCATCGACACATCGGAGAATCCGGTGGCGCCGCCCTCCTGGAACGAGGCGATGAAGTTGCGCGGGAAGCCCGAGCCGTGGACGTTGACGCCCACGCCCACCACCGTGGCGGTGTTGAACATGGTGTTGATGCCGGCCTTGGAGTGGTCGCCCATAATCAGGCCGCAGAATTGCAGCCCGGTCTTGAGGAATCGGTGTGCCGGATAGTTCCAGAGCTTGATGAGCGTGTAGTCGTTCTTGAGGTTCGAGGCCACGCATCCGGCGCCGAGGTTGCACCATTCGCCCAGCACGGCGTTGCCCAGGAAACCGTCGTGGGCCTTGTTGGAGTAGCCGAAAATCACGGCATTGTTGAGCTCGCCGCCCACCTTGCAGTGCGGGCCGAGCGATGTGCCCGGGTAAATTTTAGTGCCCATGTTCACTGTGGAGGCCTCGCCGAGGGCGATGGGGCCGCGCAGACACGAACCCTCCATCACCTCCACGTGGCGGCCGACGTAAATCGGGCCGTGCGACGCGTTGAGCACCACTCCTTCGACCACGGCGCCGCTCTCTACGAAGATGTTTTCGGGATTGCCGATGATGATGTTGCTGTGGTGTATGGGCTGACCCTCGCGACCGTCGGTCAGGCGCTTGTAGTCGGCGATAATCTGGGCTGCGTTCAGGCCGAAAACGTCATAGAGGCGCTTGATGGCCGTGACGCGGCTCGGGAAGTGGCGCAGGTTTGCGGTGGGTTCCTGGCCGTCGGCAACGGCCTGCAGGGCGTCCTTGCCGCAGATGGCCACCGTGACGGGTTCGCCGTCCTGGTCGTCGGCGGTGAGGATTTCGCCGGGCTCCAGGGCGCCGACGGCTTCGGCCAACTCGGCCGTGGCCACTACGTGCGACGCCACGAACAGCGGGCATTCAGAGTTGGTCATCGGGTATTTGGCGGCCAGGTAATCCTCTACAAGCCAGGAGTATTTCCCCGGCAGAAAGGCCTCCCATTTGGCCTGAAGGGTGTCGGCCCCGAGCAGGAACGAGCTGATGGGGCGCGTATAGCTCAGAGGCAGCAGGTTGGCGTGCAGCTCCGGCGTGTCGAAAAGTACGATATTTTTCATTTTGTCAGAATTTTTTACTGAGGGCAAAATTACACAATTTCATCCAACTCCCCAAAAGATTAAACAGCCTCTTAATCAAACTTTGTATTCGTATTACCTTAGGTATGACATCGAAATTTTTCTACTACCGATCATGAGAAATGGTACTATGTATCATGGGTGATGACGATTTTAGATAAATTCCGATGATTTCCCAATTTTTGCGGTTTTAAGTGTCATTTTTGTTTACCAAAATGAGATGGATTTCAGATTATTATCTAAATTTGCGTGATTTTTAACCAAATTTTTAAAATCTATGAAAAAATTAATTATCGCAATTGTTGCCCTTACAATGGGCATGGCTGCTAACGCACAGGCTTTCGTAGGTGGTACATTAGGTGTAGATGTAACTCATGTAAGCACTGAGGCCGGTGGTTCAGCCACGCAGACCGTTTTTCAAATTGCTCCCGAAATCGGATACAACATCAACAAGACCTGGGCCGTTGGTGCACAGGTAGGCTATGGCCTCAAATCGGTTGAAGGCGAATCCGTTAATAATGTACGGATTATGCCTTACGTTCGCGCAACATTTGCAAGCGCAAGCATCGTTGATTTCTTCGGTGAACTCGGTGCCGGATATGCTTACCAGTCGTATGAAGGCAATGACGCCAGCGGCTTTGCCATGGAACTCCGTCCCGGTATGGCCATCAACCTCACACCCTCTTTTGCCCTCATCGCCCGCACAACCCTCCTCGGCTTCGAGCATTGGGATCATGTTAACGCTGTAGAATTCGCTCTTAACAAATCTTTCGAGCTTGGCGTAAGCGTCAAATTCTAATCCTGGAATAACTCCATAAAACGAGAGGCTGTGTCAAAATAGGCGCAGCCTCTTTTTCATAACATGTTGTAAAACATAAAGGTGATGTGTCAAAATACAGCACATCGCCTGGTAGGGGCGCGGCATGCCGCGGCCTCCTGACAAACCAATTGAATATTACATCCAATCGATTGATAATCAGTGATAATACTCGTCGCCTGGCATGCCGCGACCCAACAATTTACCACCCTAAATTAATTTTGACACAGCCCCCCTACAATTCGCTTGTAACCAATGTATTTTGTTCGGTGAATAGTTACTGGAATATTTCAATGGACATAAGAGGAATTTTGGGGAAATATTTCGTGGAGTGATAGAAAATTGCTTTCTTTGTGTCTTTAAAGGTGAGGGTCATACTTATATCATAGACCCGCGCTAATAACTCCCGCTAATACCCCCCGGGACAATATACTACCCCCAAAAAACGGAGAAGATGAGACGGTGTATTTTTGTGATAATGTTTTTGATGGCTCTCACCGGCGCGTACGGTCAGGAGGCCAAGGTCAAATCGTTCCAGGCTAATCCGATGGACTTGGGCGCGGCCCAGTTCAGCCGCAAGGATTTGCACGGCAACTACTGCGCTCTCATCAAGGTGCAGCTGGTGGTCGATTCCGCCGACTTCAAGGGGCCGGTGATCGGGCCGGTTGAGAAGCGCTTAGGCGAATACTGGGTTTATGTGCCTGCGGGGTCGAAGTTCCTGAAAATCTATTCCACGGGGTTCAAGCCGCTGATGGTGGAGTTCCCCGAGAAGATACTGTCGTCGGTGACGTATATCCTCGATATCGACGCGCCGCAGCGTCCGGTGGCTGCCGGTCCGGTGGCTGAGCCGGTGCGGCAGGCATATTTGGTGGTGAATGTCACGCCGCCGACGGCTGTCGTAAAGATGAATGGCGAAATCTACACGCCGAGGGACGGCAGGGTGACACGTCTGCTGCGCAACGGCACGTATTCCTACACCGTCGAGGCATCGGGCTACTTTCCTGAGGAGCGCACGGTGAATATTGACGGTAAAAAAGTGGTAGAGGATGTGGTGCTCAGGTCGTCGAAGCCGACACTGACGGTGACCGTAACCACTCCGGGCACACAGATATATGTCAACGATGAGCCGCGCGGCAAAGGTCGCTACGAGGGTGAGATGATGCCGGGTCTATACAAGATAGAGGGCCGCCGGGAGGGGTATGCTCCGGTGAGCACAACCGTCGACCTGTCGGCCGGCGAGAAACGCGAGGTGACGCTGCCGGCGCTGTCGGCGGTTTACGGCAACCTCAACGTGGAGTATGAGCCCGAAGGAGCCGTGATAACCATAGACCACAAATACGCCGGCCTCACTCCCGATATTATCACAAATGTTCCCGTGGGTAAGCATCATGTAGGGATTTCGACATTTATGCATGATTACAGTTACACAGATTTCGATGTCGAGGTAAAGCGCGGCGCTACAGTCACTCTCAAAGGTGCCCTGAAGAAGAGTGATTACGAAATTAAGCGTTTCAAGAGCGAAGGCAAATATGGGTTTAAATTCGGCGATAAGGTCTTGGTGGCGCCCAAATACGATGACGCCTCCAAATATTTCAGTGATGGCTTAGGTGAGGTTTGCCTCAACGGGCGATGGGGTTTTGTCGACGAAACAGGCCGCGAGGTAATTCCGTTGAAATATGATAAAGTAGATGGTTTTTACGAAGGTAACGGGAGGGTCTGCCTCAATAATCTTTGGGGCAAAGTCGACCGCAATGGCCGCGAAATCATCGCGCCTAAATACGACGAAATCTATGCGTTTGGCAGCAGCAATAAGGTTAATCAAGTTAAGCTAAACGGAAAATACGGCCTGATTGACAGCTTGGGTCGTGAACTCATCGCTCCCAAATACCAGGATGTTTATGAGCAATCATATTACAACGGCGAAGTCTCGTTTAAGGAGAATGACAAATGGGGCTATGCCGACCGTAACGGCCGCGTAATCGTCCAGCCTAAATATGACGGTTATGTTGGTATAAAATTCGGTGCCCGTGATTACGCAAAGGTAGAGTCAGGTGGTAAATACGGATTGATAAACCGCAACGGGCGGGAGCTGACACCGTTCATATATGACAACATAGAGATACTGAACGACAATATCGCCAAAGTAGAACAGAACGGTAAGCATGGGATTGTCGACCGGTACGGTGATGTGGTCATCACTCCAAAATATGATGAAATGGAGGATGCCTCGTTGGATATGAATCTGTTTGTAAAGAAGGATGGCAAATATGGAATAGTGGATAAGGGAACAGGCCGCGAACTGCTCCCACCTCGCTACGAGGAAATGGAATATTGGGACGTTATTATGGGTAGTGACGGAGAAACCAATCTTATACCGGTGAAACGAGATGGCCTGTGGGGCTTTATCGACGAAGCCGGGAACGAGGTGATACCCGCCAAATATGATGAGGTTTGGAGTTTCAGTGAAGGCTTGTCGAGAGTTAAAAAGGGGGATAAATGTGGCTATATCGACGCCACAGGCCGCGAAGTAATACCCCTGAAATACAGCAATGCCGGGGCCTTCAGCGAAGGTTTGGCATGGGCTTTTGAGAATGGTAAAGGCGGCTATATCAATACAGACGGCTCGGTAGCTATCCCATTTGGGGATTATACAGCGGTATGGCCTTTTAGCGAAGGGTTAGCCGCAGTACGTCGAGCCGCCGATAATAAGGTGATGTTTATCGACCGCACCGGGCGTCAGGCCATTGATACTCTTTATGATGATGGAGGACGGTTTGGCTGGGTGGATGGTCTGTATGTACAGCCCGGAGCGGCGGAGGTTACTCTCAACGGGGAGAGTTTTGTAATCGACCATAACGGGCGCCGCGTGGAAGTATATCACACAGTGTCGGCATCGGCGTCGGCATCGGTGGAGATTCCTTAAGCTGGCCAAAAACAATGATGAAATGATACGATATATATTGTTAATGATAGCGTGGCTGCCGGTTTTGGCCGGGGCCGTAGCGGTGAAGGATGTGGAGAATGTGCATCTGAAGGACCGCACGCGTTATGTCACAGACCAGGCCGGAGTGCTCTCGGCGACGGGACGCGCCCGCGCCGATTCCATATTAGGCGACATCTGGCGTCAGACCGGCGCCGAACCGGTGCTGGTGATTATCGACAGCACCGACGGCGAGGATGTCGACGAGTACGCCACCGAGCTTTTCTCTCATTGGGGCATAGGCAAGAGCGACCGCGACAACGGTCTGCTGATACTGATCGTCACGGACGAACACAAGAACACCTTCCGCACCGGTTACGGCGTGGAGGGGGTTCTCCCTGACGCCGCCACGTGGCGAATCAGCACGCAGTACATGAATCCGCGCTTCAAGGAGGGTGACTTCGACGGTGGCGTGATTGCCGGTCTCGAAAAGGTACGTGCTGCCATGACCTCCCCCGAGGCCCGGGCCGAGCTTGCCTCGGCGCAGCGCAACGATGCCGGCGCAGGCGGCGATGAAGCGGACGAATTTTTCGACGCCTACCTGATTTTCGGCGTCGTGACGGCTGTGGCGATGCTGGTGCTCGTGCTGGTGCTCTACCTTACCACCCGTGGCAAACCCGCCGTGGAGGCCTACACGCGCCTGGAGCGATTCCGCCTGCCTATGCTTATCGCCACCATCGCTTTTGTGGGCATACCGGTGCCCGGTTTTGTGCTTCTGCTACTGATAATGCGGCATTTGCGTCTGCATAAGCACCCGTGTCCCAACTGCGGCACGAGGATGAAACGCCTCGACGAGGAGACCGATAACCAGTACCTTACGCCGTCGCAGGATATGGAGGAGCGGCTGAAATCGGTTGACTATGATGTGTGGCTGTGCCCCAACTGCGGCGAGCGTGATATTATCCCTTACGTGAGCCGGATGTCGGGGTACAGGGAGTGCCCGGCGTGCGGCACCCGCGCCGAGCAGTATATCGGCGAGCGCGTCACCCGTCGCCCCACGGCTGTGCGCAGCGGCGAAGCTATTGCGGAGTACAAGTGTGCACGGTGCGGCAACCGGCGCGTGGTGCGCAAGGTGCTCCCGGCGGTCCCCCCGGTAATAATCGGGGGCGGCGGTTTCGGCCACGGCGGCGGAGGCGGCGGAGGCTTTTCGGGCGGCTCGTTCGGCGGGGGCATGACCGGGGGTGGCGGTTCCACCTCGTCGTGGTAATTTGGTCAAGTCGGCGATTATGTGTACCTTTGCTGTGGTTTAAACAGCCTCTTAAACAGCCTCCAACAGTAAAATGAATCAGAAACGCGACCTTATCCCCGAACCCGCCGTGCGCCGCCTGCCATGGTATCTGGCGTACGTGCACCTGCTGCGCGAACGCAATGTGGAGTATGTCAGTTCCACACAGATAGCGCGTGAAATCAAGGTCGACGCCTCGCAGATCGCCAAAGACCTCTCGCTTATCGACATCAAGGGGAAAACGCGCATCGGTTACGAGGTGCCTCTGCTCGAGCACAAGCTTGAGGAGTTTCTCGGCTTCCGCCGGGGGCACCGTGCCGTGTTGGTCGGCGCCGGGTCGCTGGGTCGCGCGCTCATGCAGGATTCGGGCCTGATGCAGTACGGCCTGGAGATAGTGGCGGCGTTTGACGTTGACCCGCGGCTTATAGGCAGCGAGCGTTCGGGTATCCCTATCTACGACGTGGGGCGTCTCGACGAGCTCTGCGGCCCGCTTGATGCGGCTATCGGCATCGTGACGGTGCCGGTGGAGCACGCCCAGGCCACGGCCGACGCCCTGATTGTGGCCGGTGTGAAGGCGATATGGAATTTTACGCCCTACCGCATTTCCGTGCCTGAGGATGTGGTGGTTACCAATACGTCGATCTATGCCCATCTGGCGGTGATGTATAACCGTATGTCATGAAGATATTCAGAGTAGACCGGTCGTTGGACGCCGATTTTTCGGCAGTCAGCCGAGCGTTGGAGCGCGACGAGGCGCCTCAGCCCGACATACTGCCGGTGCGCCTTATGCCCGACTCATCACTGCTGCTGAAGGGCGACCCGGTATTTTTGCCGGAATTTGCCCGCGGGTGGCATTTTACGGCAGTACCGGTGTTCCGCGTGGGGCGATTGGGGAAATTCATAGCGCCGAAATATGCGTGGCGGTATATCGACGGCGTGTGTGCCGGGGCAGTGCTGATGCCTCCGGGCGAAGTGCGGTCAGATTTGGCGTGCTGCTTCGACAGCGCCGCCGCCTTGTCGCCATGGGTAAAGCCCGAGGAGCTTCCGGCGGGAGACTTTATGCTTCAGATCGGGGATAAAATTCTTCATATCGACACGGCACAGATGCATATCGAGGAGACCGTGGCGCTGCTGAGCCGGTTTTCGACGCTTCGGACAGGGGATATAATTATACCGTGCCTGACGCCGTTGACCGTCCCTGCCGAAATCGGCCTTTACGCCGCCCTGGCGTTGGTCAATGCGTCGGTGCGCCGCTTGCGGGTAAAATAGGGGGATCCCTAAAGGTTGCCGGCAGGAACAAAAACTTTGCCACTTCGAGCATTTTTGCCGGCGGGATGGGGGCTATTTGATGGCGACGGCGGGGTTGATGAAGGTCAGGCGTGTTGTGGCGCGGGTGACGGCGGTGTACAGCCAGCGGTAAAAATCGAGGGAGCCGTAGGCCTCGACGGGGATATAGCCCATATCGACGAAAACGGAGGCCCACTGTCCGCCCTGGGCCTTGTGGCAGGTGACGGCGTAGGCGTATTTGGCCTGAAGGGCGTTGTAATAGGGGCACTCGCGGAGGGCTTTGCGCTGTGCGGTGACCGAGCCGCCGGTGACGCCGGCTTCGGCGAGGGTCTGCTCCATCACTTCGCGCGTGATAGCCGGGGGTAGCGCTGCACTCTCCGAGGCGAGGGCTTCAAGGTTGATTTTTGCGTCGAGCGAAACCTGCCTGTCGGGCAGGAAGAGGCGCACGTCGGCAAATGTTATGGCACCGCGCAGCTCGGTGGAGTAAATCTCCTCAACCACAGCGGTTTCGCCGTTGGCCAAGAAGTCGACCTCGCGCGACCCGCGGGTCCAGAAATAGTTGTTTTTGGCCAGGACAAGCCGCTCCCCCTTGGAGAGTACGTCCTCGCGGTCGTAGACCACGCTGCGGATGGCGCGGTTGAATTCGGCGGCGCGGCGGTTGGAGCGCGTGATGATGATGGTCTGCTCCTCGCCGTAGGTCGAGAATGATGTCTGAAGGGCGTCCTCGAGGTCCTCGGGTTCCACGATGGCGATGTCGGCGAATGGCGAGGCTGTAATCATCGGTTCGGGCAACGGCGATGCGAGCATGGCGCGTCGCAGCCATGTGGCGTTGTAGAGGATGCCCGACCGGCTCTGCTGGCGTACGGTTTTGGTGATGGTGGCGCGACTGACGCGCAGGCCGAGCTCCTTGAATTTCAGCGGGTCCATGGCCGGTGACCGGTCGCACCCCACCGGCGGCAGCTGTGCCGTGTCGCCCAAAAGTATCAGTCGGCAGTTGACGCCGGAATATACGTACATCACCAGGTCGTGGAGCAGCGAGTTGGCCGACGTGTCCGACTCCTCGCCGATCATTGAGGCCTCGTCGACGATGAACACCGTGTTGACGTGCGGGTTGTGGTTGAGGCGAGCGGCGAAGCGCCCGTCGGGCCCCATCACGGGTGACGAATATATCTGGCGGTGGATGGTGAATGCGGGCAGCCCGGTGAAGCCCGAAAGCACCTTTGCGGCGCGTCCGGTGGAGGCAAGGAGCACAGTGGGGATGCCCACATAGTGGAGCGAGCGCACCAAGGCGCCCATTACCGAAGTCTTGCCCGTGCCGGCGTAGCCGTTGAGAATGAACACCGAGTCCTGCGGAGTGTATGCCGAGCAGAAGCGTGTCAGTGCGGCGGCCAGCTTGATCTGCTGGTCGGTGGGCTCGAACGGCATGGCCTCGAGCATCAGCCGCCCGAACTCCTCCAGTTCCATTGTGCTATTTGAGCGACCACTCGAAGGAGCCGTCGCGTGTGTCCTTCACGTCGAAACCTATGGCCGACAGACGGTTGCGGATGAGGTCGGATGTAGTCCAGTCCTTCTTGCTCTTGGCTTCGGCGCGAATCTGCAGCAGCAGGTCCACTGCGTCGCGGTAGGGTTTGAGCGATGCTTCGCCGGCTGCATCGTCGCCCGGACGCATACCCATGATGTCGAACAGGAAGGTGTTGAAGAGCTCGCGCAGCCGCTTGATGTCGGCCTCGGTGGCCTTCTCCTTGCCGTCGTTGACGCGGTTTATTACGCCGGTGGCGTCGAACAGGTGCGAAATTACGATGGGGGTGTTGAGGTCGTCGTTCATGGCGTCGTAGCAGGCCTGTTCTATTGCGGCGATTTCGTCGGCTACGGTCGATTCGGCCGCGGGTTTGAGCTGGTCGAGGCGTCGCCATCCCTGAAGCATACGGTCGTAAGCTTTCTCGGCGTCGCGCAGTGCGTCGTTCGAGAAGTCGACGGTCGAGCGGTAGTGGGCCATGAGGATGAAGAACCGGATGGTCATCGGCGAGTATGCCTGCTCGAGCAGCGGGTGGTCGCCGGTGAAGAACTGGTCGAGTGTGATGAAGTTGCCCAGCGATTTGCCCATCTTCTTGCCGTTGATGGTAATCATGTTATTGTGCATCCAGTAGTGCACGCTTTCATGGCCGTTGGCGGCCACGGTCTGGGCTATTTCGCACTCGTGGTGGGGGAATTTGAGGTCCATTCCGCCGCCGTGGATGTCGAATTCGCCGCCGAGGTATTTCTCGCTCATGGTGGAGCATTCGAGGTGCCATCCGGGGAAGCCGTCGCTCCATGGCGACGGCCAACGCATGATGTGTTCGGGCTGAGCCTTCTTCCAAAGGGCGAAGTCGGTGGGGTGGTGCTTCTCCTGCTGGCCGTCGAGGGCGCGGGTTTCCGAGAGCAACTCGTCGATGTTGCGTCCCGAGAGCTTGCCGTAGTGGTGCTCGGCGTTGTAGCGGGGCACGTCGAAGTACACCGAACCGTTCTCGACGTAGGCATATCCGGCATCGAGTATGCGCTGTATATAGGCGATCTGCTCGATGATGTGACCCGAAGCATGCGGTTCGATCGAGGGTGGCAGCACGTTCAGGCGCGCCATGGCGTCGTGGTAGCGGTTGAGGTACATCTGCACAACTTCCATAGGCTCAAGCTGTTCGAGACGGGCCTTCTTGGCGATTTTGTCCTCACCCTCGTCGGCGTCATGCTCCAGGTGACCTACGTCGGTGATGTTGCGCACGTAGCGCACCTTGTAGCCGATGTGGGTGAGGTAGCGGAAGAGCACGTCGAATGTGATGGCCGGACGGGCGTGTCCCAGGTGTCCGTCGCCGTAGACCGTGGGGCCGCAGACATACATACCTACCAGCCCCTCGTGGAGGGGCTTGAAAAGTTCTTTCTGACGATGCAGCGAGTTGTAAATCAGGAGGTTTTGTGTGGCCACTTTTGTAAGAGTTATAGGTGATACGTAATGCCTGCGGGGCTTGATGTTTAAATGAAAACGCAACACCCCACGGCGGGGAGGGTGCTGCCTGTATATTATCCGTTATAGGAATTTAAGCCTGGAAGGGGTTGGGTGCTTCAGCGCCGCCCTTGGGAGTCTTGCGCTCGATGTCGCCGAAGGTCTTTTCGTACTTCTGGATGTTGTCGCGGAGGGCGAACAGGAGGTTCTTGGCGTTCTCGGGGTTCATGATGATGCGGCTCTGCACACGTGCCTGGGGCATATTGGGCGAGTAGTTGATGAAGTCGATGAAGAATTCACCGGGGGTGTGCGAGATGGCAGCCAGATTCGAGTAGTGGCCGGCGGCGATTTCGGGTGTGAGTTCTATTTTGAGTTCCTGCTGTTTGTTGTTATCAGCCATTGTAGTAAGTGTTTTTTAATTAAGATATTATATTGTCTTTTGCCGGGCGTCGGGGGCGGTGTTGCACGCCCCTCGGCCGATTGTTATTGCAAATATACAACAAAAAATCATTATTGCCGGCATTTTCAGATTTTTTATGTTCAGTGGTCACGGTGTCAGCGCACGACGATAATCTCGGCGGGTGTGGCCGACCCGTACATCAGGCCCGAATTGAGCATGGCCTTCACAGTGTAACGGCCCTGCGCCACGGGATTGCCGAGGTTGTCGTTGAGGTCCCAGGTGAAGGGGAATGTGGCGCCGCGGCGCGAGAAGACGGTGCGTCCGGCGGCATCGGTGACGTAGATTGTGGCTTCGGGAGCACTGTCGAGGGTGTGCTCCAGAGATATGACGGCCGATGTCGAGGCCGGATTCCCGGCGGTGAGGGTGGCGTCGATGGGGGTGTTGACCACCACGAACTCTATGGAGCGCGAGGTGCTGATGCCGGCCACGTTGCGTACTTTCAGCTCGAGGGTGTGGCGGCCGTCGGCAAGGTCGCTCATCGGGTATTCGAGCGAGGCCGAGCCGTCGGGGGCGAATTTCACCATACCTCCGGCGTTGGCTATGGTCTTGGTATCATCGAGGATAATCTGCATCGACTGCCCCAGCAGGGTCGACGACGGGGTGAGAGTGTTGCCGTCGGTGGCGGCGGCGAAGTCGGCGCAGAGCACCGGCGAGCCGTTCACTACGTCGCCGTCGGCGAACGACGGGCTGTTGAGGTAGAGGGCGGTGATTTCAGGCGCGGAGTAGGCTGTCTCGTCAAAGCCTTCGGGCAGATTGTTGATGGTGAGCCCGGTGTATTCGCCGTTGGCCGAGCGGAGGCCGTCGGTGGTGCGGGCGGTGAGCCACACGGGATTCTGCTGTCCGGGGCGTGCCGGGGTGGGCACCATGATGCTGGCCGAGAATCGTCCGTTGGTAACCGGAATCTGCACCGAGTGGATGCGGTCGTTGTCGAAGGTGGTTGTGTGGGTGTACTCCACCCCTTCGTCCCAGCACTTTTCGGTGAGTGTCTGGGGCGCGTCATTGAAGTTGAGCGTAACCAGGCCGGTGAAGGTTTCATCGGGTGTTCCGTCCTTGCCTACGATGCCCTCGACGGGGAACATCTCCAGCGGGGTGACTGATGCTGTGGCGCCGGTGCTGCCGTTGACCGATGTAAGGAGCACGTCGGCCGCGGGCACGTTCAGGCGCAGTTCTGGGTCGCCGAAGAAGCCGTAGCAGGTGGTGTTGACCAGCACGGTGGAGTCGCGCGGGGAGTTGATCAGCGCATCGTTGCACACCCGGTTGCGGGCGTTACGCCATACGTCGCCCATGGTGTCGCCGGGCTTCGACGAGAAGTATGCGTCGGTTACCCCCAGGGCAATCACCTGATTGGGGTCTTTGTATACCTCGCGCGAAGCGCCCACCAGGGCTATCAGCCCCCCTTCGGGCGCCAGAAGGGCCGAGCGGCCCACGCAGTCGCCGTGGTCGAAGTAGATGGAGCGGCAGGTGGCCCACATGCCGAAGGGCGGCTTGTCGGTGGGGTAATTGCGGGGCGAGTTGGATAAGTATCCTATGCCGGTGAGAGCGCCGGGCGACGCATGGCCCGTGTAATACCAGTAGTTGACCCCCTGGGCGATGGCCGACGCGAAGGTGTTGTATCGTGAGTGGACGAATCCGTTGTAGACGCGTGTCAGCTCCGTGGAGGGGCTCAGACCGGCGATTTTGGTGCAGGTTTCGTCGGCCTGCTCGAAGAAATTGTTGTGGGTTTTTTCGTCGGCGGTGAGTAGTGCGCGGTCGAACGAGCCGGGCTGCACCGAGGTCATGTATGCCTGGCATTTGTCGACGAACTTCCCGGCCTGCTCCAGGTCTTCGACCGGAGCGCGGCCCACGTTGATGTCGGTTGTGGTGCCGAGGTTGGCCGAATATTTGCCGAAGATTGTGAAATCCTCAGAGAGGAAGCCGTAAGGGGCGTCGGTGCCGTACGACAGGCCGAGCCAACCGCTGGAGCGGAGGTGGGGATTCTGGTATAAGGGGATGCAGGTGGCTTCCATATCCTTGACGAGGCCGCGGAGGTTGCGGCTGTCGATATTGGCGCCGCCGAAAAGTAGCACCGATTTGAGCTTGCCGGGTTCGCGCAGCGACAGCATCTTCAGGAAGCGGCGGATGCCCAGCGGGCAGCGGATGCCCGACGAAAATTCGTTGTAGATGTCGTCCTGCGTCACTACGGCCACGTCGATGCCGTCGATGTCGCGGTGGAGCTGCGCCAGGCGCTCGGCCTGAGCGACGAACGCCGAGGCCGATACGATGACCATGCGGGGCACGCTCATGGCGTGGAGGTTCTGCGGAGCCACCTGTCCGATTACCTCGACGGAGTGGCAGTCGGTGTCGGGGTTGAACACGGCCAGAGTGGGGGTGGGGGCGAGTCCGGTGGCGTCGTATTCGCCGTCGAGCGACACGCGCTGCTCATAGTAGTTGTCGGGCTCGGAGAGATTCAGCCGTCTGGGCGACAGTACATTGGTGATGTCCCACACCTGCGCGTTGGCCGGGACGTTCGACAGCACCACTACGTCGGTGGTGTTTACCTTGTCGAGGAAGAGGGTATGTGTGCCACTGGCGCCGACATCGTTGTTGCGGCGGTACATTATATTAATATAGTCGATAGCGCCGAAACACAGGGTGGTGATACCCGACAGATCGGCCGTGACGGTGTAGATATTGTCGGGGGCGACCTCGGGGTTGACGTATGCCGGGTTGGTCTCGTGGGCGCAGTCGCGGTAGATCATCTCGTTGGTGCGGATGCTGTAGAAGGTCAGGTTGCCGTTGCGGTTGGTCTGCGTGGCCGGATAGGTCATCTGCACCTTGTTGGCTGTGGATGTGGCGCCCACAGCCATGGCTACCCAGATATTCATGCCGGTTGCGCCGTTGTGCTCTTCGATTTCGGCATCGGTGCTCTTGCGGTAGGCGGGCAGGTTGAAGTCAAACGATGCCTTTGGCTGCACCATGAAATCGTGGAAGAATGCACGCGCGCCTACCTCGGGGATAATCTCCTCACGCTCGAGATGGCTCGATGAAACCGAGCTGTAAATCTGGCGCCGTTGGGGCGAATTGACCGGAGCCTCCACCTCGGTGATATGTGCCGGGGTCACGGCGTCGGTAAGGAAGTAGCAGCCGTAGCTCGACTGGTAGTTGCGGCGAATCAGCGGCTTCCATGTGTTGGCCGTAGAGTTGTTGATGTAGGCCGAAACGGTCACATCCCCCTCGCCGTAGAAAATGATGTCGCCATCGGAATAGCTTGCGGGGATAGCCTTGAGGTCGTCGGGTGTCGAGGCCGAAATCTTCTCCTGGAAAAGTTCGGAGACACCGTAACCGCAGACAGCCACCTTCGAGGGGTCGCTGAATCCCATATCGGCGAGCTGTCGGGCCGTGATTTTCTGCAGGCCGGTATTGTTGACTTTGATTTTGACCCAGTGGCCCGAACTGAGGACCGAATTGGGGGCAAAATAGTCCGAAGAAACGGTATCGGCGGCAGCGGCAACGGCCGGCAGCATGATGGCTGCGGCTACCGTAAGGTAAATTTTGGATATATGGCGTAACATAGCTTTATACGTGGTGAATAAGGGGGGTCCGGTGGGGAACAGTGCCTGCGACATAGCAAATTCAACATAGCAATTTGGGCACAGCGCGCGAAAACCCAAACATTTAACGGAAAATATACATATTTTATTATAGGCCGCACCATACATTTTGATTCGGCTATTCAGGCCGGTAGGCCGCTGCGCCGTGGGGCCGGTGGGCTGCCGGGAGGGGTTGGAGCGGGGGCGGTGTGTGGCGGAAATGGAATATCAGGGCTTGCCGGAGACGTTTACTGTTGAAAAAGAGTGAAAAAGATTATACACTTCGGAGGGTTATGAAATATTTTGGTTACCTTTGCACAGAGCAATGCCATTTTCATGGCAGCCCCTTATTCTTTAAACTTTTACACACCCTTCTTTTTTACACACCCTCTTAGTGTTTTTAGATACTGCAACCTCACATCTATGACACACATCGGTAAAGAGATACGCCGGGTATTCGACTCACTGCCCGAGGCCCGCACAGTTGCATGGTTCGCCCGTGAACTCCATTGCAACCGATGCAATGTGTACAATATTTTCGTCCGACGCACTATCGACACCGAGCTGCTGGCACGTATCAGCCGGGTGCTGAACCACGATTTCTTCCTTGACCTCTCGGCCGAGCTGAATTTACAGGGCGACAAAGGGGTGACGGCTTACCGGGGAATCAGCGCAGATTGTAAATGAGCTTCTTGTAGGCGCGGAGCAGGAGCCATTTGCGCTCGGTCCATGAGGTTTTGTTGGAGTTGATGGCCGAACGGAACAAGCCGTTGTGGCTCCCCTGGGTGGCTACGGTAGGCTGTGCCCACAGATAAAGCAGTTTGCCGTCATTGAGAAGCTTTTTGTGAAAATGGTCGGCCGGCAGGCCGATTTTGTTCTCATCGACTTCGCGCAGCACAGCCTCGGCGCCGGCCCGGTTGATGTAATAGCAGCCGGTCATGCGGTCGCGGTCTCCCGGATAGAGCACGCGCCCCTTCTCGCGGCGGCTCCGGGGCACGAACCTCAGTCGCGTATCCTCGTAATTGGCTATCAGCGGCCGGTCGATCTGCTCGATTTCGGCCAACGACCGGGCGAAAACCACCGGAAATCTGTCATGCAGACAGATATCATCCTCTAAGACGAGTGCACCGGGCAAATTCCGGTCGACAATCTCCCGGCAAATCAGCACGTGCTTCAGGGCGCAGGACTTCTGCGACGGTGTCAGGTGTGCGTCGGCTCTGAAATAACGGGCATCTCTTTCCGGTGAAATATCGGCAATATCGCCGTCGAGCATCCATTCGAACTGACTGCCGCACAGCATTTTGCTGATATGTGCCCGGCGTTCCTCATACCCGGTTTTGACGTGTGCCACAAAAATTACGCTGCCATGGAGTTGAATCGGTTCCATATCGATGGGTCTGGATAAGAGGCTGTTTAACATTTATTTTTAAACAGCCTCTAAGTGTCAAAAAGGCTGCACCACGTATATGGCACAGCCTTGTGTAGCCGAAGTGGGACTCGAACCCACACAGCCTAATGGCCAAGGGATTTTAAGTCCCTCGTGTCTACCATTCCACCATTCGGCCACGGAATCTGCTGCAAATTTAGTAATTTTTTTTTGAGCGTGCAACTATTTTGATGAATGGAGGTTGCGAAGGAGTTGAGGCAAGGGGCAACGTGTTATGGCCGTGTCGGCGAAAATGCGTGTGTATTCCTGGGGGGTGAGCTGAGCGAGGGCTTGGCGGGTGAGGGTGCGGATGTCATCGCGGGGGGCGAATACCGGCAGTCCCGGGGCGGTTGTGCGGTTGGCCGGGCAGGCTTTCAGGCAGAGGTCGCACCCGTAGATTGCGGGGCCTTTTAGCGTGATTTCCAGCTGACCGCGGTGCTCGATGGTGAGGCACGACTGGCAGAGCGCGGCATCGAATGTGCCGTCGGCCGAAAGTGCGCCGTGGGGGCAGGCGCGCAGGCAGGCGCGACAGCTGTCGCAGGGCGATTCACCGGTCGGGGCGGCGGAGGGCAGCACGGCCTCGGTGACAATTTCGGCAAGAAGGACGTATGAGCCGGCGCCCGGTACTATCAGGTTATGGTTCAGGCCGATGTGACCGATTCCGGCGCGCATGGCCCAGTAGCGCTCGAGTATCGGGGCCGAGTCGACACATACGCGCGAACGGGCACCGGTGGCCTCGGTGATGTGTCGTGCGATGGGGCGCAGCAACTTGCGGAGCACGCGATGGTAGTCGCCGCCCTGGGCGTAGGCGGCAAACAGCGGGTTGGCATCGTGGTGACGGTAGGGGAAAGCCAGCGAAATCACGGTGCCTTGAGTAGCCTCAGGCGTGAAGAGTTTCAGTGGGTTACGGCGTATTTCGGGGTAGTTTTCGAGCCACGCCATGGTGAAGTGGCGCCCCTGCTCGATGAACCGTCTGAAGGCGCTCCAGTGGGCCTGGTCAACCTCGTCGGCCGGGGCAAAGCCCACGGCGACGGCCCCGGCCTGTCGGGCCATGCGCTGTATCTCGCCGGAGAGTGATGCGTCGGGCATGGCGTCATTATTTCAGCAAGTCGGGACGCAGGCGGCGTGTACGCTCGAGTGACTGCTCGTGGCGCCATTCGGCGATTTTCGCCTCATGCCCCGAGAGGAGTATGTCGGGCACACGCCAGCCATTGTAATCGGCCGGGCGTGTATAGTCGGGGGGCGCCAGCAGGTTGTCCTGGAATGAATCCGATAGGGCGCTCTGCTCGTCGCCGATGGCTCCGGGGATGAGGCGCACCAGGGCGTCGGAGATGATGATGGCAGGGAGCTCGCCGCCGGTAAGCACATAGTCGCCGATTGATATCTCTTTGGTTATCAGATGCTCGCGCACGCGATAGTCAACCCCTTTGTAGTGGCCGGCCAGGATTATGATATTCCGGAGCAGCGACATACGGTTGGCCATCGGCTGGTCGAATTTCTCGCCGTCGGGCGATGTGAAAATCACCTCGTCGTATTCGCGTTCGGCCTTGAGGGCCGCGATGGCGCGGTCGATGGGTTCAACCTGCATCACCATGCCGGCTTCGCCACCGAAGGGGTAGTCGTCGACTTTGCGGTGACGGTTGGTGGTGTAGTCGCGCAGGTTGTGTATGTGGAACTCCACGAGGCCCTTCTGCTGAGCGCGTTTGAGTATCGAGCAGTTGAGGGGCGACTCGAACATCTCGGGGAGTACTGTAAGGATGTCTATTCTCATCTTAAGCAGTAAATAAATGGGCATTTTATATTGTAGGGATGCACATCTACTTTGTGTGTCTACTATAATTACTTAAGCAACTCGGTCTGGTGGAGCAGCAGCAGGGCCACGGTGTCGCGCCAGATGTTGCCGCCCACAGAATTGAGGTTGGCCTCGCGTCCGGGACCGAACACGGCGATTTCGGCCAGGGTGAGGTGTGTGCGCAGCATCTCGTTCCACACGATGAGCTGTCCGGGTAAATCCGGACGTCGGTCGGCGGGGCTGTCGTCGATAATGAAGATAGCCTTGCCGGGGTTCTGGCGCATATACTGGTAGTGGGAGCGCAAGGGGTCGTCGGAGGGATAGAGGGCTGTGATGTCGGTCTCGCGGGCGATGGTGAGTTCCTCGGGGAGGGTGGCCGACAGGTGCGGGAAGATGTCGAGAATACGTTTCTCGGCGTCGCGCAGCAGAGCGTACAGGCTCTTGGCAGCTTTGGCGAGCACCTTCGGGGCGGCCTGGGCGTCGTCGTCGGAGAGCGTCTGCTGCCAGGCCCATGAGGTGACGTGCGGCGAGGCCACGGCCGATTCGGCGATGTCGGGGCGGATGGCGTTCATCACGGTGAACACGCCGAATCCTGGAGCGGAATCGTAGCGGCGCAGCTGTGAACGCAGCCACAGGTCGAGGCCGGTGACGATGGCCATGGGTGCGCCCGTGCCGTAGGAGGGGAATGTGACGTGCATCCCGGGGCCGGCCAGGGCCGATTCGGCCGGCAGGCACAGCGGCGCTGACACGCGGCGCAGGTTGAAGTCGTCGCGCAGGCGCGGCTCCACGTAGCGCTTTATCTCGGTGAAGGCTAATTCGGCGGTTTCGCGCAGCAGCAGCGGTCGGGTAGGGTGGTTCTGCTCCATGCTGATGTCAGAATTTGTATCCCAGGCCGAAGAGGCCGTTGAAGCCGCAGGTGGTGTAGTCGAATACCATGGGCTTGTGCTGGTCGAGGATATTGTCGAAGCGGGCGAAGACGCTCAGTGCGTCGGTGATGCCGTATTGTGCGCCGGCACGCAGGTCGATGAAGTCAGAGCCGGCTGCGAGCCGGCGGTCGAAGCGTCCGTCGACCCCGACGGTGACTGTCAGCCGTTCGAGGGGATGGACGCTGAGGTCGCCGGAGAGTACGCTGCGGGCGCCATCACGCCATGAGTACCAGATATTTATGCTGCGGCTGCCGGCATCGAAGCTGTGTTCGTACCCCATGGCGAAGTCGACCCACTTGCCCCAGCCTCCGGTGAGGCGTCCGAAGACCTTGTAGGCGCTGTAATTGTCAATGTCAAAGGCGTTCAGATGGTAGGCGCCGGAATGGGCAGGCATCAGCCAGTCGTGGGCCACGGCGTATGCTCCTCCGACCTCGAGGGCGAATCCTTTGACGGGACCGAAGCGCAGGCCCACTTCGCCCGTTACGGGGATGTTGGAGGTCTTGTATGCGAATTCGGGGGATATGTAGCGGCTGACGGCATAGAGGGAGCCGAGGGTGTTGAGTTGTTCGCCGCCTGCGAATTTTACCCATGCGCCGAACTGCGCCGTCGGATTGAGGCCGAGTGTCACGTCGGGGGCTATGTGAAGGGTTTTGCCGGAGTTGAAGGTGACGTCGATCCTGACGCCGAACTTGCCGGAAAAGATGCCTTTTTCAAGAGCGTAATAGGGTGTGAATGAGAAATTGCCGATATTTCGGCCGTCGTGGCTCATGTATAGGTCTGCGATGTCGCCCACATTGCTGAAAGGCGCCATTTCGTCAAGGGTGGCGGCGAAGGATTCACCCGGCACGAAACGGTTGTAGAAGAGGAATTCGCCGCGGAAGTCCACCCCCGCACGACCATATTCTCCTGCAGGGAGCGAGGCTCCGAGGGTGACACCTAAGCGTTTCTCGCTGACGGTCTTAAGCCCGTCATAATCAGTGAGCTCGGGAATATCGCGAAAGCCCGCTTTGCCGAAGCTGAAGAGACCGAAGCCGATGCCGGCATCGTAGCGCAGCGAGTTGGCGCCGAAGCCTTTCCACCCAGCGCCGAGGCCAAGGCGGAGCACGCTTTGGTCGTCATAGTGGAGTGCTTTGTTGAATTTCGAAAAATCAACGTCGGCATTGACGTCGAGAATCCCTTTCCGGCCGAAACGGTGACGCAGGTCGACCCCTCCGTTGATGTCGAGGGTCTTGTAATCCTTGTCGGGTTCGGGCGCGAGAAGCCCCTTGTCGGCATATTTGCGGTTAAGAATCGTGGTGTGGATTCCGAGGGTGGTGTTGGGCGTGTTGACGGCACGAAATCCGGCCGCTACACCGAAATTCGCGGCCGGGAAGTATCCGGCGTCGACGTATCCGCGGTAAGGGGTCACGGGGGCGGCTGCACCGGTCCACGCCGGTTCGTAGCGACGGGTCAGGGGATTGAAGTCGGCGGCCTGCGTGAGTTCGCCGGCGGTAAGTGTCACGGGCTTGAGGTCGGGACGGAGGGTCACCGGGAAGATGTCCATGCGCGAGGCCGCGCGGAGTTCGGGCACAATCTCGCGCTCCACGTCAATCTCTTTCGTCAGGTTCTCCTGAGCCGTGGCGCCGAGTGTGGCGCCGACAGCAAATGAGAGTGCTATAAAAGTAAGTCTCATAAATTAGTTAATATAATCATATAAGCAAGTCAGGCATCCGCTTATGAAATTTTGAGGTCTTTTGAGCGCTTTTTCCGCTTTTGCTCAGTCGCTTAGCTCGCTAAGCTCCATCTCTCAACCGAAAAAATCATCTCAAAATACAATCAAAATTTCCATAAGCTAATTTCTTCGACTTACTTATCTGATATTCATATTAGTTCTTGTTGAGGCGTTGGTCGATCATGCGCATAATGTCGGCTTCGTCGCCGGGATAGTTCTCGCGGAGGGAGCGGAGGTATTCATCGGCCTCGAAGCTGTTGCCCTGGCGGCGTCGGATGTCGCTCAGCAGTATGAAGCCGCGTGCCAGCCAGTAGTCGTGGGGCGGGTTGGCGTCGATGAGGCGGTTGACGGTGCGGTCGGCCTCGTCGGTCTGCCGGGCATCGAACTGCTGCTGGGCCAGGTAGTAGAGGCTCTTGGCGCCCCAAAGCGATTCGGGGTCGCCGGTGAGGGTCTGCAGCAGCTGCATCGACTCGGCGCCTTTGCCCTGTTTCTGGAGTGCGAGCGCCTTGGTGAACGTAGCTTCCGACTTGACGTCGGCACCGATGGCCGAGGAGGCCAGCAGGGCGTCGGCGGCTTCGATGGCAGCGGAATATTCGTTCATGGTGAAGCTCAGACGCATTATGCCGAGACGCGCCGTATTGGCGTCGGCGCCCGACGAGGCCTTTTCGGCCATGATGCGGTATGTGGCCAGCGCCAGAGGAGCCTTACCGGAGAGTTCTTCGGCGCGGGCTTTTATGGCGAGAGCCTGCACGGCTTCGGGGGAGTCGGGATAGGTTTCGGCGAGTTCGGCGGCACGGGCCAGGGCGTCGGCCGTGCGCCCTTCGTCCTGGGCCTTCTGAGCGCTCTGCAGCAGCAGTGCGGCGGCTTCGCCGGCTTCGAGTTTCGGCGCGTCGGGAACCGAGGCTAAGAACTGCGAGTAGTCGGCCAAAGTGCCTTCGTCGGCCGAGAGATGCTTGAGGTCATCGGCGGCGGCGCGGGCCTCCTCGGAGGTGGGATAGAGCGAAATGACCTTACGGTACTGCTTCTTGGCGGCGGCATTGTCGCCCATATTGAGGTATGTGAGGCCCGACAGGAGCAGACCGCGGCGACCCTGGGCGGTCGACGGATAGCGGTCGGCCACGGCCAGATAGTTGTCGAGGGCGCGGCGGCTGTTGTCGAGGGCCGAATATGCGTCGGCTGTCTCGAGCAGGGCCGAGGGCATGAGCGTCGATTTGGGGAAGCGCTTCATCATCGAACTCAGGAGGTCGATTTTGGCGCTGTTGTCTCCTGAGAGTCCCTTCATCATGGCCTGCTGGTAGAGGGGATAGTCGCCGGCCGAGGGTTCCATCTCGAGGGCGCGTGCGTAGGTGGCGGCGGCCTCGGTGAAGTTGTGGTTGTAGTAGAGGCAGTCGGCCACGCGGTTGAGGGCGTCGGCACGCTGGGTGTTGCTTACCCCTTTGGGAGCGAGGTTGAGGAACTGCCGGAAGTCGCTCTCAGCGCCCTGCACCTGCTTGCGCGCGAAGCGGCCGTAACCGCGGTCGTAGTACGCCTGGGACTTGTTGGCGCCGGTGGCGTAGCCCGAGTCGAGATACGATGTGAATGCGGCGTCGGCCTGGCGGTAGTTGCCCTTCTTGTAGAGCGCCTCGCCGAGCCACAGTTGTGCTTCGGCGCCGGTGCGCGGGTCGAGCGATGCCAGCGACACGGCTTCGCGCAGGTTGGTGATGGCGCCGTCGGTATCGCCGGCCTGCAGACGGCGTGTGCCCCACAGGTAGAGCACCTGCAGGCGTGCCTTCTTCTGGGCTTGGGTGGGATTCTTTATGTGGTCGAGGGCCTTGAGGGCGGCGGCGTAGTTATTGTCGGTGACGTAGCCGTTGATTACGTAGTCCTGCACCTGCGGGGCCAGGGAGCTGTCGGGGTAGCGGCGCAGGAACTCCTCGAAGAGCGAAACCGACGAGCCGAACGGCGTGCGGCCCCCCTTGAGGTGGGCGATGGCGTAGTCGTAATAGGCCATTTCGCGGGTCGCGGGGTCGAAATCCATGCGGCAGGCATTCTGCAGGGCCATCGAGGCGGCATCGTAGTTGGCCTGCCGCAGGTAACTTTGGCCGATGTAGAGGTAGGCGCTCTGCCCTAAGGCCGACACCTCGGAGGTGGCGGGCGTCAGGTATTCGATGGCGCGGGCATAGTTGCCGGCGCGGTACTCCTCGACGCCGAGCAGGTAGAGGGCCGACGGCAGCGGTGTGTCGGTCATGGTGAGATACGTTTTGAGCGCATCGACGCCCTGACGTGTCTCGCCGGTGTTGTAGAGCGACTCGCCGAGGATGCGTTGGGTCTCAGCGGCGTATTCGGCCGGGATGCTGCCGGTGCTTTGCAGACGGCGGCACTCGCTGATGGCCTTAGTGTAGTCGCGGCGCGCGAAGTAAATCTGTGCCAGGTAGTAAGGAGCGCGGTTGCAGGGTTCGGTGGTGAGCTGCTGCACCGATTCGAATAGCTTTTCGCCTCGCTTGGTGTCACCGCTGACGTAGGCTATGTATCCGTTGTAGAAGCGTGCCTGAGGAGCAAACCCGGCAGAGTTTTCCAGACGCCGGTAAATGGCTGCGGCCTCGTCATATCGGGTGAGTTTCAGCAGGCAGTAGGCCATGCGGTAGTCGCGGAGGTCGGCTGTAGGGTTGTCGAGGGCTCCGGGGGTGACGTCGCTGTAAGCCAAGAGGGCGTTGCCATACTCGCCCCGGTCGTAGATGCAGTCGGCCACGCCGAGCAGGGCTTGCTGGCGGTATGCCGAGGCGGGGTACCGGCCGAGGAACTCGCGGTAGAGGGATTCGGCGTCGGCCGACGAAATGTGGGCCGTGGCGTGGGCCAGATGCAGCAGTGCCGTCTCGCGCTGTTGCTCAGAGAGATGCAGTTGCAGGGCCCGGCTCAGCTGGTCTATGGTACCCTGATAGTTGGCGTCAGCCTCCATCATCAGACCGCGAGCCAGGAATCCGGCACCGTCGGCAGCCGCAACCTCCTGCGGCTGCTGCATACCGGGAGCCACCGGGGCGCCTTGCAGGGGCGATGCGGCCAATACGGCTGCTATAAAGGGGATATACTTTTTCATTTGCGGTTATTCTTACCGCAAAATTAGCAAAAACCGCCGAATGCGCCAAGTAATCGTATATATAAGGTGATGAAATGCCCACCGGGATATCAAATTTTATTGGCGGCGGGGAAGGGTGAAGGGGGCGGTGGGCGACAGGGCGTTGAGGTCGACGGCGGTGGGGATGCCGTCGATGTGGCCGTGGTGGGTGTACTGCCAGATGGCGAAGGGGGCGTCCCCCTCGAGCGGCGGGTCGCTGAACGAGCAGATCCACACGGGATATGTGTCGAAATTGCCGCGCACGAAGCGGTAATAGCCGTCTTTGTTGGTGTAGAGTATGGGGTGCACGCCGTGTGCCTCGAGCAGCGAAATCATGTCGCGCAGGCGTTCGACAATGCGTGCTGTGGCGTGTCCGTCGGGGTTGCCCCACTCCTCGATGTCGATGGCCGGGGGGAGGGCGAAACGGCGTCCGCGCAGCGCCCACAGGAAGTTGAGGGCCTGCATCTCGCCGTCGGTGTCGAAGCGGAAGAAGTGGTAGGCCCCGGCAGGGATGCCGGCGCGCGCCGACTCGCGCACGTTGTCGTAGTAGTTGCGGTCGATGAAATCGGTGCCTTCGGTGGCTTTGATGTAGACGAAGCTCACCAAAGTGTCGGCGGCGACTTTGGCGAAGTCTATTTCGCCGTTGTGGGCCGAAATGTCGACGCCCCGGACTGGGTAGAGCTCAAACGACGGGTCGGCCCCAGGGGCCAGCCAGCGGTCGTAGGCAAAGTAGCCGCCGGCGCCGAGTACCGAAATGGCCAGCGCAAGCAGCAGTATCTTCAGGCCGCGGCGGCGCTGCGTCGGGCCCGGGATGGGTTTGGAGGTGGCTGATGCGTTGGCTTTCATGTTGTTACGAGGCTTAGGTGATACGGCGCCGGTTGATGCGGCTGACGATGCGCGCGCCGAAGAATGTTACGGCCATAACCATGACGATGAGTGCCGAGCAGGGTACGTCGACCACCATGGCCAGCGCCAGGCCACCCAGGCAGCAGACGAGCGAGACGCCCACCGACGTGAACATTACCCGGCGGAACCGCCGGCAGAATATCTCGGCTGTGAGCTGCGGCAGCGAAATCATCGACATCAGCAGCATTACTCCTACCAATTTGATTGTGAGTACAATACATAGGGCCACCATCACGGTCATGGCCGTGGTGACGGCGCGTACAGGCAGTCCGCTGACCCGCGCGAAGTCGGGGTCGAATGCGCAGATTACTATCTGATTGTATTTCCACGCGAAGAATATACACAGAATCAGTGTATATGCAGCAAACACCCACAGGTCTGTGGCCGTGATATTGAGGATGTTACCGAAGAGGAACGAGTTGAGCTCGGGCACATATCCGGGGGTGAGGAATACGAAAAGCACGCCCAAGGCCATGCCGAGCGACCAAACCACCGCGATGGCCGAGTCCTCGCGCACACGGTAGCGCGACGATAGGAACTGCACCCCTAATGACGACCCCACGGCGAACACGCCGGCCAGCACTATCGGATTCCAGCCGAGGTAGCAGCCCAGGCCGAGGCCGCCGAAGCAGGCGTGGGTGATGCCGCCGGAGATGGCCACCATGCGGCGCGCCACGATATACGTGCCGATTATGGCGGCGGCTATCGAGATGACAGTCACGCCGATAAGTGCGTTGGTGAAGAAGGGGTAGTTGAAAAAATCCATATTACTGTATGCGCAACGGCGGTGTTATTCGGGGTTTGCTGCGGTGCGGGCGGCGCGGGCTTCGGCCACGATGAGCAGCAGTTCCTCGCGCACCTCGGCGGGGAGGGTGATGCCGCGCAGCTGCAGCGACCGCGCCCAGGATGCTATGTCGTCGGGCAGCAGGGTGAGCAGCACGTCGCGGAACTCCTCGATCTCGCTGTCGGTATAGTCGTCGGCGCTGCGGCCGCGGTATCGGTCGAGTTCCTCGTCGTCGAAGTACTCAATCTCTTTGCTGACGCCGGCCAACAGCGAATCGCGCTCGCAGGTGATGTGCATGCCGCAGCATGCTCCCTCCTCGAGGTTGTTGCCGGCGGGAGGGTCGACTACCTTGGGCCCCGACAGTTCGTCGGTGATGCCGCGGCGTTCGTCGCGCCGGTGGAGCAGCCAGAGTATGAGGCCCAACAGCAGCAGGGCACCGAGTATTATCAGCGAGGGAATCATCGGTTGACCTCCTCCGGGGCCTCCTCCTCAGAATCAGTAGTTTGCGTAGCAGCGGCTTCTGCTTCGCCGGATGGGTGCCGCTCCACCTCCCTGATGGTGAAGCCGAGCGACCGGAGCGCCTCCCAGTAGCCGGGATATGATTTGTCGACGCAGCCGGCGTCGCGCACTACTGTGCCGGGGATGAACACGGCCGTGGGCGCCAGGGCCATGGCCAGGCGGTGGTCGCCGTGCGGATCAAAGACGGGTACCTGTGTGATTGGGTGGCGTTTGCCTTCCCACTCCAGGCCGAAATCACGGATGCGCTCCACTGTGCACCCTATGCGGTCCATCTCCTCGACCAGGGCCGAGAGTCTGTCGCACTCCTTGATGGCAAGGCCCTGAAGACCAATGAATTTGAACGGTACGCCCGTCAGGCAGCACGAAGCCACCAAAGCCGGCGCCATATCGGGGGTGTCGGTCAGGTCGAGGTCGAGGCGGCCGTACACTTCGGGCGACGGCTGCAGGTCAAGCGCTCCGTGGCACTCCTCCGAGGGGGCCGTGACGATGCCCAGGCGCCCGAAATAGTCGGCGGCCATGCGGTCGCCCTGCAGTGAATCAGCTTTGAGCCCCTTGAGGGTAATCCAGCCGGCGGTCAGGGCGGTGATTTCGTAGAAGAAGGCGGCTGTTGACCAGCACCCCTCGGCGTCGTCGGTCGCCGGCCGAGTGTATCGTGCGGGGGGCACGCTTACCGACAGCGGCGAACGGTCTGAGGGCACGCCGCGCGCGTCCATCATATTGAGCGTCATGGCGATATACGGAGCCGAGACGGGTTCGCCGTCAAGCTCGATGGTGAGGCCGTCGGTCATGAGCGGCGCAGCCATCAGCAGCGACGATACGAACTGCGAGGAGACCGTGGCGTTGACCTTGACGGTGCCTCCGGCGAGTTTGCGGCCGTGGATTTTCAGCGGCGGGAAGCCCTCCTCGCCGAGGTATTCGATATCGGCGCCGCATTCGCGCAGGGCGGTAACCAGGGCGCCAACGGGGCGCTGGCGCATACGTTCGGGTCCGGTGAGCACGGCGCGGCAGCCGGGACGCGAGGCCACGAAGCCGGTGAGGAAGCGCATGGCCGTGCCGTTAATCCCGAGGTCGATTTCGGGGGTGGGGTCGTCGGGGCGCAGGGCCGCGAGAGTATCGAGCGCCGCGGCCAGCATCAGGGTGTCGGCGCAGTCGGGGCACTTTGGGCGCGGAGCGCCGTCGGTCATGGCGGCAAGCACTAAAGCGCGGTTGGCGATGCTCTTCGACAGAGGCATCTCTACCACTGCGTCCTCTATAAGTTCTTCGGGTGGAAAAATAGCGTAATCCATCAGGTGTTCAGAGAGTTATCCGTTGATAGCATTTGCGAGCTGCCTCAGGGCCTTCAGCAGGCAGCAACGTGGTGTGGCGATGTTGACGCGCATGAAACCGGCGCCTTCGGGGCCGAACATTTCGCCATCGTTGAGGGCAAGCCCGGCGCGTTCGGTCATCAGTTCCACGAGTTTGTCGTGGCTCAGGCCGAGGGCGCGGAAGTCCATCCACACCAGGAACGAGGCCTGCGGCTCCACCATCGTGACCTGCGGCAGATTGTCGCGCAGGAACTCACGGGTGATGCGGATGTTGTCCTCGATGTAGGCGGTGGCCTGCGTGAGCCATTCCTCGCCGTTGTTGTAGGCGGCTTCGGCGCCGATGGTCGACACGAAGGTGGTGGCGTTGAATTCGTTGACCTCCAGCCAGTCGAAGAAGGGGCGGCGCAGTTCGGGGTTCTTCACCACGCACCACGAGCTGACCAGGCCGGGGATGTTGAAAGTCTTGGAAGGGGCGCCGAATGTCACGGCCACTGCCGCGGCATCCTCGCCGGCTGCGGCGAAGGGGTAATGGGGCTTGCCGTAGAGCACCAGGTCGCCGTGGATTTCGTCGGAGATAACGATGACATTGTTGCGCCGGCAGATGGTGCCGATGCGGCTGAGTGTGTCGCGGTCCCACTGCAGGCCCACCGGGTTGTGTGGGTTGCAGAGTATCATCATGCGCGGTTTCTCGCGCACGATGTCGGCCTCGAGGGCATCGAGGCCCATCGTCACGGTGTGAGTCTGTTCGTCGAAGTGCAGCGGCGAGGCCACGGCTATACGGCCGTTACCCTCGATTACGCGCTTGAAGGGGTGGTAGACCGGCGGCTGTATCAGTACTTTGTCGCCTCGCTGCGTGAAGAAGTTGATGGCGAAACCGATGCCCTTCACCACGCCGGGCACAAACGTAATCTCCTGACGCTCAACGCTCCATTTGTGGCGCCGCCTGAGCCATGCGGTAATCGACTCCCAGTAGCCTTCGTCGGGCAGAGAGTAGCCGTATATGGGGTGGGCTATACGACGCTGGAGCGCTTCGGTGATTTCGGGGCACACCGGGAAGTCCATATCGGCTATCCACAGCGGCGTAAGGTTGTCGCGTCCGAAGAAGCTTTTCAGTTCGTCGAATTTGGTGCACCCCGAGCCGTGGCGGTCGATTACCCGGTCGAAGTCATACTTTTGAATGGTTGTGTCGGTAAGCATGGCAAGCAGATTTATGTTGGTTGGGTGTCAGGCGGAGGCGCTCCAGGGGGGAGCTCCGTCGTCGCACCACAAATGTACGAAAACTTTCGAAATAATCAGCCATTTTTTGACAGCGTAGAAGAAGTAGGGGTGCCCCCGGCCACTGACTCATGATAAATTTGCATCGAAAATCAAAAATTACTAAGCTATGATCCACACAACCTCTGCGGCGGAGACGGCCGATGCCGTCCGCCCTGCGTTCTCGCTTCTGGGCGCCCTTACGGCGGCGCTCCTCCCCACGCTCCCTTACCTGCTTCTCGCCACGGTGATGATTCTCCTCGACTGCCGTTCGGCCTGGCGTCTGGGACGCCGCGTGGCCCGCGCACACCCCGAACGTGTCGGGGCCGGAGCGTACAAATTCAGTTCCGGCGCTTTCGGCCGGACACTCTCCACCATCATACGCGCCTGGACGCTTATCGTCTTAGCGTTCTTCATTCAGCGCTACATCACCGCCGGGATGCCCTTCGACCTGACGAAAATCGCCGCCGGAGCCGTATGTTTCTGGCAAGGATGGAGCATCCTGGAAAACGAATCATCGTGCAACGGCTCGCGTCTGGCGCGCCTGCTCCAGCGCATTATGGTCGACAAAACCGCCCGTCACTTCGACATCGACCTTTCCCCTCTCACCGACCTTAAAGACCTTAAAGACCTTAAAGACCTAAATAATTCCCCCGACAAGCTATGAAAATCCTTATCGACAATGGCCACGGCGCCAACACCCCCGGGAAATGCAGCCCCGATTTCAAGCTGCGCGAATATGCCTGGGCCCGGCAGGTCGCAAAATTGCTTTATCAGCGCGCCGAGGCGGCCGGCCTCGAGCCGGTACTGATAACGCCGGAGTACACCGACATCAGCCTGCGCGAACGCTGCCGGCGAGTCAACGAACTGTGCGACAGATACGGAGCGGACAATTGCCTGCTGATATCGCTTCATCTCAACGCGGCCGGGGCCGACGGGAAATGGCACACGTCGCGCGGGTTCAGCTCGTGGGTGGCCCGGAATGCGTCGGCGAAATCGAAACTTCTGGCGCGGCTCCTATGGGAAAACGCAGATATGGCGGGGCTTAGAGGTAACCGCAGCGTGCCGCCCGAGCACTATCTTACGGCGAATTTCGCCATCTGCCGGGGTACGAAATGCGCGGCCGTGCTCACCGAAAATCTGTTTCAGGACAACCCCGAGGATGTGGCTTTCCTGCTGTCGGATGAAGGTAAAGAGTGTATTGCCGACGTACATTTGGCCTCGATTCTATCTTATATTAACATCGTAAAATAATGAAAATGAACAGAATAGTGGCAATAGTAGTGGCAGTGTGTCTCATCCTCGGATTCGTCGGTGCTACGGGTTGCCGGTCGGCGCGACGCACCGAAAAGACGGAGGCCCGGAGTGTGGAGATGAGCGCCGAGGTTGCGTCGGAGCGGATGGCCGACACGCGCGACAGCCTTGTGACCGAATTGACGACATCCGACAGCCTCGAGGCCATAGTCGATTTCGTCAGGGTAGAGTATGGCGATACGGCGCGCACCGCCGGGCGCGTTCAGCTCAGACGTCGAAGTGCAGGCGTGCAGCAGCTGCAGCGGGTGGTGACTGTGCACGAGCGCATACGCGATACGGTGTATTTGCAGCAAAAGAGGCACCTCGAGCAATCCGAGGTCTCCACCAAAGGGCGTCCCCGGTGGCCTCTGGTACCCCGGTGGCCTCTGGTAATTGTGGTAGGCGCCACACTGTATCTGTTCTGGCGAATCCGTCGAAAAAGTTTTGTCGGACATCAATAATTTCATCCGGGGACTTCGTCCCACGGGAACAAGGAGTCTTTCAGACTCTCAAAGAGGGGGTGCCTTAACCGGGGGTATCGCTCACTGCGTTCGCTCAACCCCCGGCTACACGAATGGAGTCTTTCAGACTCTTTGTCAGTATCCGTCCAAAATCAACCGGCTTGATGGTATCCTTGATGAGTCGGCTCTTTTCGAACGGATACACTTTCTCCATTGCCATCCAAACCAAGCACCCCCGTTTGTCGACTGTCGGCAAACGGGGGTGTAGTAAACAGGAGAAATGGAGAGCTTATTTATGTTCTATATCCTTGGATTTGATGGCGTTACGGAGGGCTTTCAGTTCATCGGCATCTTCTTTGTCTGCAAGCTCGGCAGCAGCACGTTTACGCCATGCCTTGAATTTTTCATATTCAATGAATGCAGTATTTTGGGCTTGTATTGCACTACGTGAACCCTTTGTCTCAAGAATTGAGAAACCGTTGGACTTCAGGATGAGGTCGATATTATCTTTCCAAAAACGGATTGTTGTGGTCTGTCGAAGTTTTGCTCGCAATTCGGCGGAATCGAGGAAGATTGTCACTATTCGATTGAGGATGTCAAGCTCGTCTTTATACAAATAGTTCTTGGCTATAATGACATCGGCCTTATTGACTCTGCGTCCTTCCCAAGATGTCAGACCCATATTCTCTTTTGTAGAATCGGCTCGTTCCATTACGATTTCTGCAGCTGTTTTACCGGTAACAGCATAGAGAAATTTATTTTGAGCCTCTGCGAAAAACATTTGTACGGATTTATCGTCTTTATTATAGTCAACGGCAAGACCAAATAAATCTTTAATCTTTTGATAAAATCTTTTTTCAGAGGCCCGGATGTACCGAATCTCGTTGAGTAGTTCATCAAAGTAATCGGGGCGACCATCAGGATTCATAAGCCGGTTCCGATCTATAACAAATCCTTTGCGAAGAAATGCGCTGAGATGTGCGTTGGCCCATTGTCGGAATTGAACGCCGCGTACGGAACGTACTCGGAATCCAACCGCCATTATCATTTCAAGAGAGTAAAATTGAACGTTGTATTGTTTGCCGTCAGCACCAGTTGTAAAGTAATCCTTTACAACTGAATCGGCAGATAATTCCCTGTCCTTTAGTATGTTAGAGATATGTTGACCTATATTTTGTTTAGAGGTGGCAAAAAGTTCGGCCATCTGTGACTGATTGAGCCAAACCATGCCGTCGCGTGATAGTAGACTGACTTGATTTTTGCCATCTTCTGTGCGATAGAGTATTAAATCTTCTTCCATATTCTTGTAAGAACTTCTAATTTAGAGGCTGTTTAACATATAATTTTAAACAGCCTCTAAAGCATTCGGTGACGGTGGGATCAGCGGTCGCCTTTGAGGAGGCGGTAGAGCTCGGGGAGCCAGAGCACAAGCGAGGAGCCTACGATGATGATGACCCAGTCGATGAACTTCAGGCCCACGACGTTGAAGAACTTCTGGACGCCGGGGATTTCGACCATGGCAATCTGACCGATGAGGATTATCAGGGCGATTGTGAGCAGCCCGTTGCACCCCTTGAAGTGCAGGGCACTCCGACCGGTCTTGAAGGCGCGGGCGTCGAAGAGGTAGAAGAAGTGTGTCATCACGAAGATGGTGAACAGCAGGGTCAGCTCGTAGGGCGTGACTGCATTCTTCGGTCCCCACTCGAGGTGGAGGAAGTCGGTGAGACAGGTTACGTCGGTGTGCTGGAAGATAATCAGGAGTGTAAGCAGCAGCGCGAAGAAGAAGAGGCCCACGGCGAGGATTTCGCGGAACATCGGGCCGTCGATTATGAAGGCGTTGCGGTCACGCGGTCGGTCTTTCATGACGCTCTCCGATGGCGGCAGCGAAGCCAGGGCCATGGCGGCGAAAGTGTCCATGATGAGGTTGATCCAGAGCATCTGGGTGACGGTGAGAGGCGACTCTGTGCCGAGGAATGCCCCCACTAACACCAGCAGACAGGCGGTGACGTTAACCGTGAGCTGGAACAGGAGGAAGCGCTGGATGTTTCGGAAGAGGGAGCGGCCCCACATCACGGCGCGTCCGATTGACGAGAATGAGTTGTCGATGATGGTGATGTCGGAAGCCTCCTTGGCCACGGATGTGCCGTCGCCCATCGAGAGGCCCACATGGGCGGTCTTCAGGGCCGGGGCGTCGTTGGTGCCGTCGCCGGTTACGGCCACCACTTCGTTTTTGCGCTGGAGCGCTTCGACAAGGCGTTTCTTGTCCAAGGGGCGCGCGCGGGCGATGATTTTGAGGTCTTCGACGCGGTCGTCGAGCTGCTTGTCGGTGAGTGCGGCGAACTCGGTGCCGGTGATGATGTTGCGGTCGGAGTCGGTGGCGTCGTTCCAGAGGTGTATCTGACGGCCGATTTCTTTGGCGGTTCCCGGGGTATCGCCGGTGACGATTTTCACCTTGATTCCGGCGTCGGTAACCTCGCGGACGGCGTCGGGCACGTCGGCGCGCACGGGGTCGGAGATGGCTACGATACCGAGGAAGGTGAGGTTGTTTTCGACGAGTTTGCCGTCGCGCACGGGCTGCTCGCCGTCGGCAAGCACGCGGTATGCCAGACCGAGGGTGCGCATCGCCATCGACTGGTATTCGAGCAGGCGTGCATCGACCTCTTTCCCGGTGACGCCGGCGGTGTCGGAACACATGGCGAAAACTATCTCGGGCGCACCCTTCACATAGAGTATTCTGCGGCCGTCGGCCGATTTCACTATCGTGGCCATGTACTTGCGTTCGGTCGAGAAGGGCACTTCGTCGAGGCGGCCGGCTTTCTCGCGGAGCTCGGCGTAGTTGGCGCCGCGTTCCCTGAGCCAGAGTAGCAGGGCCCCCTCGGTGGGGTTGCCGAGCACCTGAGGCTTCTCGCCGGAGAGGTCGAGCTGCGCCGTGGAGTTCAGGGCGATGCCCTCGTAGAGTACCTCGTCGGGCGGGTTGCCGAAGAAGTCGGTCCTGTAGACCTGCATCTGATTCTGTGTGAGCGTACCGGTCTTGTCGGTGCAGATTACGGTTGTGGCGCCCATGGTCTCGCAGGCGTGCATCTTGCGCACCAGGTTGTTGGTCTTGAGCATACGGCGCATGGAGTAGGCCAGCGAGAGTGTGACGGCCATCGGCAGACCCTCGGGCACGGCAACCACCACGAGCGTCACGGCTATCATGATGGTCTGCAGTACGTATGCGATGAAGTCAATCCACACAAAATCTGCAACATATACGAAGTATAGACCTACGCGGGCCGCTATGATGGCGCCGGCAATCCAGTACGACATGACGGTGATTTTGTCGCCGAGCCCGTCGAGCTGTTCGTTGAGGGGCGTCTTCACCGAATCGTCGATCTGTGCGGCTTCGAACACTTTGCCGTTTTCGGTACGGTCGCCGACGGCGAACACGCGCATTATGCCGTGTCCCTCCATGATTTTGGTGCCGCGCATCACGTGGTTGGAGGGGAAGGTGGCCTCGGGATCAAACCGGCCTTCGTCGGTGGTTTTGTGGCAGAGGGGTTCGCCGGTGAGGGTCGATTCGTCGACGCTGAGCGAAGTGGCTTCGAGCAACTCTCCGTCGGCGGGAATCTCCTCGCCGGTGTTGAGAATCACGATGTCGCCGACCACGATGTCCTTACGCGGCACCTGGGTGACGTTGCCGTTGCGGACAACCTCAACGGGCTCGTCGTCGTTCACCTGGTTGAGTAGGGTGAACTCCTTGTCGGCCTTGAGCTCGAAGTAGAAGGCCAGACCCGTGGCGAGGAAAATCGCCACGAAGATGCCGGAGGGCTCGAAGAACACTTCGGCCGACTTGCCGAGGCCCCAGAATTCGTAACATGAGATACCGACGGAGAGGACGCCGGCCACCATAAGGATTTTGATGAGCGGGTCGGAAAATTTTTCGAGGAACTGCTTCCACAGCGGGTCTTTCTCGGGAGGGGTCATTACATTGACGCCGTTCTCCCGGCGGCTTTTCAAGACCTCCTGGTCCGACAAGCCGGAATGGTGAATTTTTGACATATTTTGAAAATCTCAAGGTATGAGGATGTGTCAAATTTCAGCACATCGCCTTGTTGTAGGGTCTCGGCCTGTCATTAACACCTTGAATATCAGTGTTGTATTACAGTCGCCTGAAAGACCGCGGCATTCCGCGACCCAATGCTTTTAACTTAAGGATGTTTCAGGTAATTGTAGGGACATCGCTTCGCGATGTATACGTTGCAATTCTCTGATTCTAAACCGCTGACATCGCAAAGCGATGTACCTACATTCTTTGTCGATTCTTAAGTTAAAAGCATTGTGCCGCGACCCTACAAGTGGATGCTTCAAATTAATTTTGATACACCCTCATTACCTTAAATAGAGTGTACGGAGGGAGGGGTATAGGGATAATGTGGGATTATTGTGCAAGGATCTGGTTTACGCGGGCCTGGACGGGCTTATACTGCGCGCCGAGAGCATCGCGACGGGCCACGCCGTAGCCGTATTCGCCGCGGATAACCTTCTCGGCCTCGGCCTGCACGTCGTCAGTTACGCCGGGAGCGGGAGCGGCGGCTGGTTTGGCGGCAGGTGCAGCGGGAGCGGGTTGAGCGGCCGGAGTCTGTGCCTCGGTGGCCTCGGCTGCGGGAGCCTCAGTCTCGGGTGCCTCGGCTGCCGGGGTTTCGGCTTCGGACGCTTCGGTTTCATCGGGGGCAGCGGCCGGTTCATCAGCCGGTGCAGCCGTGGAGTCGACCTGTTCGACGGGAGCCTGCGCGGCTTGCTCTTCCTCCTCCTCTTTGACCGTGCCGGCGGCAACGATCCAGTAGATTAGGAAGCATACAATCACGAGAACGATGAGCCACAGCCACCAGTAGCGGGCGATGGCGCCACGGTTCTCCACAGGCTCGGGTATAGGTTCGGGCACCGGAGCGGGCTTGGGAATAGGTTTGGCTGCAGGAGTGGGTTTGGCAGCCGGTTTGGGCGCCGGGGCGGATCTGGGGCCCGGAGCCTCTTCGGGTTCGTCCTTGGCCAGGTCAAAGGTCATGCGGTTCTCCTTCGAGAGGTCGAACGACATCTTCGAGCCTTTATGAAGGTCGAAATCCTGTTTTTTACTGTTGTTTATAGCCATGATTTTCAGCTGTTTATGAGGCGTAGATTTCGACAAGGGTCTGAAGGCCACCGTTGTAGCCTTTGCCCAGGGCTTCGAATTCCCAGTCGCCTGAGTCGTTGACTGTGAAGCTGCCCACTACCATGGCGTCCTCGGTGGTGAAATCGCTGCTGAGGTCGTAGAAGCAGAGGGGCTCGCCGCTGTTCTCGTCGATTACGGTAATGCGGCCGTTGTTGTACTCCTCGAAGTCGGTGACCAGTACCGCCGCCTGATTCCTGTCGACGATGGTGCGGAGGGTGGCCTCGATGGGAGCTCGCTCCTGGTCGTAGCTTGCGGGGTTCATGATTCTGTTGTAGAGCTCGGTCTGGCTCATGTTCTGCATGGCTGTAATCGAATCGCTGGCCAGTGAGAAGAATTCATAGCCGGTTTTTGGCCCGTTGAGTTTGTCAATCACGCATTTGAGTACATGCTGCGCCTCGGGAGTAGCGTAGGCGTCGATCATGCCGTTCGAGAAGTCAAGGTACACCGATGCGCCCGGGTTCACCTGAGTGCTCGGGTTCATCTCCTCGACATATTTGTCGAGTTTCTTCATGCTGAAGTTGTCGCCTCCCTTCGGAATCAGGAAATAAATCAGCAGGCCAATGGCGGCTATGCCGATGATTCCCAGGCTGATAATCAGACCTTTTTTCGATGATCCGCCTCTGGAGCGGTTGTTGCGGGCCGGTGTGTGAAGTCGGGTGCGGCCCCCTGTTCTGCGTGGTGACATAATCTTATAGTATCGGGGTTTGTATTCGAGGCTGTTTTTAAACAGCCTCTTAAATTCTGAAAATTGATTTTCCGGATAGTGATGAACCGGTTGATTTAAGGGACTTTATTCAGCAGATTGAGTAAGGCAAAGGTCGGAAAAATCAAGGGTGTCGCGGAGGCTTGCCGGCATCGGAGAGCCTCGTTGTTTAACCCAAGGTAAGCGCAAAGATAATGATAATTTCACTTGGCGACAAACAAAATCGTAATTTTATTGTGCGGTTGCTTATCCTTTTTAATCTTTTCTTCACTTTTATGGCTCTTATGCGCGCCCCGGTGACAGTTTGTCATACGCCGAGTCCCGGAATCGGCGTATGGTAGATTCCGGGACTCGGCATGGGTCGGGAGTGAGTGTCAGATGTTCTCGAAGATGATGGTGTATTCGGCGTTGAAGGTTTCGCCGGGCTGCAGGGTGTTGACGGCGGTTTTGCCGTGGAAATCACCGGTGTAGCCGACGCTGTCGGCGCGGCCGTACCATGGTTCGATGCACACGAACGGCGCATCGGGTTTCGGGGCCCATAGCCCAACGTAAGGCGAGCGGAAAAACAGCGACAGATACGGGGCTTTCTCCTTGGTTAACAGCGATACGCGATGCACACGGTTGCCGCCGAAAATCAGGGCGTCATCGGCGAAGGTCGATGCTTCGATGGGGAGGAAACCGTCGGCGAGGGGAACGGCCTTCTCGGCGGTGCCCACGCATCCTTTCTCGGCGATGACCTGAGAGCGCAAGTCGCGTGCATCGAAGGCGAAGTAGCCGTGCACGGGGTCGGCAGCGCTGAACTCCGGCAACATGAATGCCGGATGGGCGCCAATCTGGAAATCCATCGAGCGGGTGTCGTGGTTTTCGACGCGCCAAAGCACTGTAAGACGTTCGCCCTGAAGGCGGTAGCCGATGTCGAGGCGGAAGCGTCGCGGATAGCGGAGGAGGGCCTCGTCGGTGGCGTCGAGGCGGAACCATATCTCGTCCTCGATGTCGGTGTCGAGCACCTCGAAATCCATGTCGCGGGCGAAGCCGTGCTGACCCATGTGGTACTCGTGGCCGTCGATGCGGAACACGCCGTCCCACGACTGCCCTACCTGCGGGAAAAGCACCGGCGAGCGGCGACCCCAGAATGCCGGGTCGCCGTGCCAGAGGTATTCGTGACCGTTGAAATTGGCGGTGATGTTCTGCAGCTCGGCGCCGTGGGTCGAGGCGGTGACCGTCAGCAGGTTGTTTTTCAGCGTCTGTATCATGGTTTATACCGGATTAGAGGCCGGTGTAGGTGGCCGGTGACAGGGCGTGGAGCTCAGCTTTGACGGCGGGCGCCACGTCGAGGGTTTCGATGAATTCGGCGATTGATTCGGCGGTCACCTTGGTGTTGGTGCGGGTGAGCTGTTTGAGGGTCTCGTAGGGGTGGGGGTAGCCCTCTCGTCGCAATATGGTCTGGATGCCTTCAGCTACCACGTTCCACATATTGTCGAGGTCGCGGCTGATGGCGCTCTCGTTGAGCAGCAGTTTGTCGAGGCCCTTAAGGGTCGAGTGGATGGCGATTACGCTGTGGGCCATGGGCACGCCGATGTTACGGAGCACGGTCGAGTCGGTGAGGTCGCGCTGCAGGCGCGATACCGGCAGCTTCTGCGCCAAGTGTGCGTAGACGGCGTTGGCGATACCGAGGTTACCCTCGGAGTTCTCGAAGTCGATGGGGTTGACCTTGTGGGGCATCGCTGACGAACCGACCTCGCCGGCTTTGATTTTCTGCTTGAAATATTCCATCGACACATACATCCACACATCGCGGTCGAGGTCGAGGATGATGGTGTTGACGCGGCGCAGGGCGTCGAAGAGGGCAGCTAAGTTGTCGTAGTTCGAAATCTGGGTGGTGTAGGTTTCGCGGCCGATGCCGAGATGCTTCTCCAGGAAGTCGGCTGCGAATGCGCGCCAGTCCTTCTCGGGGTATGCGGCATGGTGGGCGTTGAAATTGCCCGTTGCGCCGCCGAATTTGCCGGTGACGGGCACCTCGAGCAGCAGGCGGCGCTGCTGCTGCAGACGGTACACAAACACCTCCATCTCCTTGCCTAAGCGTGTGGGAGACGCCGGCTGGCCGTGAGTCTTGGCCAGCATCGGTATATCGCGCCATTCGGCGGCACGGGCCTCCAGGGCTGCAATCAGCTTGTCGAGCAGCGGCACGAACACATCGTGGAGGGCGTCCTTTACCGACATCGGCACCGATGTGTTGTTGATATCCTGCGAGGTCAGGCCGAAGTGGATGAACTCCTTCCATTTCGCCAGGCCCATGGCATCGAAACGCTCCTTCAGGAAGTACTCCACGGCCTTTACGTCGTGATTCGTAACCGATTCATGCTCCTTGATGCGGCGGGCGTCGGCCTCCGAGAAATTCTCGTAGATTTCGCGCAGGCGCGCCGGGGCGTCGGCGGGGACATCGGCCAATTGCGGCAGACCTTCGGCACAAAGCGCTATAAAGTACTCCACCTCTACCTTTACGCGGTAGCGGATGAGTGCGAATTCCGAAAAATAGAGGTCAAGGCCTGACGTTTTGCCGCGATAGCGGCCGTCGACAGGCGAAATGGCGGTAAGGGTATCCAGCTCCATAATAATTTATTGATTGTTTTTAAACAAGCTCGTATTGATTGTTTTACGGGCGCAAAGGTACGCATTTTCCGCTGTTATAGCAAATTGGCGTAAGCCGCGGGCGGCGCTTCAGTCCAGGTGAAGCTTGCGGCGCACGGCCTGACGCGCGCTCTCGGGCAGGATGAAGGCGTAAACCACTGCCACACCGAGCACTACGTCGACGCTACCCACAACTATAAAGCGCCAGAAGCCCTCGGGCACCAGCCACTCGCCGGCGTAATAGCTCCCCAGGGCTACCGGCAGGAATATCACGGCCAGGCGCAGGAACAGCTTGAGTATAGGCACGATACGCAGCTGCGGTACAAGCCGTTTGAGCAGGAATATATCCACGGCCACGCACACCACTCCTACACCTATCTGCACCAGGTAGACCGACGCCGGGGGCGCTCCGAGCGCCAGTGTCAGCCACGCTATCAGACCGATGGAGAGTATCAGGGTACCGTGGAGCAGGCTGTATGCCATGATGCGCCCCGTGGCGTTGATGCCGAATTCGAGAATCATCATTATCACCTCCACGCACATGGCTACGGCTATCAGGCGGCAGAACACCACGGCATACGCCGGGTAATCGCCTAACCATAAGTGCAGTATGTAGGGCATCTCTATTATCAATGGTATGCAGATTATCAGCTGCACCGACAGCGAGAACTTCAGGGCGTTGACTATGAGCGACTGCATATTCGCGAAGGCCTGCATGGCGTAGGCCTTCACAATCTGTGGCTTGAAGGAGAGGAATACCGAACTGAGGAATTTGAGGACGTTCGAGCCGACGTTCATGGCGATGGCGAGCGCGGCGTTGAGCGCAACGCCGAAATAGAGGTTGATCAGCACGTTCACGGTCGTGACGCGGCTGGTGTCGCAGACGGTCTTGTAGAGCATCCAGCCCGAGAACGACATTATCGGCCGCACATCGCGCCAGCGGAATACCAACCGGCTGCGGCACTCTTGGAAGTGGTGACGGCAGTATATCACCGACACCGACGTGACGAGTATCATCACCATCATCACCAGGAAACCGTAAAGCTCGAGCTTGCAGGCCGATACGTATTTCAGGATAAAGATGGCGGCTAATTTGAGGGTGGTATTGAGTATGTCGAGATAGGCGAACGTGCCCATGTGTTCGTGCGCCACGAGGCTGGCGCCGAAACTCACCTGCACTATGTTTACTATGATGGTGACCACCGTAAACTGATACACCCACATGGCGGCCGTACGGCTCCCCTCGGGGATGTTCAGGCCATTCACCACGTAGATACCGGCCGTTTCGGTAATCAGCAGAATCACCAAGGCCACGCCGAGCACTAAGGTCATCGAGGCGCCGAAGGTCTTGCGCAGCTGCGCGTCGTCGCCCGAACCGATGTCGAACGAGAAGAAGCGCGACAACGAACTCGACAGCGTGTTGGTGAAGAAATTGAACAGTATGACCAGGCTGCCGATGAGGCCGTAGATACCGAAGTCGTCGACGCCCAGCACCTCCAATACCACACGCGAGGTGTAGAGCCCCACGGCCATTGTCAGGAAGGTACGGAGATAGAGCATCGCTGAATTTTTCAGGATGCGGTGGTTGTCGAGTCTCTTCTCCTCTTGTGCCATCTCTCTTCTTGTTAATGCCATATCAGAAACGCCTCGGGACTTCAAATATTGCGTCAGGGCCATTCGATGCGGGCGCGGCCGTCGGCCACGGTGAAATGCGCCGGGGTGTTCAGCAGCAGCGGCAGGTTGCCGTCGAAGTGTCCCACCGGTGCGCCGAAGGCCACCGGTGCGCCCTGCGGCAGGTCGCCGACAAACTGCGAGAGCATCCGCTCCATCGACTCGTGGTCGCGCGAGGGGCGGTATTCGGTGAAACGCCCTACAATCAGTCCGGCCGCGCGCCGCAGGATGCCGGCCATGCGCAGCTGCCTGAAAATGCGCTCCACCTTATATATAGGTTCGGCTATATCCTCCACCAAAATAATCGCGCCGGGCACGAAAGGGTCGTAGGGGGTGCCGATGAGAGCCTGCGTCACCGCTAAGTTGCCCCCGACAATGGGCGCTGCGGCCTCGCCGTCGGCGTGCATGGGTAGCGTCTCGCGGCCGGGTGCGAAGGGCGCGTCGGGGAGCATCCACTCCACGGCCTGGCAGCCCTCGCCCTGCAGGATTGAGAGCAGCCGACGGTTAATCGGGTCGCCGGGCCCGAAGTTGGCTAAGTGCTTGGCCATGGATGAATGCACCGAACTCAGACCGTGCTTGCGCCAGAGGGCATGGAGCGCCGACACATCGCTGAAGCCGATTACCGGCTTGGGGTATCGCCAGAGCGCTTCGTCGGCATCAAGCGCATCCAGCAGGTGAGCGCATCCGTAGCCGCCGCGCGAGCAGAGTATGGCGTCGACCTCCGGGTCGGCCATGGCATCGCGCAGGTCGGATAGACGCTCCTCGTATGAGCCGCCGAACGACCCGTGCTCGCCCCGAACGTGCTCGCCCTCCTGCGGCTCGCAGCCCCATGCGCGGAGCGTGGCGCAGGCCCCGTCGACCAGTTCCGGCTTGATGATTGAAGCCGGTGTAACAATGGCAATCTTCAGTTTCATGCCACGAAGTTAGCGAAAATCCCCCGGATACCCCCCCGTTAATGCCGTGAAAAATAAAAAAATATGAAAAAATTTGGGCATATCGAAAAAATGTAATAACTTTGCAGTCGCAAATTGCGCCGGAGAGAGGACGCTTCTCGCGCTGCCGGGATGCTAAATCCCTCACACACGGCACAGTTGCCTTACGAGGCGGCCCATTCGTCTATCGGTTAGGACGCAAGATTTTCATTCTTGAAAGAGCAGTTCGATTCTGCTATGGGCTACTAATTATATCAAAAAATAACGAAACAAGAGATTTCAAACGAAATGGCAAACCATAAATCAGCTTTAAAACGCATCCGCCAGACAGAGAGCCGCCGCCTCCGCAACCGCTATTACGCTAAGACCGCACGCAACGCTGTGCGTCGCCTCCGCGCCATGACCGACAAGGCTCAGGCTCAGGAAACTTACGTAAAAGTAGAAGCCATGCTCGACCGCCTCGCTTCGAAGAAATCTATCTCGAAGAACAAAGCCTCGAACCTCAAGAGCAAACTCGCCCTCTACATCAACAAGTTAGGCTAAATTCCGAGAACGTACACAGCGTGCCCGGCCCCGCGCCCCGCTTAGCTGCAACGATACAGAATTCGATACTTATCCAATTATATTCTCGTAATTTTCTCCCACCGGCTCGCGAGAGCAGATGGGTTGATTTTTGGCCCATTCGTCTATCGGTTAGGACGCAAGATTTTCATTCTTGAAAGAGCAGTTCGATTCTGCTATGGGCTACCCGCCGCCAAGCCCCGCTGACCTCCAGCGGGGCTTGGTACGTTTAACCTTTTCAGAAAGGGGAAAGGAGGGTCTCCGTCCGAAACCGGCCGATTTCGGACGGAGACAAGGGAGGCGCTGACGGGGGGGGCTGCACCGCAGTAAAAAAACAGGGGGTGGCGGTCACCGGGCGAGGAGGGTGGCCAGGTAGGGGGTAGGGCGCAAGGTATAGGCTCGCTCCAGGTAGGGGCGGGCGCGTGTGGGGTCGCCGGTCTGATAATAGTAGTTGCCGAGATTCAGGAGGGCCGGGATGTTGTCGGGGTCAAGGGCAAGAACTTCGCTGTAGGTCTGCATGGCCCGGTCCATCAGGCCGCTCTGCACATACCCCGATGCCCTGAGCAGCAGGAAGTTGATGTTGTCGGGGGCGCCGTCGAGCATCATCTCGGCGTAGCGGATGGTCATGGCGCCGTCGCGCCGGAAGGTGTAATAGTTGAGAAGCTGCGAGTCGATGTTGCGTTTCATCCACGGATATGTGGCGCGCACTCCGGTGAGGAAGCGCTCGTAGAGGTTGGCTTTGCCCAACGAGAAACTGCACTGGCGCACCCGCGAGAACACCGAATCGAAGGGTACATGATTGTCGAGAGCCTTGGCCATCAGACGCATCTGGGCGATGGAGTCGCCGCGCATGGCATTGGCCACCACGGCATGGCCGTAGACCTCCGGGATGTTGCCCTTCTCGTCAATCATCAGGTCGTAGACGGCGGCGGCCTGGTTCCACTCCTGTTGGTTGAAGAAGCGGGCGGCGCGTTCCTCGAGTATATTGTACGGGCTGACGGCCCGGGCTTTGCCCGGCAGCAGCATCATGCACGAAAAAAGTATGGCCGATAATCCTCGTATTAACATAATTTCTCTCATAAATATCCGTTTTATTAAAAAACGCGGAATTGCAGCGATATGTTGCATAAATACCTTCTAAATTCGGGACCGGTCAAAACCATGCGCCGTTCCCGCGCGTTTTAACTATGGAACCGGCCACTGACTCGGCCGGATTTGTTTATGAAATCGAACGTTACTGAAAGAGAAGCTCTCAATTACCATCGTCTGCCGAAAGCCGGCAAAATCGAGGTAGTTCCCACCAAACCATATTCTACGCCCCACGACCTGGCCCTGGCATACTCGCCCGGCGTGGCATACCCCTGCCTGCGCATCGCCGCCGGCGAGGCCACTCCCTACGCCTACACAAACCGTGGCAACCTGGTGGCCGTAATCACCAACGGTACCGCCGTGCTGGGCCTGGGCAACATCGGTCCGGAGGCCTCGAAGCCCGTAATGGAGGGCAAAGCACTGCTGTTCAAGGTGTTCGCCGGTCTCGACGCTTTCGACATCGAAATCGACGAGAAGGACCCCGCCAAGTTTATCGATATAGTGAAATCGCTCACACCCACATTCGGCGGCATCAACCTCGAGGACATCAAGGCCCCCGAGTGCTTCACAATCGAGGAGGGGCTGCGCGCCCAGTGTGACATCCCGGTGATGCACGACGACCAGCACGGCACGGCCATCATATCGGCCGCCGGACTGCTCAACGCCCTCGAAATCCAGGGCAAGAAAATCGACCGGGTGCACATGGTGGTAAACGGCGCCGGCGCCGCGGCCATGGCCTGCACGAACCTGTACTGCGCCTTGGGCATGAAACGAGAGAATATTGTGATGTGCGACTCGAAGGGTGTAATCACCTCGCAGCGCACCGACCTCAACGCCTACAAACGCAAATTCGCCGTCGACCGTACCGACATCCACACCCTGGAGGACGCTATCCGGGGCGCCGATATTTTCCTGGGGCTGTCGGTAGCCGATGTGCTCACCCCCGAGATGGTGCGCCTTATGGCTCCAAAACCCATTGTCTTCGCCCTGGCCAACCCTAATCCCGAGATTGCCTACGACAAGGCCATGGCCTCGCGCAACGACCTGATTTTCGCCACCGGCCGCAGCGACTATCCCAACCAGATTAACAATGTGCTTGGCTTCCCCTACATATTCCGTGCGGCTCTCGACTGCCGCGCCGTCAAAATCAACGAAGCCATGAAGGTAGCCGCCGCCCGCGCCATCGCCGCGCTGGCCCACAAACCGGTGCCCGACGATGTGAAGAAGGCCTACCACGAGCCGCACCTCGAGTTCGGCCGCAGCTACATACTGCCCAAACCCTACGACCGCCGTCTGCTCACGTCGGTGGCTCCGGCCATTATCAAGGCCGCCGTCAACTCGGGGGTGGCACGCCGTTCGCCCGACGACTACGAGGAGTACACCCGTTCGCTCGAACAGATTATCGTAAACAACGACGCTATGATACGGTATCTGATTGAGGCACAGGCCGCCGCCGACCAGCATACGCAACCCCTTGCGAAGTTTTGAGTTTCCGCGCCCGGAAGAGCCTCCCGGCTCCATTCCGTGCGTGGAAAATATGTTATTGAGCAAAAGACTTGCAAAGGGCTCGGGAATTTAGTAATTTAGCCATTCCAAAGTTACATTATCGCACCATGATCACCCCCCACAGATACTGCGTGATACTCTGCGGCGGAATCGGTAGCCGTTTCTGGCCGTACAGCCGCACGTCGCGCCCAAAGCAGTTTATCGACTTCCTCGGTACGGGCCGCACCCTCCTGCAGATGAGCTACGACCGTATCAGCGAAATTGTCGCCCCCGAAAATATAATACTGCTGACCAACGAATTGTACGCCCCGCTGGTGCGCGAGCAGCTCCCCATGCTCGACGACAGCCAGATCCTGCTCGAACCGGCGCGCCGCAGCACCGCTCCCTGCATCGCCTGGGCGTCGTACCACATCATCGCCCGCGACCCCGAGGCCTCGATTGTCGTAACTCCGAGCGACCATATCATCACCCGCGAAAATATCTTCGCCAAGGCCATACTCGACGGCTTTGATTTCGTCGAGAAGCACGACGCCCTGCTCACCCTCGGCATCACCCCCACCTGTCCCGAGACCAGCTATGGCTACATACAGATTGGTCCGAAGGTCGAGGGCGACATCCACAAGGTGAAGACCTTCACCGAGAAACCGAAGTCTGACATCGCCCGCGTGTTTGTCGACAGCGGCGAATTCTTCTGGAACTCAGGTATTTTCCTGTGGCGCGCGTCGACCATCATCAATGAACTGAAGGAGCACGCCTCCGACATGGCCCGGACCTTCGAGCGCGGCAAGGAACTCTTCGGCACTCCGGCCGAGAAGCGTTTCATCGAGGAGAATTACCCCGGCATCATCGGCATCTCCATCGACTTCGCGCTTATGGAGAAGTCGCAGAACGTGTATGTCGAGACAGTGACTTTCGGCTGGAACGACCTCGGGTCGTGGCGCTCGCTCTACGAGCATTCGCCCAAGAACCGCGACGGCAACGTCACGCAGAACTGCACCGTGATGGCCTACGAGTCGACCAACAATCTTTTTGCCGTCTCCGACCCGCACAAGCTCGTGGTGGTCGACGGTCTGAAAGATTTTGTGATAGCCGACGCCGGCGACGTGCTGCTCATCTGTCCGTTGGCCGACGAGCAGCGCATCCGCTTGATGGTCAACGATGCGCGCCGGACCTTCGGCGAAAAGTTCCAGTAAATCCTGTCTCCTCTAAAGCATTACAGGCGGCGTGTCAATTTCGACACGCCGCCTGTGATGCTTTCGGGGTGGTTTAAACAGCCTTTTACTTCACCTGGGGCGCACCGGCCTTAATCTGGGCGGCTGCGGCTGCCTGGGCTGCGGTGTGGATGTCCTTGATTTCGATGGTGAAGACCAGGGTCTGGTTGGGGCCGATCTGCTGGGGAGCGTTCAGGCCGTATGCGAGGTCGGCGGGTATAACGGCGATGATTTTGCCACCTTTACCCACGAGCTTAAGGGCTTCGGCGAAGCCGGGCACTACCTGTGCGGGCGAGAATGTGGCGTTGTCGTTCTTGTCGAATTCCTGACCGTTGACGAGGGTGCCGACGTACGACAGGGTTATATTGTCGGCGTCGGTAGCGGGTGCGCCTGTGCCGGGATTCTCAATCTTGTAGATGAGGCCGGTAGAGCTTTTCTTATAACCCTCTTTGAGCATTTTGGCCTGGTATTCCTGACCTGCCTTGAGGTTGTCCTTGGCAGCGGGCGATTCAGCTATGGCTTTCTCCTGCTTGGCTTTCATGATTTCCTGGGCTTTCTGCATAACCTCCTGATACTTGGTATAGTAGACGCTCATATCCTGCACGGAGTCCTGCATGAAGACAGTCTTGAATGCCTCGTATACTTTGTCTTTGTTGACGGGTATGCCGGCGTCGTTGTTCATGCCGAGGATGGGGTTGACGAGCTGGAGGCCCATCTGGATGCCTTCGTAGTATGCAAGCGAGTTGGTATCGGCATCGAGGATGGTCTTGAGGCCGCGGAGGTAGTCCTCTTTCTTCATTTTGGCCATACGTGCGGAGTCGCCGCTGAGGCTCATCTGCTGGAATCCCATAGCCGACTGTGCGCCGGCAAAACAGCCGAGGGCGTCGGCGATGGAGTCACCCAGAGCGGCGTTTTCGCCAGAAGCGGCGTTTTCGCCCTTGTTGCAAGAGGTGAATGCAGCGCCCACAAGGAGTGCTGTAGCTAAAGTGAGAATGATTTTCTTCATTTTGCTTTAATTATTTATTGTGTGTAAATTTATTTTTCAATTTCGAGGAGAGTGACGGTGAAGTCGAGAGCGGCTCCCGGGGGTATGACGCCTGCGGCACCCTGGTCGCCGTAACCCCTGTCGGCGGGGATGAACACGCGGTATTTGCCGCCGGGTTTCATCTGCTGTAATGCCTCGCTGAAGCCGGGGACCACGCCCGACACGGGCAGCGAGACGGGGGTGTCTGTTACGTCGAAGACCGTGCCGTCGGCCAGCGCGCCCATGTATGTGAGCTTCACGGAGTCGCCGGGGCCGGGCATGGCGCCTTCACCCTCGGTGAGTACCTCGAAGAGCACGCCGCCGGGGAGTTCGATAACCCCTTCGCGGGCTTTCTGCTCGGCGAGAAATGCCTGCTGCGACTCGGGGGTGAGCGGTTCGGCCGGCGGGTAGATGATGTTCATGAAGCGGCGCAGGTATGCGTCGGCGCTCGTCTCGTCGAATCCCATCACCGGGCCTGCAAGGGCCTTGCTGAAAGCGGGCACGAATACGTCGGGCGACACGGGGTAGCCCATCTGCTCCATCCCTTCGACGCGCTCAATCATGCCCAGACCCATGCGTACGCCCATATAGTAGGGAGCCTCGTCGTTGCGGATGTCGAAGGCGTGGGCGATGCCGCGGGCTAATTCTTCGCGGGCTTTGGGGTCGTCGCCGAACTGTTTCTGCAGTTCGGGACGGATGTACGATGCCATGATTGTGGCGAAGGCAGCCACGCATGAGTCGGCCTCTGCCTGCGTGTAGTTCACAGCCACCGTATCGTTGGGCTGGATAATCGCCTTAGAGGAGGCGATTTCGTCAGGGGTGGGATTGCCGGCATCCAGGCGGGGGGTAATCGCCGCGTATCCGGCTGAAGCCGCACACACGAGCGATATCGCTGCTAAAAATCTGAGTTTCATCGGTCAGCGCGGTTATTTGCCGATGATTTTAAGCAGGTCAACGTCGAAAATCAGTGTGGCGTTGGGGCCGATGGGGCCGCCGGGGGTGCCTGTGGGGCCGTAGGCGAGCTGCGAGGGGATGAACAGGCGCCATTTCGAGCCGACGTTCATCAGCTGCAGGGCCTCGACCCATCCGGGGATAACCTGGGTTACGCCGAAGGTGGCGGGTACGCCGCGGTCGACCGACGAGTCGAAGACCGTGCCGTCGAGCAGTTTGCCGGTGTAGTGTACCTCCACCTGGTCTTTGTCGGTAGGTTTGGGGCCGTCGCCCTGGCGCAGGATTTCATACTGCAGGCCCGAGGGGGTGGTGAGCACCTCGGCACGTTTGCCGTTTTCGCCGAGGAACTTATCGCCTTCGGCCTTGTTGGCTTCGGCGGCTTTGAGGGCTTCGGCCTGCTGGGCCTTCTCCATCTCGGTGAAGTAGTCGCGTATAACGGTCTTGGCCTCGTCGTAAGTCATTTTGGGCTTTGAACCGTAGAACACGGCAGCCACGCCGTCGGCAAAATCTTCAACGTTGATTTCGTTGATGCCCGAAGCACGGAAATTATTGCCCATGCTCAGACCCAGGGCATAGCTGATGCGGTCAAGTTTCTTTTCTTCCATTTTATGAGTTGTTAGTGGGTCGGCGTCACCACCCCGTGGGGGAGGGTGTCGCAAACCGGATGCAAAGTTAACTTAAATTCTGTATCTCAAGTTAATTTTGAGGGTAAAATTTATTAAATAAGGTGTAAAACCAAGTTTACAGACATCATTAAAACAAATTTGGCTAAAGAAAGGTCAACTATTTTTTGTCACATTCGGGAAATAAATGCTATTTTTGTAAAAATTATATTTTTTGACAGAAATGAGGACAAAATACAACCGCGTACTGCTGAAACTCAGCGGCGAATCGCTGATGGGCGCGCAGCATTACGGCATTGACCCGGAGCGCCTCGGGGAGTATGCCCGCCAGATTAAGGAGGCAGCCGCCACGGGCATCCAGATTGCCATCGTTATCGGCGGGGGCAACATCTTCCGCGGCATGCAGGGAGCCACCAAGGGATTTGACCGCGTAAAGGGCGACCAAATGGGTATGCTCGCCACGGTAATCAACTCGCTGGCGCTGAGTTCGGCCCTCGAGGCCATCGGGCAGCCGGCCAAGGTGTTCACCGCCCTGAATATGTATCCCGTCGGCGAGTATTACTCCAAATGGCACGCCATCGAGGCCATGAAGGGGGGCGCGGTAGCCATCCTGTCGGGCGGCACAGGCTGCCCCTACTTCACCACCGACACCGGTGCGGCGCTGCGCGCCGTGGAGGTTGAGGCCGACGTGATGCTCAAGGGAACACGCGTCGACGGCATCTACACGGCCGACCCCGAGAAGGACCCCACCGCCACCAAGTTCACCGAAATCACCTACGACGAGGTGTACACCCGCGGCCTGAAGGTAATGGACCTCACGGCCACGGCCCTGTGCAAGGAGAACCACATGCCCATTGTGGTCTTCGACATGGACACCCCCGGCAACCTGGCCAAGGTGCTCGACGGCGACACCATCGGCACCCTCGTATATTAAGGCAGGTTCTATAAATTGAAAACACTTTAAATTGAAATACAATGACTGACCCCAAAACTTACCTCGAGCCGGCCGAAGAGAAGATGGCCATGGCTGTGGAATATCTCGACGAGGCGCTGAGCCATATCCGTGCAGGCAAGGCCAACCCCAAGCTGCTCGACGGCATCCGCGTGATGTACTACGGCTCGCCGGCACCCCTGTCGAATGTCGCAAACATCTCGGTGCCCGACGCACGCACCATCGCCATAACCCCCTGGGAGAAACCCATGTTCAAGGAGATAGAGAAGGCTATCCTGAACTCCGAACTTGGCATCACCCCCGAGAATAACGGCGAGGTAATCCGCATCTCCATCCCGCCGCTGACCGAGGAGCGCCGCAAGCAGCTCGTAAAGCAGTCGAAGGGTGAAGCCGAGCAAGCCAAGGTGTCGGTGCGCAACGCCCGCCGCGACGCCATCGACGGCCTGAAGAAAGCCATCAAGAAGGGTATGCCCGAGGATGTGGAGAAGGATGCCGAAACCCAGGCAC